>NZ_JBFRDA010000047.1:0-1232 GCF_052113345.1 Pseudarthrobacter sp. YAF2 | reverse complement strand
TAGTGCTGGGCGGTGTCCGGGTTGAAGGCGTTGACGCCGGCGGGCTTGCCGGCCGCTTTGGCGGCGGACAGGCAGTGTTCGACGGCGGCGCGCACTTCGGGGTGTTCCTGCTGTCCCAGCAGGCCCATGGACGCGGCGAGGTCGGAGGGACCGACGAAGATGGCGTCCACCCCGTCGACGTTGAGGATGTCCTCCACGGCGTCGACGGCGGCGGTGGATTCAATCTGGACGGTGACGCTGATGGTCTCGCTGGCGCGGGCCAGGTAGTCCGGGACCCGGTTCCAGCGGGCGGCGCGGGCCAGGGCGGATCCCACCCCGCGCACGCCCTGGGGCGGGTACCGGGTGGCAGCCACCGCAGCCTCTGCCTCGGCCACGGAATTCACCATGGGGATGAGCAGGTTCTGCACACCGAGGTCCAGGTACTGCTTGATCACTACGGTGTCGTTCACGGGCGGCCGGACCAGGGCGTGAACCGGCGCAGAGTTCGGCGATCAGCGGGCTGCCGGAGCACACCCACATCCCCGCGAGCGGGCGGTTGGCCGCGGCGAGGGCGTCGCGGAAGGTGTTTTCTAGTGGAATCGGCATGTGACACTCCCCAGGGGGCCGTAGTCGGCGTGGACGGTGTCGCCCTTGTACACCCACAGGGGGCGGGTGAACGAGCCGGCCAGGATGATGTCCCCGGCCTTCAGCGAGTCACCGTGGGCGGCGATTTTGTTGGCCAGCCAGTGGACGCCGTTGGCGGGGTGGTCCAGGACGCCGGCGGCCACACCGGTTTCCTCCACGGTCTGGTTCTTGTAGAGGATGGCGGAGACCCAGCGCAGGTCTACGGCGTCCGGCTTCACAGGGTTCCCGCCAATCACCATGGCGCCCATCGCTGCGTTGTCCGAGATGGTGTCCACAATGGTCCGGCCCTCCATCTCGATCCTGGAATCCAGGATCTCGAGGGCCGGGACCACGTAGTCGGTGGCCTTCAGRACRTCGAAGATGGTCACGCCCGGGCCCTTCAGCCCATCCTTGAGGACAAACGCGAGCTCAACCTCCACCCGCGGRTGGGTGTACTGGTCCCACTGAACCGAGCAGCCGGTCTCCAGCACCATGTCATCGAAGATCGCGCCGTAGTCCGGTTCGGTGATGCCGGTGGCGGCCTGCATGGCCTTGGACGTGAGGCCGATCTTTCGGCCCACCAGGGTCCGGCCGGCTTCCTCGTTGCGGCGCCGCCACAACTGCTGCAC
>NZ_JBFRDA010000046.1:0-1173 GCF_052113345.1 Pseudarthrobacter sp. YAF2 | reverse complement strand
ATCACCCCGTTCGAGAACGACGACGAGGCCCTCGCCCTGGCCAACAACACCAGGTACGGCCTGGCCGCCTACATCTGGACCCAGAACCTGACCCGGGCCCACAACTTCTCGCAGAACGTCGAGGCCGGCATGGTGTGGCTGAACAGCCATAACGTCCGCGACCTCCGCACCCCGTTCGGCGGCGTCAAGGCCTCCGGCCTGGGCCACGAAGGCGGCTACCGCTCCATCGACTTCTACACCGACCAGCAGGCCGTGCATATCACCCTCGGCACCGTCCACACCCCCAAATTCGGCGCCTAGCCCGTACCCCTTTCAAAGAAGAGAGACCATCATGACCAACTTTGTCCCCACCCCTTCTGTTCCGGCTCCGGACATCGTCCGCTGCGCCTACATGGAAATCGTGGTCACCGACCTCGCCAAGTCCCGTGAGTTCTACGTGGACGTCCTGGGCCTGCACGTCACCGAGGAAGACGAGAACAACATCTACCTGCGTTCCCTGGAGGAGTTCATCCACCACAACCTGGTGCTGCGCAAGGGACCCATCGCCGCCGTCGCAGCCTTCGCCTACCGGGTGAAGTCCCCCGCCGAAGTGGACGCCGCCGAGGCTTACTACCGCGAGCTGGGCTGCCGGGTGGAGCGCCGCAAGGACGGCTTCACCAAGGGCATCGGCGACTCCGTCCGCGTCGAGGACCCGCTGGGCTTCCCCTACGAGTTCTTCTACGACGTGGAGCACGTGGAACGCCTCACCCAGCGCTACGACCTCTACTCCGCCGGTGAACTGGTCCGCCTGGACCACTTCAACCAGGTCACCCCCGACGTCCCGCGCGGCCGCGCCTACCTCGAAGACCTCGGCTTCCGCGTCTCCGAAGACATCAAGGATTCGGACGGCGTCACCTACGCCGCCTGGATGCACCGCAAGCAAACCGTCCACGACACGGCCCTGACCGGCGGCAACGGTCCGCGCATGCACCACGTCGCGTTCGCCACCCACGAGAAGCACAACATCATCCAGATCTGCGACAAGATGGGCGCCCTGCGCATCAGCGACCGGATCGAACGCGGCCCCGGCCGGCACGGCGTCTCCAACGCCTTCTACCTCTACATCCTGGACCCGGACGGCCACCGCATCGAGATCTACACCCAGGACTACTACACCGGCGACCCCGACAACCC
>NZ_JBFRDA010000045.1:0-1173 GCF_052113345.1 Pseudarthrobacter sp. YAF2 | reverse complement strand
ATCACCCCGTTCGAGAACGACGACGAGGCCCTCGCCCTGGCCAACAACACCAGGTACGGCCTGGCCGCCTACATCTGGACCCAGAACCTGACCCGGGCCCACAACTTCTCGCAGAACGTCGAGGCCGGCATGGTGTGGCTGAACAGCCACAACGTCCGCGACCTCCGCACCCCGTTCGGCGGCGTCAAGGCCTCCGGCCTGGGCCACGAGGGCGGCTACCGCTCCATCGACTTCTACACCGACCAGCAGGCCGTGCACATCACCCTCGGCACCGTCCACACCCCCAAATTCGGCGCCTAGCCCGTACCCCTTTCAAAAAAGAGAGACCATCATGACCAACTTCGTTCCCACACCCACTGTCCCGGCTCCGGACATCGTCCGCTGCGCCTACATGGAAATCGTGGTCACCGACCTCGCCAAATCCCGTGAGTTCTACGTGGACGTCCTGGGCCTGCACGTCACCGAGGAAGACGAGAACAACATCTACCTCCGCTCCCTGGAGGAGTTCATCCACCACAACCTGGTCCTCCGCAAAGGCCCCATCGCCGCCGTCGCAGCCTTCGCCTACCGGGTGAAGTCCCCCGCCGAGGTCGACGCCGCCGAGACCTACTACCGCGAACTCGGCTGCCGGGTGGAACGCCGCAAGGACGGCTTCACCAAGGGCATCGGCGACTCCGTCCGCGTCGAGGACCCGCTGGGCTTCCCCTACGAATTCTTCTACGACGTGGAGCACGTGGAACGCCTCACCCAGCGCTACGACCTCTACTCCGCCGGCGAACTGGTCCGCCTGGACCACTTCAACCAGGTCACCCCCGACGTCCCCCGCGGCCGCGCCTACCTCGAAGACCTCGGCTTCCGCGTCTCCGAAGACATCAAGGACGCCGACGGCGTCACCTACGCCGCCTGGATGCACCGCAAGCAAACCGTCCACGACACCGCACTGACCGGCGGCAACGGCCCCCGCATGCACCACGTCGCGTTCGCCACCCACGAAAAGCACAACATCATCCAGATCTGCGACAAAATGGGCGCCCTGCGCATCAGCGACCGGATCGAACGCGGCCCCGGCCGGCACGGCGTCTCCAACGCCTTCTACCTCTACATCCTGGACCCGGACGGCCACCGCATCGAGATCTACACCCAGGACTACTACACCGGCGACCCCGACAACCC
>NZ_JBFRDA010000044.1:0-1286 GCF_052113345.1 Pseudarthrobacter sp. YAF2 | reverse complement strand
AACGCCGCGGGCCCGTCCCTGGTCATCGCGTACGCCGTGTGCGGGTTCTTCGCGTTCCTGATCCTGCGCGCCCTGGGCGAACTGGTCCTGCACCGGCCCTCCTCAGGCTCCTTCGTCTCCTACGCCCGCGAATTCTTCGGCGAAAAAGCCGCGTTCGTCTCCGGCTGGTTCTACTGGATCAACTGGGCCACCACCACCATCGTGGACATCACCGCCGCCGCCCTCTACATGCACTTCTTCGGCAACTACATCCCCTGGATGGCCGAGGTCCCGCAGTGGGCCTGGGCRCTGACCGCCCTGATCGTCGTCCTCGCCCTGAACCTGGTCTCCGTGAAAGTCTTCGGCGAAATGGAATTCTGGTTCGCCCTGATCAAGGTCGCAGCCCTCGTCGCGTTCCTGATCATCGGCACCTACTTCGTCATCTTCGGCACCCCCGTCTCCGGCCAGCCGGTCGGCATCAGCCTCCTGTCCGATAACGGCGGGATCTTCCCCAACGGCCTGCTGCCCATGATCATCCTCATGCAAGGCGTCCTGTTCGCCTACGCCTCCATCGAACTCGTCGGCACCGCCGCCGGCGAAACCGAAAACCCCGAAAAAATCATGCCCAAAGCCATCAACTCCGTGGTCTTCCGCATCGCCGTGTTCTACGTCGGCTCCGTCATCCTCCTCGCCCTCCTGCTGCCCTTCACCTCCTACCAAAAAGGCGTCAGCCCCTTCGTCACCTTCTTCGGCTCCATCGGCKTCCAAGGCGTSGACGTCATCATGAACCTCGTCGTCCTCACCGCCGCCCTGTCCTCCCTGAACGCCGGACTCTACTCCACCGGCCGGATCCTGCGCTCCATGTCCGTCAACGGCTCCGCCCCCAAATTCGCCTCCCGCATGAACAAAGCAGGCGTCCCCTACGGCGGCATCGCCATCACCGCCACCGTCTCCCTCCTCGGCGTCCCCCTGAACTACCTCGTCCCCRCCGACGCCTTCGAAATCGTCCTGAACATCGCCTCCGTCGGCATCATCATGACCTGGGCCACCATCGTCCTGTGCCAAATCCAACTCAAACGCTGGGCCGACAAAGGCTGGGTCACCCGCCCCACCTTCCGCATGTTCGGCGCCCCCTACACCGGCTACCTCTCCCTGCTCTTCCTCATCGGCGTCCTCATCATGGTCTTCATCGACTCACCCCTGACCATGCTCGTCACCGCCATCGCCTCCATCCTCATGATCGCCGGCTGGTACGCCTGCCGCACCCGCATCCGCCACATCGCCGAAACCCGCGACGGCTACACCGG
>NZ_JBFRDA010000043.1:0-2097 GCF_052113345.1 Pseudarthrobacter sp. YAF2 | reverse complement strand
CGGCGGAGTTCTTCGGCGAGGCAGTCGCGGAGGCTGCGGCGTGGGAGGGTGATGCGTTGGGCGGGTTGGCCGGGTTGGGTGAGTTCGGCGACGGAGAGTCCGGGGCGGAAGAGTTGGACGTCGCCGCCGGGGCGGGTGAGGCGGACGCGGCGGATCCCTGTGCCTGCGGGGTCCGCGACGATGGTGACGGGGGCGTCCAGGGTCAGGGTGAGCCAGGCKGCGAGSAGGATGGTGGAGGGTGARTCCGAGGCGCCYTCGACCGCGACCGCGGTGACCGGGGAGGAATCGACTTCGTCCAGGGCCGCGGCGAGTTGGATCCGCCAGTTGGTCAGCCGGGTCCAGGCGAGGTCGGTGTCGCCGGCTTTRTAGGTGTGGTGGATCCGTTCCAGSGCGGCCTGCGGGTCCGGTTCGTTGGCCGAATCGGTGATCCTGCGGTGCGCGATCGCCCCGATGGAGGTYTCGCACGCGTTCGCGGGGGCCCCGTGCGGCCACCAGGCCACGATCGGGGCGTCCGGGAGCAGCAGCGCGGCGACCAGGGATTCGGACTCGTGCGCGAGTTGGCCGTARCCGCGSAGCACGATGACCTCGGACGCGCCGGCGTCCCCGCCCACCCTGATCTGCGCGTCGAGCCGGTCMTCGGCGTCTTTCCCGGCGTCGGCSAGGACGATGATCCGGCAAGGGTGTTCCCGRCTGGCGTCGTTCGCGGCCTCGATCGCTTCTTCCTCGAGCCCGGACTTGGTCACCACCACCAGGGTCAGGACCCGGCCCAGGGCGATCACCCCGCCCTGCTCGCGCAGGGACATGAGTTTCTTGGAGACCTTCGAGGTGGTGGTATCGGGGAGGTTTACGATCATGGCCTTCTCCAGGTTCGTCCGTCACGGGCCAGCAGCTCATCAGCGCTGGCCGGGCCCCAGGAGCCGGGGGCGTAGGGTTCGGGCTGTTCGTCCAGGGTGGCCCAGTATTCCTCGAACGGGTCAAGGATCTTCCAGGACAGCTCCACTTCCTCRTGCCGCGGGAACAGCGGCGGCTCACCGAGCAGCACGTCCAGGATCAACCGCTCGTAGGCCTCCGGGCTCGATTCGGTGAACGAGTGCCCGTAACCGAAGTCCATGGTCACATCCCGCACTTCCATCTGCGTACCCGGAACCTTGGACCCGAACCGGATGGTCACCCCCTCATCGGGCTGGACCCGGATCACCACCGCGTTCTGCCCGAARTCGTCCTCGCCATGGTCACGGAAGAGCAGGTTCGGTGCCCGTTTGAACACCACSGCGATCTCAGTGACCCGCCKCCCCAGGCGCTTGCCCGCRCGCAGGTAGAACGGCACCCCGGACCAACGCCGGGTATGGATATCCACCCGRACCGCCGCGAACGTCTCCGTGGTCGAATCCGCCGGGATACCTTCCTCTTCCAGGTAGCCCTGGACCTGCTCACCGCCCTGCCAGCCACCGGTGAACTGGCCCCGCGCAGAATGCGTGGACAGATCCTCCGGGAGCTTCACCGCGGCGAGGACCTTCTCCTTCTCCGCCCGCAGGTCATCGGCGTTAAAGGAGATGGGCTCCTCCATCGCSGTCAACGCCAGCAGCTGGAGCARGTGGTTCTGAATGACGTCGCGGGCTGCACCCACGCCGTCGTAATACCCYGCCCGGCCACCGGTGCCAATGTCCTCGGCCATCGTGATCTGGACATGGTCCACGTAATTCGCGTTCCACAACGGCTCAAACAACTGGTTCGCGAACCGCAACGCCAGGATGTTCTGCACCGTCTCCTTGCCCAGGTAATGATCAATCCGGAACACCGCRTCCGGCGGGAACACGGACTCGACAATGTCGTTCAGCTGCCGCGCCGACTCCAGGTCATGACCGAACGGCTTCTCGATCACCACCCGCCGCCACTTGTCCCCGTCGGCCTGCGCCAGGCCGTGCTTGGACAACTGCCGGCACACCTGCTCGAACGCCTTCGGCGGGATGGACAGGTAGAACGCGTGGTTCCCCCGGGTACCCCGGACGTCGTCGAGCTCCTTGATCGTCTCGCCAAGACGCTCAAACGCCGCATCGTCGTCGAACTCACCCTGCACAAACCGGATACCCTCGGACA
>NZ_JBFRDA010000042.1:0-4355 GCF_052113345.1 Pseudarthrobacter sp. YAF2 | reverse complement strand
GAGACCGCGGGCCTTGATCCTGCCGGGGCGGCGGCGTTGGAGGCGCATTTCCTGGACCCCGACACACAGGATGGGGCGCGGGGGTGCCCGGTGGGGGAGATGCCGGCGCACCGGTTCCGTGCCAAGGCCCGGGCCTGGCGGGAGCGCCATCATGCCGGGTCGATCGAGAAACGCCACGCAAAGGGAGTCGTGGACCGGCGGGTGGAGTACCGGCCGGACCGGGACGGGATGGCGTGGCTGGGCGCGTACCTGCCCGCAGACCAGGGAGCAGCGGCCTGGAACCGGCTCACCACTGTTTCCCGCGGACTTCAAGGCCCGGGCGAGACCCGCACCCTCACCCAACTCCGGGCCGATGTGTTTGCCGACGCGATCCTCACTAACGGACTTACCCCCGGCAGCAGCGGGAGCGGGACCGGCGGATGTGGTGACGGCCTGAGCGAGGGACTCGATGCCCTGCGCGGGACCGGGGACGGGGCGGCGGCCGGCTTGTCATCCTCGATCCGGGCGCAGGTGCTGGTGACCGTGCCGGTGTTCTCCCTGCTGGGTCTGACCGATGAGCCGGCGGTGTTGGACGGGTACGGGCCGATCCCGCCGTCGATGGCCCGGCGGCTGCTCGCGGAGGGGGCGGGCTCGTTCTACCGGGTGCTCGTGGACCCGCGGGACGGGGCGCCGCTGGAGATCGGCCGGAGCAGCTACCGGGTGGGCAAGGCCATGCGGAACTGGCTCCGGCTCCGGGACGGTAAATGCCCGTTCCCTGGTTGCAGCACCAACTCCCTGGACACCGAGGCCGACCACCTCCTCGCCTGGGCCGACGGCGGCAGCACCGGAATCTCCAACCTGGGACAACCCTGCCCCAAACACCACCGCCTGCGGCACACCACCGGCTGGAAACCCGCACCCGCGAGCAAGAACGAACCACCCGGTTGGACCTCACCGGCCGGCCGCCACTACACCAGCGAACACCAAGACTGGGAACCCACAACATGGCCGGACGGAATATGGCCAGGCAGGGTCGACATCGTTCGCCACGGGGCATCCCCCGCTGAGCATGCCATTGAGCAGTTCCTGCGCGCGCAAGCTTGACCGCCTCCGGTACTAGCGGAGCAGGCCCAACTGTTCCGGGGTATCCACGTCCTCACCGGTGGACTGGTCGCTGCAATCCACCTCGTCCACCAGTTCCGGGTGCCTGCGCAGGAAGCCTCGGGCACCGGCGTCGCCCGCTACCGTTGCGCACACCTCTTCCCGCAAGGAGGCGTCGATGAGCAGGGGATGGCCCCGGCGTAGTTCAGACTGATCCCCGGTAGGACTCTCCTTGGGCCGGTACGCGGCGGCGGTGATGCGCCCGGGGCGATGGGCGGCCAGGAGCCGCTCCACCGTTTCCCGTGTCAGGCCGGGCTGGTCCACCAAGGCGATCAGCAGGTGGTCTTTGGGATCCGCGGTGTTGTTTCCGAGCAGTAACGAGCTGCCCATGCCGGACTGCCACCCAGGATTTGCCACCACGCGGAAAGCATCCAGGTCGGCCGCCGCGGCAACATCTGCGGCTCCGGCACCAAGGACCACCACCACTTCGCGGCAGCCGCCCTCAAGCAGTTTGCCGGCCACCATCTCCACCAGGGGCCTCCCGCGATACGGCAACAAGGCCTTCGGGCCCAGCCCCAGGCGAGTGCCCGCGCCCGCAGCAAGCAGCACCCCGGTTACGCGCACGCCCGGCGCCCCGGATTCCTCGACGTTCTCCATATCTGCACACTAGCCAACGACAAAGCAGCCGGGGCAGCCTCCCCCCGGAAACTGCCCCGACTGCCGCTCGAGCCTGGACTCAGGCGTCTCCGCCCGCCCCGCCGGTGGTGCCGGCATTGACGTCCAGGAGCTTGTACCGGTCCATGGCGTACGACGGCGCGCCCTCCTCAACCTCTCCGCGCGCCGCAAGCATCTGAAGCGCTTTGACCACGATGGAGTGGGTGTCGTTTTTGAAGTAGCGGCGGGCTGCTGCGCGGGTGTCGGAGAAGCCGAAGCCGTCGGCGCCGAGGGTGGCGTATTCGTTGGGGACGAATTGCCGGATCTGGTCGGGGACGGCTTTGGCCCAGGGCACGGAGACGCCGGAGGCGAGGATCTGGGTGCGGGGACCGTCGATCTTTGCCGGGGCCAGCAGGTAGATGCCCTTGATGAGGCCTTCGACGTCGAGGTTTTCGGGTTCGGCGGGTTGGACGATGGGTTCGTTGTACACGGTGAGGTAGTACATGACGTTCTTGTCGTCCGAGTCSGGCCCGTACATGCGTTCGAGGCCCGAGCGCATGATGTGCCCGATTTCGTAGCCGTAGGCGGGGTCGTAGGTGATGACGGCCGGGTTGGTGGAGGCCAGGAGGGGGGAGTGGCCGTCGGCGTGCTGGAGGCCTTCGCCGGTGAGGGTGGTCCGTCCTGCGGTGGCGCCGATGATGAAGCCGCGGGTCATTTGGTCYGCWGCTGCCCAGAAGGCGTCGCCGGTGCGCTGGAAGCCGAACATGGAGTAGAACACGTAGACCGGGACCAGGGGGACGCCGTGGGTGGCGTAGGAGGTTCCGGCGGCGGTGAAGGCTGCSACGGCGCCGGCTTCGTTGATGCCGGGGTGGATCAGTTGCCCGGCGGGGGATTCTTTGTAGGCCAGGACSAGGTCCCGGTCCACGGAGAGGTAGTTCTGGCCCTTGGGGTTGTAGATCTTCGCGGTCGGGAAGAACGCGTCCATCCCGAACGTCCGGGCTTCGTCCGGGATGATCGGGGCGATGTGCTTGCCGAAGTTCTTATCCCGCATCAGGTCCTTGAGCAGGCGCACGAAGGCCATGGTGGTGGCGGCCTGCTGCTTGCCGGACCCGCGCTTGGCCACCTCATAGGACTTCGCGTCCGGCAAGGCGATTTCGGCGTGGGTGTTCCGGCGCTCCGGGACCGACCCGCCAAGTGCTGCGCGGCGTTCCATCATGTACTTGATTTCCGGCGCGTCGGTGCCCGGGTGGTAGTACGGCGGCCGGTACGCGTCATTCTCGATCTGTTCGTCGGTGACGGGGATCCGCAGGTGGTCGCGGAACTTCTTCAGGTCATCCAGGGTCAGTTTCTTCATCTGGTGGGTCGCGTTGCGGCCCTCGAAGTGCGGGCCCAGGCCGTAGCCTTTGACGGTGTGGGCGAGGATGACGGTGGGTTTGCCCTTGAATTCGGTGGCGGCTTTGTAGGCGGCGTAGACCTTGCGGTAGTCGTGGCCGCCGCGTTTGAGGTTCCAGATCTGGTCGTCGGTGAGGTCCGCGACGAGGTCTTTGGTTTGCGGGGTTTTGCCGAAGAAGTGTTCGCGGACGAACCCGCCGGATTCGGCYTTGTAGGTCTGGTAGTCGCCGTCGACGGTTTCGTTCATGATTTTCACGAGCGAGCCGTCGGTGTCGCGGGTGAGCAGGTCATCCCATTCCCGGCCCCAGACGACCTTGATGACGTTCCAGCCCGCGCCGCGGAAGAACGCTTCGAGTTCCTGCATGATTTTCCCGTTGCCCCGGACCGGGCCGTCGAGGCGCTGGAGGTTGCAGTTGATCACGAAGTTCAGGTTGTCCAGGTTCTCGTTCGCGGCGAGCTGGAGCAGGCCGCGGGATTCCGGTTCGTCCATTTCCCCGTCGCCCAGGAACGCCCAGACCTGCTGGTCCGAGGTGTCTTTCAGGCCCCGGTTGTGCAGGTACCGGTTGTTYTGGGCCTGGTAGATCGCGTTCATCGGCCCGATGCCCATGGACACGGTGGGGAATTCCCAGAAGCCCGGCATCAGGCGTGGGTGCGGGTAGGAGGACAGGGCGTGCCCGGCGCGGGACTTTTCCTGCCGGAACCCGTCGAGGTCTTCCTCGGAGAGCCGGCCTTCCATGAACGCSCKGGCGTACATGCCGGGGGAGGCGTGGCCCTGGAAGAAGACCTGGTCCCCGCCGCCGGGGTGGTCCTTGCCGCGGAARAAGTGGTTGAACCCGACCTCGTACAGGGTCGCGGCCCCGGCATAGGTGGAGATGTGCCCGCCCACACCGATCTCGGGACGCTGCGCCCGGTGCACCATYACGGCAGCGTTCCAGCGCATRTACGCCCGGTACCGGCGCTCGAACTCCTCGTTGCCCGGGAACTCGGCCTCCTGGTCCACCGGGATCGTGTTCACGTAATCGGTGGTGGTCACCATCGGCACCCCGACACTCTGCGCGCCCGCGCGCTGCAGCAGGCTCCGCATGATGTATTGGGCACGCTCGGTGCCCTGTTCCCTGATCAACGCATCCAGGGACTCAACCCACTCGGCAGTCTCTTCCGGATCACGATCAGGCAGCTGGTTAGTCAACCCGCTGAGGATATGGGAGGTATCTTCTCCTGCAGCCACG
>NZ_JBFRDA010000041.1:0-2583 GCF_052113345.1 Pseudarthrobacter sp. YAF2 | reverse complement strand
TGCCGGTGTAGTAGCGCATCTCACGGTTGAACTCGAAGTCCTGGGTCGCGGTCTGCAGCACCTGTGCGAAGTCACGCATGGATTTGCCTTTCATCGTTGAAAGCAGGGGTGGGGTTGGCGAGGTATTCATACATCCTCGTGTGGTCCTGTGCGCCGTGTCCGGCGTCGAGGATGGACTGCCAGATGGCCTCGCAGTCCTGGCTGAAACGGGCATCAACGCCGAGGGAATCGGCAAGGGCCGTGGCGATCTTGATGTCCTTGGTCATCAGCCCGATCGGGAAACCGGAGCCGAACGTGCCGGAGAGCATGAACTGTGCGACTTTGTTTTCGGACGTGTTGCTCCGCCCGGAGGAGGCGTTCAGGACCTGCGTCAGGGTTGCCGGGTCGATGCCGAAGCGTTCGCCAACGCGCAGGGCTTCGACGGTGGCAGCGACCGAAGCCGCCGAGACCAGGTTGTTCAGGGCCTTCGCCGCATGTCCGGAGCCGGCGTCACCGACGTGTATGACTGACTTGCCCAGAACGTCGAAAATGTCTTTGGCCTGGTCCAGATCGTGCCAGCGGCCTCCGACCATGATGGCGAGCTGACCGTTCTGCGCTCCGCGCACCCCGCCGGAGACGGGAGCGTCCAGGTAACGCATGCCCTGCCGTTCGAGCCGGGCACCCAGGTCCCGGGAGCGGATCGGCTCGGAGGAGGACATGTCGATAAACAGGGTGTTCAACGAGGCAGCGCCGGCCACGCCCCCGGCCAGTACGGCTTCGACGATGTCGGAGTTGGGCAGCATCGTGATGATGATGTCGGCATCCTGCCAKGCCTTGGCGTCCGTGGCGKTCCGKGATGTGGTGTGCTGTTCTTGGAACCGTTGGACTGCCCCCTTGTCGCGGTCTTCCACAATGAGGGTGTGGTTCGCGTCGGCGAGCCGTGAGGCCATGGGGAAGCCCATGTTGCCCAGACCGATGAAKCCGATGGTGCTCATGCCTCGGCCTCCATTTCCTTGAACACTTCACGGGCCAGGCGGAAGCTCTCCAGGGCTGCGGGGGCGCCGCAGTAGATKGCSACCTGGAGGAAGACTTCCTTGATCTGYTCCTTGGTKACACCGTTGCGGAYGGCGCCCCGGACGTGGACCTTCAGCTCGTGGGGCCGGTTSAGTGCGCTGATCATKGCCAGGTTGATCAGGCTGCGCTGTGCGCGTTCCARGCCTGGCCGGTTCCAGACGTCACCCCAGCAGTACTGGGTGACGAGTTCCTGCATCGGCATGGAGAACTCGTCAGCGCTGTCCAGGCTGCGCTGGACGTACTCGTCGCCGAGGACTTCCCGACGGGTGGCCAGGCCCTTGTCGAACAGCTCCTGGTTSATGGTGGGCGCGCTCATTGTGYTACTCCTTGTGCTGCTTCCGCAGCAGCGTTGAGGGGTGTCTGGTCCCAGACCGACTGGATGTTGGTGAACTCATGTACGCCCAGGTAAGACAATTCGCGGCCGAAGCCGCTCTTCTTGACCCCGCCGATCGGGATGCGGGGGTCCGAGACGGATAGCCCGTTGATGAAAACGCCGCCGGCGTCGATCCGGCGGGCCATGTTCCGGGCTTTGGCGTTGTCGGCGGTCCAGATCGCAGCGCTGAGACCGAATTCGGAGTTGTTTGCCTTGGCCAGGGCATCCTCGGCGTCTTCAGCCACGATGACGCTGGCGACGGGGCCGAAAATTTCTTCCCGGAAGGCTGTCATCGCTTCCGTGACGCCGGCCAGCACCGTGGGGGCGTAGAAGGACCCTGGGCCGGGCAGACGATGACCGCCCGTTAAGAGCTCGGCTCCGTCCGTAATGGAGCGCTTGACCTGATCGTCAACGTCCAGCAGGCCTTCTTCCTTGGCCATGGGGCCGACAAACGTGTCCGGGTCGGTAGGGTCACCGACCTTGAAGCTCTCAACGCGACTGGTGAGTTTGGCAGTGAACTCTGCATAGACGGGGCGTTCGACGATAATCCGTTTGGCGGAGATGCACACCTGTCCGGCGTTCACCATACGTCCGGTCGCGGCGGCCTCGACGGCCTTGTCCAAATCGGCATCGGCCAAGACGATGAACGGGTCAGATCCGCCGAGTTCGAGGATGACCTTTTTCAGCGCTCGGCCGGCCTCGGCCGCAACAGTCTGGCCGGCGACGGTGCCGCCGGTCACTGCCACGCCCGTTATGGCTTCGTGGTGGATGATGGCCGGCACCTGGTTGCGGTCGCAGTTCACGACGGCGAAGGTGCCTTTCGGAAGCCCTGCTTCCGCCCACAGCGACTCCAGCGCCAGGGCGCAACCGACAACGTTTGAAGCGGGCTTGAGGAGGTAGCCGTTTCCGCCGAGGATGATGGGTGCCGCTCCGCGGAAGATCTGCCAGACCGGGAAGTTCCAGGGCATGATGGCCAGCACAGTTCCGGTGGGCAGGTAGGAGACGTAGGCTTCGGGACCGATGGTTGTTGCCGTGTCCTTCAGCATCGCCGGGCCATGTTCGGCGTACCAGTCAAGCATATTGGCGCATTTGGCGACCTCGGCCCGTGCCTGGGTGACAGGCTTGCCCATTTCGGCGGTGATGACAGCCGCCAGCTT
>NZ_JBFRDA010000040.1:0-3987 GCF_052113345.1 Pseudarthrobacter sp. YAF2 | reverse complement strand
CCGGAGATCGAGGCCTGTTCCTTGTAGAGCACCCCGACCGCGGCCGCGGCGAGCAGGAACTTCACGACGACGTCGTCCCGGTCCGCGGCGGTGGCGTTGTCCATGCCGGGGGCGAAGTGCAGGGCGTAGAACAACACCGCCGGGATGATCCCGGCCGCCCCGTTCGTCGGGGCGGTGACCACCCGGCCGCCGGAGGCGTTCTCCTCGTTCACCGCCAACGCCACCAAGTTAACCCACTCCTGCCAATACCTGGGGTCGTACGGGCCCGCATCCCACGCCGCGTCCTGGTCCGCATCCCTGCCGTCGGCGGTTTCCTTCTTCAACCGCTCGAACCAGTCCGGGGCGCGGCGGCGGACCTTCAACCCGCCCGGCAACACCCCCTCGCGCGTCAGCGAGGCCGCCACACAGGCTTCCATCACGGACCAGATGTGCAGCAAACCGGCCCGGATCTCCTCCTCCGTGCGTGAGGTTTTTTCATTCACGAGCATCACGTCCGCGATACCCAGCCCGGTCACCGCGCAATGTTCCAGGAGTTCCGCGGCGGTCCGGAACGGCAACGGGAGCTCCTTCTTGGACTCCTCCAGTTCCTGCTGCGCCGCGTCCTCCTCACCCTCCCGGACAATGAACCCGCCACCGACCGAGAAAAACGTCGCCGCATGCACCACCGCACCCGCGGCGTCCGTGACGGTGAACGTCATCCCGTTCGTGTGCCGCGGCAACACCGTCAACGGCCGCAACACCATATCCGCCACCCCATAGGGCAGCGGGACGGCGCCGGCGAGGTTCAAGGTCCCCGTCTCCGCGATCGCGGCCAGCCGCTCCTCCACCTCCACGGGCAGGATCAACTCCGGATGAAACCCCTCCAACCCCAACAAGATCGCGGTCATCGTCCCATGCCCATGCCCCGTCGCCGCCAACGACCCATACAAATCCACCCGCAACCCCGCCACCCCAGCCAGCACACCCGAAGCCCTCAACTCCTCCGCAAACACAGCAGCAGCCCGCATCGGCCCCACAGTATGAGAACTAGAGGGGCCAATCCCGATCGAAAACAGATCAAAAACTCCGACTGCCATGACAATTCCTTACTGATATCCGTAGTGATGCGCGGGGCTGGCTTGGGTGGGCGGCTGCGGAATTCCTCCGCGTGCTGGCTCGTTCCTCGCCTCTGACGCACGCTTCCGGAATCCCCCACCCACCCAGAGCTCCGTCACCAAAGCGACAGTGCAAGCAGCAAATCAACCCGCGACCCGGGATGGGCGGAAGAAAAACAACACACGCACGTAGTCGCGTCCACCCACTTCCGGTACGGCCTGACCACGTCCGCACATGACCGCAACGTTCGCACGAGGGGCCGGCGGAGCCGGACTTTTCGAAAGCGTGCTCCCCACCGTCTCCCTAACCTCGCAAGCTCGGCCAGGGAACCCTGACGGCGTGGGCCCAGGGCACGCGTGAAAATGTCCGGTCCGCCGGTCCCGAACCCAGCCACGGGGCAGCACGCTGGACTACTTGGCGCGGCGGTAGAACGGGAGATCGACGACTTCGAACGGTTCTGTTTTGCCGCGTAGGTCGACGTCGAGCGCGGTGCCGGGGGCGGCGAATTCGACGTCGACATAAGCCATGGCGATCGGGTAGCCGAGGGTGGGTGAGGGCTGGCCGGAGGTGACTTCTCCGACGGTTGAGCCGTCTTTCAGGACCGCGTAGTGTGCCCGGCCGGCGCGGCGGCCTTGGCCCTTGAGCCCCACGAGGCGGCGGCCTGAGGAGGTGCCTGCACCGGCGTCCTTCTTGGCTGCCAGCGCGGCTTTGCCGACGAAGTCGCCTTCTTTGGACAGTGCGACGACGGCGCCCAGGCCGGCCGCGAACGGGTCGCCTTCCAGCGAGAGTTCGTTGCCGTACAGCGGCATCCCCGCTTCGAGGCGGAGGGAGTCGCGGGAGGCGAGCCCTGCGGGGGTGAGCTGGCCCTCGTCGGCAATGGCGATCAGCGCCTGCCAGAGGCCGGCGGCGTCCCCGTTGTCCACGAAGATCTCAAAACCGTCCTCGCCGGTGTACCCGGTGCGGGCCAGCAGCAGGTCCAGGCCCGCCCCGCCCACCAGGAAGGGAACCTCGACTGCGGCGTAGTACTTCAGCCCTGTCACGAGGGAATGCTGTGCTGCCGGCACCAGTCGCAGCAGGATTGACTCCGCTGCCGGACCCTGGACGGCGATCAGTGATGTGCGGGCTGAAGCGTCCTCCACCTCCACGTCGAACCGGGCGGCACGTTCCTGCAATGCTGCCGCGACGGTGGCTGCGTTTCCTGCGTTGGGGACCACCAGGAAGACGTCGGTACCGTCCTGCGCTGCCGGGCGGCGGTAGGTGATGAGGTCGTCGATGATACCGCCGTCGTCGTTGCAGATCAGCGAGTACTTGGCTTTGCCCACGGCCATGGCGGAGATCTTGCCCACCAAGGCGTAGTCCAGGAAGGCGGCGGCGTCCGGGCCGGTGACCCAGACTTCGCCCATGTGGGAGAGGTCGAACAGGCCGGCGGCGTTGCGGACGGCGTGGTGTTCGGCCAGTTCGGAGCTGTACTTGAGCGGCATCTGCCAGCCGCCAAAGTCCGTGAAGGAGGCCCCGGCTTTCTTGTGCTGGTCATAGAGGGCGGTGTAGTTCTCAGACATGTCAGCCTTCCAATCCGGTGGTTGAGCTTGTCGAAGCCTCGAAGTCTTCAAGCGGCGGGCAGGAGCAGACCAGGTTCCGGTCCCCTGCTGCGCCGTCGATGCGTCCCACGGGCGGGAAGTACTTGTCCTGCTTGTGGTGGGCCGGGAAGGCAGCCTGCTCGCGCGGGTAGGGACGGTTCCAGTCGGAGGAGACGACGGCGGCCGCGGTGTGGGGTGCGCGCCGCAGGGGTGAGTCGGTCACGGCGAAGTCGCCGTTGGCCACCTGGTCGATTTCCTTGCGGATGGTGATCATCGCCTCGATGAAGCGGTCGATCTCGGCAAGGTCCTCGGACTCCGTGGGCTCCACCATCAACGTGCCCGCGACGGGGAAGGACAGCGTGGGGGCGTGGAAGCCGAAGTCGATCAGCCGCTTGGCCACGTCCTCGGCCGTGACCCCGGTCCTGGCGGTCAGTTCGCGCAGGTCCAGGATGCACTCGTGCGCCACCAGCCCGCCTTCACCCGTGTACAGGACCGGGAAGTACTCGTCCAGTCGGGACGCGACATAGTTGGCTGCCAGCAGCGCAGACTTCGTGGCCTCGGTCAGGCCCTCGCCGCCCATCAGCTTCACGTACGCCCACGAAATCGGAAGCACTCCGGCGGACCCGAAGCGGGACGCCGAAATGGCGACACCGTGTCCTGCCTCGTGCGCGGCCTTGTTCGCATCGCCCGGCATAAACGGTGCCAGGTGCGCCTTCGCTGCAACCGGGCCGACGCCGGGTCCGCCGCCGCCGTGCGGGATGCAGAAGGTCTTGTGCAGGTTCAGGTGGGACACGTCCCCGCCGAACTGGCCCGGCTGCGCAAGCCCCACCAGTGCGTTCAGGTTCGCACCGTCGATGTACACCTGGCCGCCGGCGGCGTGGACCGCATCGCAGACCTCACGCACGTCCCCGTCAAAGACCCCGTGCGTTGAGGGGTAGGTGATCATGATGCAGGACAGGACGTCCTTGTGGGTCTCGATCTTGGCCGTCAGGTCAGCATGGTCGATCGTGCCGTCAGACGCGGTGGCCACGACCACGACTTTCATCCCGGCCAGGACGGCGGAGGCGGCGTTCGTGCCGTGCGCCGAGGCGGGAATGAGGCAGACGTTGCGCTGCTGCTCTCCACGGGAGTGGTGGTAGCCGCGGATCGCCAAAAGCCCGGCGAGTTCGCCCTGGGAACCCGCGTTGGGCTGGATGGACACCTGGTCATAGCCGGTAATCTCGGCGAGGTCGGCTTCGAGGCCGGAAATCAGCTCGCGCCAACCTGCGGTCTGGGAGTCCGGGGCGAACGGGTGGATCGAGGCGAACTCCGGCCA
>NZ_JBFRDA010000039.1:0-4575 GCF_052113345.1 Pseudarthrobacter sp. YAF2 | reverse complement strand
ACTCCACAAACCAGGATCCCCACCCAACACGGCGCGCAACATACCGCACCATTTTCAGGCCATTCAGAAGGGGTTTGGCCGCTATCTTTCCGCATCAGCGGCGGCGACTCAGAAAACAATACACGCCCACCAACCCCGCCGCAAATCAGGGATTACGGGCTCCGCACGCCGCCGGAAACCGCGTATTTCCGGGGTTTCAGGCGGCGCACACCAGGCTCCCACCCCAATCGCGGCGGGTCCGGGTTGATGTTGGGTGGCTCACATTCCGCAGCGGCCTTACTCGAGGACGCGGAAGATGACGTCGAACTCGGCGTCACGGGGCTTCAGCCGGTAGGGCTCCAGGACACCGGGTCCACACGCCGCAGTCCCCACACCCCGCCGGGCGTGATCAACGTAAACGTAGCTGCGTCCGTCGGGAACCAGGTCGGGACGGTGCCTGGCGGCCGCGAGTACATTCAGGCCATAGGGCCTGACAGTCAGGGCAAAGGGTTCTCCGGAGAGATGCAGCTGCTTGCCGCCGGTTTCCAGAACCGCGTGCCGTACGCCGGCACGCGCCCCGGATTCCTGCGGCCGGACGTAGTCCACGTCCAAGCCGGCAAGCGGCAACTCGAACCACCCCGTTCGCGCGCCCTGGCCGGTGTCCGGGTAACTCTGGTGCGGACCCTGCCCGAACCAGTTCACCGTGGTTGTCCCGGTCCCCAGGACGAGCTCCAGCCCGATCCGTGCCCATTCGACGTCGAACCCGGCGTTGACCCAATCCCCTACGGGCTTGACGCGGGTGCGCAGGGCCAGTTCGCCGGAGTTGCTGGTCCACAGGTAATCGACCAGGACGCCGTACTGCTTGTCCGCGGCGCCGACGCGCGTGCTGACGCGGAGCCGCTCGCCGCCGTCGGCCGCGGGTTCCGCCGTGATGCCCAGCAGGCGTGTGTGGAGGCGGTCAAGTCCTGCGTCCTTCCACTGGGTGGCAAGCGGCCGCTCGTCGATGCTCCCCCATTCCCGGCCCAGGTCGTTGTCAGTGGGTGGCCACCACAGGACCAGCCCCAGCTTGTCGACGGGAAGGCCACCAATGGACGTGGGCATGCCGGTGGACCGGCTGAATCGGGCGGGACCAAGCCTTAGTTCGTCGTCCATGACCTCGATTCCGTCCCCCGCGGGCAGCCCAGGATCCTGTGCCGCAATGCGGGCCCCCTGACCCCATGCGACCTCGTGGCCGGCCCCGGCCCAGGCCGTATCCGAGGCAAGCACGGCGCTGACCGTCAGCACCGCAGACTGGCTGGATCCCAGGGCGGCCGCATACCCGGCAACTTCCGCCGGCAACTCCACAGCTGTTTCGGACTGCGGCGCTATGGGCGCAACGGCCACTGACCCCTCAAGCCGGGTGTCGCCGTCGGCCTCAACCTTGTACTGGAAGCTGAAAGCGGACGTGTCCGCAAAGTCCTGGCCGTTGCGTACGGCGAAGCTGGCCCAATCCTGCCCAACCTCTATGTGCAGCGGCTCAATCACCTTCTTGAAGTCCAGCAGCCCGGGGCGGGGCTTGCGGTTGGCGTCAACCAGGCCGTCAGTGACGAAGTTTCCATCATGGATCTCTTCACCGAAATCCCCGCCATAGGCGAAGTGTTCGCCGCCATCGGGGTCCGGCACGGTGATGCCGTGTTCCAGCCACTCCCAGACGAAGCCGCCCATCAGCCGCGGGTACTTCTCGAACAGTTCCTGGTATTCGCTCATGCCGCCGGGCCCGTTGCCCATGGCATGGACATATTCGCAGAGCACGAACGGCATGGCGCGGCGCCGGGCGTCCAGTTCGGCATTCTCGAGGGCCGGTTCGATTCCTTGGCCGATCAGCGCCGTCTCGGCCTGGCTGGCATACATCCGGGAGTAGACGTCCACGTCGGGCGATGACCAGTCGCCTTCGTAGTGGATGGGGCGCGACGGGTCACGGTCCTTGGCCCAGCGCGACATGGCCGCAAGGTTCCGGCCTGTGCCCGCCTCGTTGCCCAGGGACCACATGATGACCGAAGGATGGTTCTTGTCGCGCTCCACGGTGCGCTGCATCCGGTCCACCAGGGCTTCTTCCCATTGCGGATCGTCGCTGGGGTTCTGCGCCCATCCGGCCCCCACGAATCCGTGCGTCTCGAGGTCGCATTCGAGGACCACGTAGAATCCGAGCTGGTCGGCCAGGGCCAGGAATTCCGGATGCGGCGGGTAGTGCGAGGTACGGATCGCATTGATGTTGTGCTGCTTCATCAGCCGCAGTTCGGCTTCCACCACGTCCCGCGGAAGCACGCGGCCCAGCCGGGGGTGGTGCTCATGCCGGTTCACGCCGCGGAGCAGGATGCGCCGGCCGTTGACCTTGAACTGCGCGTCTTCGATAGTGATGCTGCGGAAGCCCACCTGCACGGAGGCGGTCTCGCCGGCCGTGCTGACGGTGGCGTCATACAGGTGCGGCTCTTCCGCTGACCACGGCTTGACGCCCGGGACAGCCTGTTCAGTCCCGGCGGCCAGTTCCAGGCCGAGTTCCGGGATGCGTACGACGGCGTCAACCACCTTTCCGGCCCGGGTCACCTCGACGCGCAGCGTGCCGTGCCCCGTCTTGTGGTCGTAGTCTGCATGGACGAAGAGATCGTCGATGCCGTCCGTGGGCCGCGCCTGGAGGGTTACGTCCCGGAAGATCCCCGGGAGCCACCACATGTCCTGGTCCTCCACGTAGCTGGCGGCGGAGAACTGGGCCACCCGCACCGCCAGGGTGTTGGTGCCTTCCACCAGGATGCCTGACACGTCGAATTCGTGGGCCAGCCTGCTGCCGCGGGTGGTTCCAAGTTCCACCCCGTTCAGCCATACCGTCCCGGCGGAGTCAATGCCGTCGAACCGCAACAGCGCGTGCGGGAGAAACTCGGGGCCGGCTTGGAAGGTCACCAGATGGTCCCCGATGGGGTTGGCTTCCTGGACGAACGGCGGTTCCACGGCAAAGGGGAACTGGACATTGGTGTACGCCGGGGAGCCGTGGCCGTGCATGCTCCAGCTGGAGGGGACGGGCAACGGAACGAAGCCGGCCAGGTCCGTTCCGTACTGCCACCCGTCATGGGGCGCAGTCCGGATTCCAGGGCTCAGCCTGAGCTGCCAGTCTCCGTTCAGCGACAGCTTGGGAGCGTCAGTTGCCAGGTAGGAGCGTGGGGGCAAGCTTCCCCTTCCTGGCGCCAGCGAGGCCAGCTCCCGGACCCCCTCCTGCCCCAGTTCCAGGCTGGGGGTGGAGTTCGCGGCGCCGTGGGGGTCCTGACCGCCGGCAGTTGCGGCGGGAATGTGGAGTGACATGGGTTTCCTTGCTGCAAGTATCTGGGATAGAGCCGCGTGAACGTTCACGTGATCACGCTTAAAGCCTATCCGTTACCTTCGTTTTTGAGTAGGCCTAGGCGGATTGGCGGAGAACCAGCTGGTGCCGAAGGATCAGGTGGGCCCCGGTGCCGCCTTCCGCGAGCGTGCCTGCGAGGAGTCCTTCCAGGAGGCCGACGGCGGCGCGGCCCACCGCGCGCAGGTCAAGGGCAAGGGTGGTCAACTCCGGCGTGAGCAGCTCGCCGAGCGGTATCCCGTCCATACCGATGACGGCGCAGTCACGAGGGACAGCTTTGCCGGAAGCCTGCAACGCTTTCAACGCACCGGCGGCCATCAGGTCATTGAAGGCGAGGATCGCATCCACGGGCCGCCCACCCGCGGTCAGGAGGGCCACGGCGGCCTTGGCCGCGGCAGCAGAGGGTGCCGCCTGGAACCGGGTGAGCTGCACTCCAGTTTCCTGGGCCACCGCGGCCGCTGCAGCGCTCCGGCTGCCGGCAGGCGCGCCTTGGTCCGAGTCCAGGAAGGCGATGTTCGCGCAGCCCCGGGAGGCCAGGTGGGCAAGGGCCAGCCGTGCCGCGTGGTGATAGTCGAACGAGATGCCGCCGGCGGTTCCCGCGCCTGGCGAGTCAAGGGCGACGACGGGCCGGCGGCCCATGAGCGCCTGTGCCTCGTCCGCGTGGGGCGCCAGGTAGCCGATCAACGCGTCCACCTGCGGTGCGAGCCTGGCGGCGGAGTCCACGGCGCTGCCGGTGCCGTGCCCGTAATCATCAACCACCACATTCCAGCCGCGGCCGGTAGCCGCCTCAACCACGCTGGACGCAAAGGCCGGGAAGTAGGGGTTGGTCAGGTCCGGGATGGCGAGGCCCACAGAAACCCTGGCTCCCTGGACCAGTCCCTTGGCGAAACGGCTGGGGGTGTAGCCCAGCTCTGCGGCAATCTTTTGGACGCGCTCACGGGTATCGGGGCTGATGCCGGCCATATCGTTCATGGCCCGGGTTACGGTCTGCCGGGAGACTCCGGCGGCTGCGGCGACATCCAGGATGGTGGCCCGCTTGCCGTTGCGGCTTGTGCTTCGGGGGGTCATAGACCGTAAGTCTAAGTGGTTGTGTTAAATGTGGGAGGCCCCAACCGTGTGGTTGGGGCCTCGACCAATGATTGTCCGGCGGTGTCCTACTCTCCCACACCCTCCCGGGTGCAGTACCATCGGCGCTGTGGGTCTTAGCTTCCGGGTTCGGAATGGGACCGGGC
>NZ_JBFRDA010000038.1:0-5444 GCF_052113345.1 Pseudarthrobacter sp. YAF2 | reverse complement strand
TGGCCGGAGTTCGCCTCGATCCACCCGTTCGCCCCGGACTCCCAGACCGCAGGTTGGCGCGAGCTGATTTCCGGCCTCGAAGCCGACCTCGCCGAGATTACCGGCTATGACCAGGTGTCCATCCAGCCCAACGCGGGTTCCCAGGGCGAGCTCGCCGGGCTTTTGGCGATCCGCGGCTACCACCACTCCCGTGGAGAGCAGCAGCGCAACGTCTGCCTCATTCCCGCCTCGGCGCACGGCACGAACGCCGCCTCGGCGGTGCTGGCCGGGATGAAGGTTGTTGTTGTCGCCACAGCTGCTGACGGCACCATTGACCATGCTGACCTGCAGGCCAAGATCGAGGCCCACAAGGACTTCCTCTCGGCCATCATGATCACCTACCCCTCAACCCACGGCGTGTACGACGCTGATGTTCGCGAGGTCTGCGACGCGGTTCACGCAGCCGGCGGACAGGTCTACGTTGACGGCGCCAACCTCAACGCCCTCGTGGGCCTGGCGCAGCCGGGCCAGTTCGGCGGCGATGTCTCCCACCTGAACCTGCACAAGACATTCTGCATCCCGCACGGCGGCGGCGGACCCGGCGTCGGCCCGGTCGCCGCCAAGGCACATCTGGCACCGTTCATGCCGGGCGATGCCAACAAGGCCGCGCACGAGGCCGGACACGGCGTCGCCATTTCGGCGTCCCGCTTCGGGTCCGCCGGAGTGCTGCCGATTTCCTGGGCGTACGTGAAGCTGATGGGCGGCGAGGGCCTGACCGAGGCCACGAAGTCAGCGCTGCTGGCAGCGAACTATGTCGCGTCCCGCCTGAACGAATACTTCCCGGTCCTCTACACCGGTGAGGGCGGGCTGGTGGCGCACGAGTGCATCCTGGACCTGCGCGAACTCACCGCCAGGACCGGCGTCACCGCTGAGGACGTGGCCAAGCGGCTCATCGACTTCGGCTTCCACGCCCCCACACTGTCCTTCCCCGTCGCGGGGACGCTGATGGTGGAGCCCACCGAATCCGAGGACCTGGCCGAGATCGACCGCTTCATCGAAGCCATGATCACCATCCGCAAGGAAATCGACCAGGTGGCCAACGGCGACTTCGCCGTGACCGACTCACCCCTGCGGCGCGCACCCCACACCGCGGCCGCCGTCGTCTCCTCTGACTGGAACCGCGCCTACCCGCGCGAGCAGGCCGCCTTCCCGGTGCCCTCACTCCGGCAGGACAAGTACTTCCCGCCCGTGGGCCGGATCGACGGCGCAGCAGGGGACCGGAACCTGGTCTGCTCCTGCCCGCCGCTTGAAGACTTCGAGGCTTCGACAAGCTCAACCACCGGATTGGAAGACTGACATGTCTGAGAACTACACCGCCCTCTATGATCAGCACAAGCAGGCCGGGGCCTCCTTCACGGACTTCGGCGGCTGGCAGATGCCGCTCAAGTACAGCTCGGAGCTCGCCGAACACCACGCCGTCCGCAACGCCGCCGGCCTGTTCGACCTCTCCCACATGGGCGAAGTCTGGGTCACCGGCCCCGACGCCGCCGCCTTCCTGGACTACGCCCTGGCCGGGAAACTCTCCGCAGTAGCGGTCGGCAAAGCGAAGTACTCGCTGATCTGCGATGCCGACGGGGGTATCATCGACGACCTCATCACCTACCGCCGCCCGGCAGCGCAGGACGGTACCGACGTCTTCCTGGTGGTCCCCAACGCAGGAAACGCAGCTACCGTCGCGGCAGCATTGCAGGAACGTGCCGCCCGGTTCGACGTGGAGGTGGAGGACGCTTCAGCCCGCACATCACTGATCGC
The DNA here is from genome assembly GCF_052113345.1 of Pseudarthrobacter sp. YAF2. Taxonomy (NCBI): domain Bacteria; kingdom Bacillati; phylum Actinomycetota; class Actinomycetes; order Micrococcales; family Micrococcaceae; genus Pseudarthrobacter; species Pseudarthrobacter sp. YAF2. The sequence continues at coordinate 3,653 of NZ_JBFRDA010000038.1, read as the reverse complement.
CGTCCAGGGTCCGGCAGCGGAGTCAATCCTGCTGCGACTGGTGCCGGCAGCGCAGCATTCCCTCGTGACAGGGCTGAAGTACTATGCCGCCGTCGAGGTGGAAATTAACGGGCAGGACCTGCTCGTTGCCCGCACCGGCTACACGGGCGAGGACGGCTTCGAAATCTACGTTCCCAACGAGGACGCCCCCGGCCTGTGGGAAGCCCTGCTGGAAGTCGGCGCCGGCCAGGGGCTCATCCCCGCAGGGCTCGCCTGCCGCGACTCGCTCCGCCTCGAGGCCGGCATGCCGCTCTACGGCAACGAACTCTCCCGCTACGGCAACGCGTACGCGGCCGGCCTGGGTCCCGTGGTGTCGCTGGCGAAGGAGAGCGACTTCGTCGGCAAGGAAGCATTGGCTGCCATCAAGGCCGCCGGAGTCGGGTCAACCATCGGGCAGAAGCTGGTGGGCCTCAAGGGCACCGGCCGCCGCGCCGCACGTGCCCACTACCCCGTCCTGAAGGACGGCACCCTGGTGGGCGAAGTGACCTCCGGCCAGCCCTCCCCCACCCTCGGATACCCCATCGCCATGGCCTACGTCGACGTCGAATTCGCCGCCCCCGGCACCGAGCTCGACGTAGACCTGCGCGGCAAGGCCGAGCGGTTCGAAGTAGTCAGTCTTCCCTTCTACAAGCGCCAAAAGTAGGTTCCTGCCGCTCCGTGGCTGGCTTCGGACCGGCGGACCGGCGGACCGGACTTTTCACGCGTGCTGCTCCTTCGTCGCTTTGACGCACGCTTTCGAAAAGCCCGGCTCCGCCAGCCCTAGACGCCCGCTCACCTTTGGTGGGTTTGGGGCCGACGCTCTCTCACTTTTCATCATCAAAACCCAAGGAAAATCACATGAGCAAAGTTGTTTCTGAACTGAAGTACTCCGCCGAGCACGAATGGGTTGCTGTGGACGGGGCCGGTCCTACGGGGATTGGGATTTCCGCCGTGGCTGCCGATGCCCTGGGCGACATCGTGTACGTTGACCTGCCGGAGGTCGGCTCCACCGTGACGGCCGGCGAAACCTGCGGCGAGGTGGAATCCACCAAGTCCGTCTCCGACGTCTACGCCCCCGTGACCGGCGAGGTCACCGAGATCAACGACGGCGTGGTCTCGGACCCCGCCCTGATCAACAGCGATCCCTACGGTGCCGGCTGGCTCTTCAAGGTTGCCGTCACCGAAGAAGGTCCCCTCATGTCCGCCGAGGAATACGCAGCAGCAAACGGCGGCGAGCTGTGAGCGGGGCTGCTTCCGTGGGGACCGTCGCCTTTGAGCAGGTAGTCTCCCCCAGCCTGAACGCCGACCTCGCCGCCCTGGACCCGGAGATCGCAGCAAAGATCGACGACGAACTGGGCCGCCAGCGCGACGGGCTGGAAATGATCGCCTCCGAAAACCACACCGCAGCGGCTGTTATGCAGGCGCAGGGCTCTGTCCTGACCAACAAATACGCGGAGGGCTACCCGGGCAAGCGCTACTACGGCGGCTGTGAGCACGTCGACGTCATCGAACAGCTCGCGATCGACCGGCTCAAGGACCTGTTCGGCGCGGAATACGCCAATGTGCAGCCGCACTCCGGTGCCCAGGCCAACGCCTCGGTGATGCACGCGCTGATCAAGCCCGGCGACACCATCATGGGCCTGAACCTGGCCCACGGCGGCCACCTCACCCACGGCATGCGGATCAACTTCTCCGGCAAGCTCTACAACGTGGTTCCGTACGGCGTCCGCGAGGACACGCACACCGTAGACATGGCCGAGGTGGAGCGCCTGGCCCGGGAGCACAAGCCGCAGCTGATCGTCGCCGGCTGGTCCGCGTACGCGCGGCAGTTGGACTTCGCCGAGTTCCGCCGCATCGCCGACTCCGTGGGCGCCTACCTGATGGTGGACATGGCGCACTTCGCCGGGCTCGTGGCGGCGGGCCTGCACCCGTCGCCGGTGCCGCACGCGCACGTCACCACCTCCACCACGCACAAGACCCTCGCCGGTCCGCGTGGTGGCATCATCCTCTCCAACGACGCCGACATCGCCAAGAAGATCAACTCGGCAGTGTTCCCCGGCCAGCAGGGCGGCCCACTGGAGCACGTCATCGCCGGCAAGGCCGTGGCATTCAAAATCGCCGCCAGCGAAGAGTTCCGTGAACGCCAGGAACGCGTCCTGGCCGGCGCCCGGATCCTGGCCGAGCGCCTGGTCCAGCCGGACGTCGCCGCCAAGGGAATCAGCGTGGTCTCCGGCGGCACGGACGTGCACCTGGTCCTCGTTGACCTCCGCGACTGCGACCTCAACGGCCAGCAAGCCGAGGACCGGCTCGCCGCGATCGACATCACCGTCAACCGCAACGCCGTCCCCTTCGACCCCCGCCCGCCGATGGTCACCTCCGGCCTGCGCATCGGCACCCCGGCCCTTGCCACCCGCGGGTTCGGCGAGGACGCCTTCCTCGAGGTTGCAGACATCATCGCCGAGGCATTAATTGCCGACGCCGACGCAGACCTTTCCGGCCTGCGTCACCGCGTGGAGGCACTCGCCAAAGCCCACCCCCTTTACCCAAGCATCGCACCACTGTCGTAAATCCTGTGCTCACCTTTGCCCGGTGGGACCGGCATCCTCCGCGTGCTCGGTCGCGAAGACGCCCGCTGAGCGGACGTGACGCTCCCTTAGACGCACGCTTCCGGATACCGCTCCCACAGGGGCGGGGGCACGGCACCTTGGGCACAGGCGTGAGTGCGCTGCCGGATACGCGTGGGAGCGGAGCGTGTTGTTTTTCTTCCGCCCATCCCGGGTCGTGGGGTTTATTGGCTGCTTGCCCTGTCGCTTTGGTGACGGGCGTTGGCGACTGGGCGGATTCCGGAGACGTGCGTCTAAGGGAGCGTCACGTCCGCTCAGCGGGCGTCTTCGCGACCGAGCACGCGGAGGAATTCGGCCAGGCGCACCCAACCGGGCCACGGCGTCACGTCCGCGCAGCGGGCGTCTTCGCGACCGAGCATGCAGAGGATGTCCTGCCCGCTCCATCTCAACCACCTCGTTTTAGTTAGGAACCAATCGCATGGCTGTTGGCGTTTTTGATCTGTTTTCGATCGGGATTGGGCCTTCCAGTTCTCATACTGTGGGGCCGATGCGGGCTGCTGCTGTTTTTGCGGAGGAGTTGAGGGCTTCGGGTGTGCTGGCTGGGGTGGCGGAGTTGCGGGTGGATTTGTATGGGTCGTTGGCGGCGACGGGGCATGGGCATGGGACGATGACCGCGATCTTGTTGGGGTTGGAGGGGTTTCATCCGGAGTTGATCCTGCCTGCGGAGGTGGAGGAGCGGCTGGCCGCGATCGCGGAGACCGGGACCTTGAACCTCGCCGGCGCCGTCCCGCTGCCGTATGGGGTGGCGGATATGGTGTTGCGGCCGTTGACGGTGTTGCCGCGGCACACGAACGGGATGACGTTCACCGTCACGGACGCCGCGGGTGCGGTGGTGCATGCGGCGACGTTCTTCTCGGTCGGTGGCGGGTTCATCGTCCGGGAGGGTGAGGAGGACGCGGCGCAGCAGGAACTGGAGGAGTCCAAGAAGGAGCTCCCGTTGCCGTTCCGGACCGCCGCGGAACTCCTGGAACATTGCGCGGTGACCGGGCTGGGTATCGCGGACGTGATGCY
>NZ_JBFRDA010000037.1:0-6461 GCF_052113345.1 Pseudarthrobacter sp. YAF2 | reverse complement strand
GCTGTGGGGCGCCTTAATTATCCTTCGCGGGTGTTGGATGGTGCGGTGACGCCGGCGTCGACGACGTTTGATGTGTTGCAGCATGCCGGTGAGGTGTTTGTTGATGATGCGACTGGTTCGACGTTGAATCAGGTGTCGCCGGCGAATATGCGTCTTGGCGGGGAYAAGCRGTTGCCGGGCTCTGCTGCGGTGAGTTTTGGGGCGCGGACGATTTCGGTSACGGATCCGGSGTCGGGCAAGGTGTGGGCGGTSTCTCCGTCGACGGTGAATGGTTTTGATGAGGAGGCGTCGGAGCCTGTTTTGGTGGGTTCCGAGGGGATTGTTTCTGCGGTCGGGGCTGATGACCGGATTTATTCGGCGGATCCGAAGACCGGGGTGGTGTCGGTGACGGGGGTGGATGCCGATGGTGTGGTGACGTCCTCGGAGTCCGGTRCKTGGGATGGGCTTAAGGGTGCCGGGGATCTGCAGATGACGGTGGTGGGGGATAAGCCGGTGGTGTTGGATGCTGCGGCGGGGAACCTGTTTTTGCCTGGTGGTAAGCGGTTGGTGTTGGAGAATGCGCGGGATGCGAAGTTGCAGCAGGCGGGGCCGGGCAGTGATTTTGTGGCTGTTGCGACGCGGAAGGYGTTGTTGAAGCAGCCTCTTGATGGGGCGGCGGCGAAGACGGTGTCGTTTGATGGCGAGGGTGTGCCTGCTGCTCCGGTGCAGTTGGGCGGGTGTGTGCATGCGGCGTGGTCGGGGGCGAACAAATATGTTCGTGATTGCACCAATGATGCCGATGACAAGAATGTTCCGGTGCCCAAGGCGAGTGCGTCGCCGTCGTATGTTTTCCGGGTGAACCGGGACCTGGTGGTCCTGAATGATGTGAACTCGGGCAATGTGTGGCTGGTGAACCAGAACATGCAGCTGGTCAACAACTGGGACGACGTCATCCCGCCGCAACAGACCTCGGACGACGCCGACAAGGACTCCGCCGATGAGGTGCAGCAGACCGTCCTGCCGGACCGCACCAAACCCAACAGCGCCCCCGTGGCCAAACCGGACACCTTCGGCGTGCGCGCCGGAAAGACCACAGTCCTTCCCGTGCTGGACAACGACTCCGACCCCGACGGCGACGTCCTGACCGTCCGCACGCCCGACCCCCTGAAGTCAGGCCTGCTCGCGCCGATCTACGGCGCCACCGGGTTCCAGGTCAGTGTCGGTGCCGACAAGACCGGCTCTGAGACGTTCAAATACACGGGCGACGACGGCCGCGGACTCTCAGCCTCCGCCGATGTCACGCTCAACATCGTCCCGCCAGGGGAGAATTCGGCGCCCCGGCAAAAGCCCAACCGCAACACCACCCTGGTGGTGCAGGCAGGCAAGGTAGTCAGCCAAAATATCCTTCCCGACTGGATCGACCCTGACGGCGACGACCTCTTCGTCGTCGGCGCCACCGGCAGCGACCCCCGCGACCAGGTCCGCATCCGGCCCGACGGCCTGCTCAGCTTCCAGGATTCCGGGGCGGAACCGGGACGCAAAACCGTCACCGTGACCGTTTCCGATGGCCGGTCCACCACCGAGGGCAAGGTCACCGTCGACGTCCGGGCGCCCGGAGCGCTGCCGCCGATCGCCAACGCGGACCACGTGGTGGCCGTGGCTGGGGTGGACACGGTGATCGCGCCGCTGAAGAACGACTCAGACCCGCAAGGCGGCGCGCTGCGCCTGGCCCAGGTCACCCCGGACGGCAACTCCACCGCCACCATGGGGGCCGACCAGCAAACCTTCACGTTCAATTCCACCGCCGAGGGCGCGCACTACGTTACTTACCTGGCCACCAACGGACCCGCCAGCGCCCAGCAACTGGTGCGTATCGACGTCGTGCCCGGCAGCGGCGACGGCGCCCCCGTGGCCGTGCGCGACACTGCGCTGCTGCCCAGCGGCGGCAACGTGCTGGTGGATGTCCTCGGCAATGACTCCGACCCCTCCGGCGGCGTGCTGGTGGTCCAGTCCGTGACGGCTGCGGACGGCCTGCCCATCAGCGTCTCCGTGCTGGACCACTCCGTTGTCCGGATCACCGATATCCGTGCCCAGGGCCAGCTCACCGTCAAATACACCATCTCCAACGGCAAAGCCTCCGCCACCGGCGAGATCGCCGTGCTGGTGGTCCCCGCCCCGGCCAAACTGCAGGCCCCCCAGGCCAAACCGGACGAGGCCACCGTCCGCGCGGGCGACGTCGTCACCATCCCAGTGCTGGCCAACGACACCGATCCCAACGGCGGCACGCTCACCCTTGAACCGCAGCTGGCCCAGCAGCCGGACCCAGCAGACGGGCGCATCTTCACGGCCGGCGGAGCGGTGCGGTTCATCGCCGGAGACGTGCCCAAGACCGTGTACGCGATCTACAAGGTCACCAACGAATCAGGCCAGTCCGACTCCCAGCAGGTCACCATCCGTATCCGGGCCCGCGACGACCAGCTCAACACCCGGCCCGAACCGAAGAACCTCACCGCCCGGGTTGTGGCGGGCATGACCGTCCGCATCCCGGTACCGCTCGACGGCGTGGACAGCGACGGCGACTCGGTCCAGCTGACCGGGGTGGACAAGGCCCCTGCCATGGGCACGGCCGTGGTCAAGGACGGCTACCTCGAATTCACCGCAGCGGGCAACGCGGCAGGCACAGACACGTTCACCTACCGGGTCCGGGACCGCATCGGGGCGGAGAACACCGGCACCGTGATCGTCGGCATCGCACCGGCGGAAGCCACCAACCAGAAGCCCATTGCCGTTGACGACGCCGTGGACGTCCGCCCGGGACGGAAGATCGCCGTCGACGCCCTCACCAACGATTCAGACCCTGATGGTGACCCGATCACCTTGGTGTCCAACGGTTTCGAAGCGCGCCCGGACCTCGGCGTGGAGGCAGCCGAAGGCGGCAAGGTGCTGCTCACGGCCCCGAACGCCGCCGGTAACGAAAGCGTCAGCTACAAGATCCAGGACGATAAGAAAGCCCAGGCCGGTGCCGTGATCCGGGTGAAAGTCAGCCCCGACGCCGCGCTGAAGGCCCCGGTAGCCAAGGACGATGTGGTCACCCAGGCCGAGACGCTGGGCAAGTCCGCCGTCGACGTGCCGGTCCTCAAGAACGATTCAGACCCCGACGGCGTGGCGTCCGAACTCAAGATCGGCCTGCCTGACGGCAACCCCAACGCCCGCGTCACCGGCGAGGGCACCGTGCGCGTCACGCTGGGGCCGGCAGACCAGCTGGTGCCCTACACCGTCACCGACGTTGACGGCCAAAGCGCGACGGCGGTCATCTGGGTTCCCGGACAGGGCGAGCAACATCCCACCCTGGCCAAGACCGAACCCGTAGAGGTCATGTCAGGCAAGGAAATCACCCTCAACCTGGCGGATTACGTCCGGGTGCGGGAAGGCCGCACGCCCCGGATCACCCAGGTGGACAAGGTCCGCGTCCTGGGCGCAGAACCGGACAACGTGGTGGCCGGAAACGGCAATGCCCTGCGTTACGCCGCCCTCAAGGACTACGTGGGTCCCGGCTCCATCACCTTCGAAGTGACTGACGGCACAGGACCGGACGACCCCGCCGGCCTCAAGTCCACGCTGAGCATCATCACCAAGGTCATCCCGGACCCCAACGCCAACCATCCGCCCACCTTCAGCGGCGCCACCCTCGACGTTCCCGCCGGCGAGTCGGCCAGCCTGGACCTCGGCAACCTGGCCAAGGATGTGGACGCCGGCGACCAGGACAAGCTCAAGTTCGAACTCGACGGCTCCCTGCCCGAGGGCTTCAACGCAACCGTGGACAAGGCAACCCTTAAGGTGACTCCTGATTCGGCCCGGGCCGCCGGCTGGAAGGGCAGCATCCCGCTCAAGGTCACCGACGGCCGCTCAGATCCGGTCCGCGCCACCATCACCGCCACAGTGGTCGCCTCCAACCGGCCGCTGCCCACGGCCAACGAGGACGTGGTGGACAAGGCGAACGCCGGCAAGTCCGAGACCGTCAACGTCCTCGCCAACGACTTCAACCCCTTCCCGGAGACGCCCCTCCGGATCACCTCCGCCACCGTGGAGACCGGCTCGGCCGCAGGGCAGCCTGCCGTGTCGGGGGACTCGATCACGGTCACCCCGGCGAGCGGGTTCAAAGGCGTGATGGTGGTGCGGTACACCATCATGGACAAGACCGGGGACGTGTCCCGGCAGACCGACGGCCGGGTCCGGCTCACCGTCCGCGACCGGCCCGACGCGCCCTCTGCGCCTTCTGCAACGGATGTCCGGAGCCGGACGGCCGTGCTCAAGTGGACACCGCCGTCGGACAACGGCGCAGCCATCACCAAATACACCGTGCACTCCGCCAGCGGCTTCAGCCAGGAGTGTGCCACTACTACCTGCACGCTGACCGGCCTGACCAACGACGTCAAGTATGTCTTTACCGTTACCGCCACGAACGAGGTCAACGAATCCGATCCGTCGCCGGCCTCCAACGAGATCAGGCCCGACGAAAAGCCGTCGCCGCCGGACGCCCCCGCCGTCAAGGCCGGCGACAAGAACATGGAAATCACCTGGCCGGCAGCCAAGACGGAAGGCTCGGCCGTCAAGAACTACAACCTGGAGATCTCGCCGCCGCCCGCGAACGGGGCAGCGGTCAAGAACGGCGTGACCGGGCTGAGCTACACCTGGCCCGGACTCACCAACGGCGTGCGTTACAAGGTGCGCGCCCAGGCAGTCAACGAACTCGGCCCCTCAGACTGGAGCCCCTACTCTGCCGAGGACAACCCTGCCGGTGTTCCCGCGGCACCCGCCGCTCCGACGTCGTCCGTGGCCTCCTCGGTGGGAACGTCCAACCAGCTCAAGGTGGACTGGAACGAGCCAAACACCAACGGTGACGCCATCAGGAACTACTACGTCACCATGAGCGGTGGCGGCGGGGCGGCCCAAACCCAGATGGTGGCCGGCACCGTCCGGACGGCCAACTTCACCGCCAACAATTCCGAAGCGTCGTACACCTTTACCGTGCAGGCAGAGAACAAGGCCGGCAAGGGCGCGGTCAGTGCGGCGTCCGCTCCCCGCCGCGCCACGGGCAAGCTCGCACAGGTCTCCGGCGTAAGCGCCACGGAGGCCAACACCGGCGGTGCCGGCCGCTCCGTCACCATCAACTTCCGCGAGCTCACCGCCGCCGAACGCAACGGCTCAACGTACGCCGAAGTCAGTTACACCTACCGGGCCAGCACGGGACAGTCGGGGCCGATCAGGCCCGGGCAGACCGTCGGTGGATTCGCCAACGGCAGTTCCACGGCCATCACCGTGATCGCCAACTCTTCGGTGGCCCCCAGTTCCGACGCCAGCACTCCGGCCACCGCCAACCCGTACGGTGCGCCGGGAACTCCGTCGGCCGCCGGGCAGGACGGCGCCGAGAACCAGAAGAACCTGACCCTGAGCTGGGCGTCCCCGGCAGCAGGCAGCTACGACATCGCCTACACCCAGATCAGGATCGACGGCGGGGGCTGGGAACGGGTGGCAGCCTCCGGCAGCCGCACCATCAACACCGCCGGCTTCAACGAGCGGCATTCGATCGACGTGCAGACGGTCAATTCACGCGGCACCGGCGGGCCCCTCGCCTCGGCATCTGCCCAGTCCGGCGCGGCCAAGACCCGCTGGACCACCAGGCTGGCCAGCGGGATGGATCGCAGCTGCACCGACCTGCCCGGCGCCACCTCCTACGATCCGCAGAACTTCACCTGTGACGGGAAGGGCGGGTACGACCGGCCGTGGATGTCGCACCTGGACACCTTCGATGTCATGTGCTGGAAGCCGCACGGCACCACCTACAGCGGGGACGGCCAGTGGTACTACATCATGCGCGGCTCACCGAACGCCACCCGCTGGATCCAGTCGCTGCACACCACGCTGGGCTCGCCGGCGCAGAGCGGAGTGCCGCTGTGCACCTTCCCGACAGGAGCAACGCCATAGCCGCCGGGCACCGGGCAACGGTCCCGGCCGGTGCCCGGCAGGGGATAGAGGTCCCCATCGCGGGGTCTTGCGGGGCTTCGGTAGTCTTGGCGCGGGGAAAGAAAGCCTGCTGCCTGTCCCGCGAACAGGCCGGTATCCGGCAACACAATCTGAGGGAAAAGTAACGCTGTGACAACTCTGCTGGGGAAGCTTGGGCTGAAAAAGCGACATAAGAAGGCCGCCGCCGGTACTGCGTTTGGTGTGGTGGTGGCGGTGGTGGTGACGGGTGCGGTGTTGTATCCGGGGTTTAAGACCACTGAGGTTGAGTTGAATGATGGTGGCGTCTGGGTGGTGTCCAAGACCAAGAACGCTGTGGGGCGCCTTAATTATCCTTCGCGGGTGTTGGATGGTGCGGTGACGCCGGCGTCGACGACGTTTGATGTGTTGCAGCATGCCGGTGAGGTGTTTGTTGATGATGCGACTGGTTCGACGTTGAATCAGGTGTCGCCGGCGAATAT
>NZ_JBFRDA010000036.1:0-7971 GCF_052113345.1 Pseudarthrobacter sp. YAF2 | reverse complement strand
GCATGATGTATTGGGCACGCTCGGTGCCCTGTTCCCTGATCAACGCATCCAGGGACTCAACCCACTCGGCAGTCTCTTCCGGATCACGATCAGGCAGCTGGTTAGTCAACCCGCTGAGGATATGGGAGGTATCTTCTCCTGCAGCCACGTCCAACCTCTCTTTGCGCGCATGAATCGGCGCACTCAGGCCAGGCAGGGTGACTGCCCGGCGTATATACGCCGTGTGCGACGTATCGGTTACAACAGCCCGGTCATGTGTGCCGGGCAGCTTCCTAGCGCTCCTATGCCTGCCCGGAGTCACAGGGGTGTCGTCCCGCGGGCATAGTTGTCATCAGACACTCTAGCCCTGACGGCAACACGATGCGTAGCTGCGGTCCGGTCGCTGCTGTTGTATTTCGTTCGTCATACTGGTTGTGTGGCCAAAAGCCCTTGCCAGGGCACCGCCGCAACGGGATGTGACGCAGAATATGCGCAATCCCGGGGGAGGCAGCTTGAAGCGCAGGCACAAAGGGTGTTGGCTTGGGAGTAATGGAAATCACTATGCACAACGCATGTATGACGTATTGGAGGAACACGTGAGCGAGGCCGACGCCGCCACTTCGGTAAATGTGGCGGAAAAATTGGGTTTCAAAAATGGGGATCTGATTCAGGAGTTCGGTTACGACGACGACGTCGATTTCGACTTACGTGACGATATTGAAGACCTCACCGGTTCAGAGCTGCTGGATGAGGACGACCACGACGTGGCGGACGCTGTCATCCTCTGGTGGCGTGACGGCGACGGAGACTTGGTAGACAGCCTGATGGATTCGCTCACTACCCTGAGCGAAAACGGAGTCGTGTGGGTCCTGACCCCCAAATCGGGCAGGGACGGTTACGTTTCGCCGGCGGACATCCAGGAAGCGGCGCCCACCGCCGGCCTGCACGTCACCACCTCTGCCGGTGTCTCCAAGGACTGGAGCGCCGCGCGCCTTGTCAGCAGGAAGAACAAATGACGGCAGCGGTTGAGGCCGCTTCCGCAGTTGTTCCCGCAGTGGGCACAACCGCGCCCGACTTTGAGCTGGCCAACCAGTACGGTGAGCCGGTTCGCCTCTCGTCATTCCGCGGACAGAACGTGGTGCTGGTGTTCTACCCGTTTGCGTTCTCGGGGATCTGCACCGGCGAGCTGTGCGAGATAAGGGACAACCTGGCCACGTTCGAGGATTCGAATGCCGTGGTCCTGGGAGTGTCCGTTGACAGCAAGTTCAGCCTCCGGGCATACGCGGCCCAGGAAGGGTACGGATTCGACCTGCTGGCCGATTTCTGGCCGCACGGGGGCGTGGCCAACGCCTACGGCGTGTTCGATGCCGGCAGCGGCATGGCCAAGCGGGCCACCTTCATCGTCGATGCCGACGGCAAGGTCCGGTACAGCGTGGTCAACCCGAGGGGCCAAGCCCGCGACTTCGGCGAGTACCGCGCAGCTTTGGCGGATTTGAAGCGGGCCTGAGGCAGCATGGCAGATCAGCGGCGGGGGACAGGCCTGACGGGCTTTGCCAGCAGGCCGCCGGTGGCCCCGGCCCCGCCCTCCGGCGAGGACCTTGAGGTGTTGGTCCGGATCCGTGACCTGCTGGCGGGCGTACGTTTTGCCCTGCTGACCGGCGCCGGGCTCAGCACGGATTCCGGGATCCCCGATTACCGTGGCCCGGACTCGCCGCCACGTTCGCCCATGACGTACCAGGAGTTTGTCCGCGACGCCGCCAACCGGCGGCGTTACTGGGCCAGGAACCACATCGGCTGGTCCCATATGCGGCATGCTGATCCGAACCAAGGCCACTATTCAGCGGCTGAACTTGAACGGCGCGGTTACCTCACCGGACTGATTACCCAGAACGTCGACCGGCTGCACCAGGACGCCGGCAGTTCCAACGTCGTCGATCTCCACGGCCGGTACGACCAAGTGATCTGCCTGGACTGCGGGCGGACCTACACCCGCCGCCTCCTGGCCGGTGTCTTCGAGGAACTCAACCCCGGCTTCCTGGAGCGGGCGGCGGCTTCCGGACTCGTCGAAATGGCGCCCGACGCTGACGCCACGGTTGAGGACCAGGCGCTCATCCACAGCTTCGTGGTGGCCGTTTGCCCTGCCTGCGGCGGGACCCTGAAGCCCGATTTTGTCTATTTTGGTGAAAACGTGCCCAAGGACCGGGTGGAGCGGTCCTATGCGATGGTGGACGAAGCAGCCGCCCTGGTAGTGGCCGGTTCATCCCTGACGGTCATGAGCGGCCTGCGGTTCGTGCGGCACGCCGCCAAGCAGTCAAAGCCGGTGGTCATCATCAACCGCGGTACGACCCGCGGTGATGACAAGGCAACCATCAAGCTGGAAGCGGGGGTCAGCCAGGCGTTGGGCTACCTGGCGTCTGAGCTTCCTCCGCTCTAGCGGGAAGCTTTCCGCCCTGGGGCCGATTCGCGTTTGCGGTCCAACGTCGGGTAGAGTTTATGTTCGTTGGTTGCGGCGTTACCGCCGGAAACCGCGTTATTTGGGTCTTTAGCTCAGCTGGTAGAGCGCCACGTTTACACCGTGGATGTCATCGGTTCGATCCCGGTAGGACCCACCCGTCACAAACCCCGTTGTCCCGCCTCTCCGGCGGGGCGGCGGGGTTTTTCTGTATTTCGGCCTTGCCACTCCCATTGTCAGTGCCCTGCCATACCTTGCAGGAATGGAACACGTCATAGTGCACACAGACAGCGAGGGAATGCCGACGGCGGTGCTGAGCCGGGGCAGGGAATGGGCGGTGGGTGCCGAACCGGTGAGGTGGTTCGAACGCATCAATTGGTGGGAGACCAGCCGCCGGATGCCGAAGGGCAACAGCGGCGTGGATGTGGAGGTCCTGCAGTTGCAGGTGAGGCTGGGAAACAACAGCCGGTCCGCCCTGACCACCTTGTATCTCCAGCGCGACGGCCTGGGCGGCGGATGGCGGCTCAGGGAGTCGGAAGCGGGTGCGGCCTGACCGGCCACGTTCCGTCCGTCGGCTTCGGGGCACTGGAAAACCCTCCACCGCGACTATTGGGGGATGCCGCGGTGGAGGGCCTGGGATGAATATACCGTGAACTCCCGGAAACAAAAAGTCCTGCGGGGCCTTCCTGCCTTGCGGGGGGAGGCTCGCACCCAATCCTGGCCCCGTCAGCCACTATGATGGTTTGTGTTCAGCTGAATGGACAGCACTGACGAGCGTACGCGCCTACTGAAGGAGAATCATGGCCGATTCCCGCACCCCACGTTCCTCCGACGGGCCCGCCAGCGCTTCGCCGGCGCCGGCCGTTACCCGCGCTGCTGCCGTCCTGGAGGCACTGGCGGCGTCCGCGGGTGGAAGGCTGACCCTCAGTGACCTCGCCCGTGAGCTGGGGATCCCGAAATCATCCACCTCCAACTTGCTGCTGGCGCTGGAGGACGCCCGCCTCATCAACAGGCAGGGCTCCGAATTCACCTTGGGCCGCAAGCTGGTTGAACTTGGCGCGGCCTATCTCAGCCGCATGGACGAGGTCCAGGAGTTCTACCGGTACTGCGAGCAGGCACCCACCCTCTCCGGCGAGACGGTTCGGATCGCCATGCTGGACGGGACCAACGTCATCTATTTGGCACGCTATGAGGGGCATCCGGCCGTCAGGCTCACCTCCAACATCGGCGACAAAATGCCGGTCTCGCTCTGTGCCGTGGGCAAGGTTTTGATCGCCAGGCTTCACGACCACGACATCGAGGCCTTGTTTGCCGATGACGCAGAGTTGCCGGTCCTCACCCCGAAGTCCCTGCGGACAGGGCGCGAGCTCAAAGCCCAGCTGCGGTCCATCCGGGAGCAGGGCTATGCATTTGAGGACGAGGAATCCACCACGGGCGTGGTCTGCCTCGGAGTGGCCGTTCCCACCAGGGGGTCCCACGGACCCAGCCTGGGACTGTCTGTAACGGCGCTGAAGGCCACGTATACGGCAGAACAGGGAGCGCAGATGGTCAAGGAATTGCAGGAACTCGCACGGTCGCTGGGCAATCCCATGAGCTAGCGGCAAACAGGGAAGCGCCGTACCCGGAGCACTTCCTTCGGCTCAACCCTTTGCCACGCGTCCAACGTGCTGTACGCTGTTCAACATAGTGATCGGCACGTTGGGTGCCGTCGCTGACCCGCCAGGCCAACGGGGGCCTGGCGCGTGATGAGGGAGTTCTTGTGACAACTCGTACTAATGCACCGCAGGCCGCGGACGGCACCGTCGTCGACGCGGACCAGCTGCGAAGGGCAACTCTTGCAAGTTCCGTGGGCTCCGCACTGGAGTACTACGACTTCTATATCTACGGCCTGGCGTCCGCGCTGATCTTCGGCCCGCTCTTTTTCGCGCCACTTGGTGAGAGCGGCGCTGTCATTGCCTCTTTTGCCACCTACGGTGTGGGATTTGCGGCCCGGCCGTTCGGCGGCGTCGTCTTTGGCCACATCGGGGACAGGTTCGGGCGCAAGATGGTCCTGATCCTCACCATCGGCCTCATGGGAGTGGCCAGTTTCGCCATTGGACTCCTGCCCACCTTTGACCAGGCCGGAATGCTCGGCGCGGTCCTCCTGGTAACCCTCCGCATCATCCAGGGGCTCGGGGCCGGCGCTGAGCAGGCGGGCGCCACCACGCTCATCTCCGAGGTGGCGCCGCGCCGCCGTCGTGGTTTCTTTGCCTCCTTGCCGTTCGTTGGCATCCAGCTGGGTACCCTCCTGGGCGCCGGGACGTTCGCCCTCATGGCGCTGGCGGACAAATCCGTCCTGCAGGGCTGGCTGTGGCGCGTGCCGTTCCTTGCCGGCATCATCCTGGTGGCCATTGCGATCTTCATCCGCCTCCGCCTCAAGGAGACGCCGGTCTTCCAGGAACTCGAGAAACACAAGGCTGTGGTCAAGAACCCGGTCTCCCAGATCTGGCGGCATTCCAAAAAGAATGTCCTGGTGGGCATCGGCTTGCGCATGGGTGAAAACGGTAACTCCTCCATCTACTCGGCCCTGCTGGTTTCGTTCATCAGCATGCCCGCGGGTGTCTTCCCCGGCGACAAGTTCATCGGCCCTACCGGGCTGCTGATCGCGGCCGGCTTTGCGGCGGTCATGGTGGTCGCCTTCGGAGCCCTCTCCGACCGCTATGGCCGCGTACCTGTGTACCGCTACGGGGCCCTGTTCCAGGCGGTCATCGCGCTGCCGGCGTTCTACCTGGTGACCCTCGGCAGCGTCACGCTTGTCTGGGTGGTCATGGTGGTGGGCATCGCCTTGGGTGTCCAGGCCATGCTCGGGCCGCAGTGTGCCCTTCTGCCGGAACTGTTTGGCTCCCAGCACCGCTTTACCGGGGTTGCGCTGAGCCGTGAACTGTCAGCCGTCCTTGCCGGCGGCTTCGCCCCGATGATCGGCGTGGCGCTGCTGGCAGCCACCAACCACTCCTGGCTGGTTCCGGCCCTGTACTCCCTCGTGCTGGCTTTGATCTCGTTTATCACCACCTTCTTCACGCCGGAAACCGGCGGCCGGGACCTGGTCCTCGTCGAAGACGCCAGCTGACGACGGCCTGGACGCCCGGCCCGGATCATCCGGGCCGGGCGTTTGGCATGAGCGGGAGAAGGGGCCTGCCGCCATAGCAGAGGCCGGGAAGTCCTGACGCCTGCGGTCAATGCTGCCTTGAGCTTCACGGGTCGGCAGGGCGGCGCGCCGCACAAAAAAGTACGGCCGCTGCAACCCCTTGGGCGGGGATGCAGCGGCCGTACGTGGCACCTTCGCCGGTGCCGGGCTAGTAAAAGTGGACCGTGTCCACGAGGTGGGGGAGTTCGCCGCCGTCGAGGAAGGTGCGCAGGTTGCTGCAGAAACGGTCCACGATCAGCCTGTTCTCGGCGGCGCTCAAGGCGGACGTGTGCGGCGAAACCAGGACCTTCGGGTGGCTCCAGAGCGGGCTTTCGAGGGGGAGCGGCTCCACTGCGAAGACATCGAGGCAGGCGTAGGAGACCTGGCCGTTGTCCAAGGCCTCGAGCAGCGCTTCCTCATCCACCACGGTGCCCCGTCCGACGTTGACGAAGACGGTGCCGGGCTTCATGGCAGCGAATACTTCCCGGTTGAAGAGCTTCTCCGTGTACGGAGTGCCAGGGAGGGTGTTCACCACGGCATCAGCGGTGGCGAGGAGGCCGGCGAGGCCGTCGTTGCCCGTCACCTGGTCGATGCCGTCCAGGGGCTCCAGGGTCCTCTTGGTTCCGCTGACGGCCATGCCAAGGGCACGTGCCAGTCGGGCCGTCTCAAGGCCGATTTCGCCAAGTCCGGCAATGACCAGCCGGGAACCGCTGACCAGCCGCGTGGGGGTCCGGAGTGCAGGCCAGTTTCTGGCCTGCTTGTCGAGCCCCAGTTCGGCGGTGCGCTTGAACCCGTTCAGGATGCCCATTGCCGCGAACTCCGCCAGGGGAAGGGCGTGCACACCGGCGGATGTTGTCACCTTGAACTTTTGCAGGACCTGCCGGTCCAGGCCTGAAGCTTTTACCGCTCCGCCCGCGCCGGCTGCCATGGCGTGCACCCATTGCAGGTGTTCGTTGTCGGTGGCGATCCGGGCCAGCCCCGTCGGACTTTCGTTGGGGAACCCGTAGAGGACCTGCGCGCTGTTCAGCATCGACCAGTAGCGTTCCTCCTGTTCCGGGGTCCGCCGGAATTCCGGATCTCCGGCATGGTCTGCCGGGAACCGCTCCGGCGGGAGGAGGTCGGGCTCGTACAGGACGGTGACGGACGGGTCCACTGCCCTGATGCGGTCCACCAGCTCAGCTTCGAGCGGCACGGCAACGGCCACGGTAATTGTAGAAGTCATAGTGTTCATCATACTGAATTATGGCTAGGATATTGAACAATTCTTTTGCACGACGACGTGAGGCTTGGGTCATGGACGACAAACGCGCAGGCTTTGCGGGCCTGGGATTAATGGGCGGACTGATGGCGGCGAACGCCCTCCGCAAAGGCTGGCAGGTCACGGGCTGGAACCGCTCACCCGCTGCGGCGGCCCGTCTGCAGGACCTTGGCGGAACAGTTGCACCGCGGGTGGAGGAGCTGGGCCACCTTCCCGTCATAGTTTTCATGCTGCCGGACCTGCCCCAGATAGAGGAGGCCGCTGCCGGGCTGCTGGCCGGCTGGAAAAACCAGCCGCCCGCGCCCGGCACCGTCTTGCTGGTCATGAGCAGTGTCTCACCCACTGCCGTCCGGGCTTTCGGGCGGCGTGTCACTGAACTCAGCGGCGGCCGCGCCCAAGTTGTCGATGCCCCGGTCAGCGGCGGCACCAAGGGCGCCGCTGACGGCACCCTCGCCATCATGGCCGGCGGAGAGGACGCCCCATTCGGCAGGGTGGAGCCACTCCTGCACACTATGGGCACCACCGTCCGCCACATTGGCCCCCTGGGCGCAGGGTCACTCGCCAAGGCGTGCAACCAGCTGGTGGTGGGGACAACGACGGCGGCACTCGCCGAAGCTGCCGAACTGGCCGAGCGTTCCGGGCTCGACCCGGCGGCGCTGTTCGACGTCCTGTCCGGCGGTTTGGCCGGCAGCAGGGTCCTGGATGTCGTCGGCCCGCGCCTGGTCAGCAAGGACTACACCCCCACCGGCCCGGCAAAATTCATGCACAAGGACCTTTCCTTCGTGCTGGACGCAGCCCGTGCGGCGGGGACGGCAGTACCCATCGCCACGGCCGCCACCGAGCTTTACGCCGAACTGAAGCGGCAGGGCCTCGGCGACCAGGACCTCGCAGTGGTGCGCCAAACCATCTCCCACCTCAGCCACAGTGCCGCGGCCGCGGTGGAAGGAACAGTTGCACAATGAGTTCTCTTTTTGATTTGTCGGGCCGGGTTGCGTTGGTGACGGGTTCGAGTCGGGGGATTGGCAGCGCGTTGGCCCGGGCGCTGGCCGATGCCGGCGCAACAGTGGTGTTGAACGGTGTGAACGGGGAGCGGCTCAAGGATGCCGCGGCCGCGATGGC
>NZ_JBFRDA010000035.1:0-8108 GCF_052113345.1 Pseudarthrobacter sp. YAF2 | reverse complement strand
TCTTGACTCGCGTCCCGGACGCCCCAGGCATGGTGAAGCTGGTCAACGACACCAACACCCCGGTTCACCTGTCCCGGCTGGCCTGCGGCCACTACGCCATGACCAGCCCCACGACCCGCGCCGAACACATCAAGGAGCTGGAGGAAAAGCTCGGCCACTCACTGATCAGGCCGCTGCAAAAGGCGGAGGCAGAGCTGAAGAAGCTCCTGGCCGACGTCCGTGCCGGCAAGGAGATCGAACCCGCGGAAGTCACCCTTGCCAGGGAAGCCGTGGAGCTTGCCAGGATCGCCGAGGAAGGCGAACGGGAACGCATGCTCGCGGAGATGGCCAAGGCTGAACAGGAAGCCCGCGAAGCCCTGGAAGGCCCGCTGGGCGAAGAACTCGCCGAATCCCGGGAACACCTGAACGACCTCCAGACCGCCGCGTTCCGCGCCATCGTGGAGCTGCTCGATGCCGTCGAGGAAGACCAGGAACTCCATGAAGAAGCAGCCACCGCCCTGATCCAACACGGCGCTGACCCCGCCATCGTGCAGCAGTCCCGCGGCTACCGGCAGATCACCCACGTCGGCGGCCGGCAGTTCGAGCACCAGCCGAAGCTGGAATGGGTCATCGGGATCCTGAACCAGGTAAAGCACCACACAAAGCACCGCGGCCTGCACGGCATCGAGGGTCGCGACTTGGGCAACGCCATCCCGCCCAACACCGACGGGACACCAGTCCCCGAACCATAGACTTCCCTGCCGGGGTTACGAACTGTCACTTCCTTCCCCCGGCAGGGAACCGAAGCCCCCTCTCTCTGAGCCTTAGAGGGGGCTTCACCTCCATCTCGCTGAGGGGCAGAGATGGTGGGCAAGGTCGCCGGGCTAGGCGGCAACAGGCAGGGCTTCTTGGGTTCGTGGTGGTTCCCCCGGAGGCCCTGCCTTCCTTGTTGACAGCCGTCATGACAGCCCCAGGCATCTGTCCGTAAAACATCTCATTTACGGTCCAAAAAGTCCGCGAAAATACAAGCCTAAAAGCCGCGTCTTCCCACGTCACTCTTGTCCGTAAACTAGTCCGGAAACCTGATAGACTGTACCCATCACCACCCATCAATTACGGACACCAGGAAAGGGCCAGGGAATGAGATGAGCAGCATCGGATATGCCAGGGTCAGCACCGACAGCCAGAGCGTTGACCGCCAGCTCGCGGACCTGCAGGCGGCAGGGGTCGATTCGATCTACGCGGACACCGGCTTCAGCGGAGCCTCGGCCAGCCGCCCCGAGCTGGACAAGATGCTCACCTTCCTGCGCCCAGGCGACGAGGTCGTCGTCACCGAGCTTTCCCGGATCGCCCGCAACACCGCCCACCTCCTGGCACTCATGGAACGCTTCGAGGAAATGGGGGTGTCCTTCCGCTGCCTGAACACTGGCGGGGTGGATTACGGTTCCGCCACTGGCAAGCTCCTGCTCACCATCATGGCCGCGACCGCGCAGCTGGAACGCGACCTGACGAAGGAACGCATCCACTCGGGCCTGGCAGCCGCCAGGGCCAAAGGCAGGGTAGGTGGCCGGCCCAAAGCCCTGGACACCGCAGCAATTGCCAAAGCGAAGCAGCTCCGCTCCAAAGACGTCGACGTGCCCGACATTGCAAAGACCCTCGGAGTCTCCCGGTCCACCGTGTACAAGTACCTCAGCGCATGACCACCATCTACACCGTCGGCCACGGAACTGCCTCCCTGCAGCTGTTCCGGCACGTCCTGGATGCCGCAGAAATTACCCTGGTTATCGACGTCAGGAGCCGCCCGTACAGCCGCTGGAACCCGCAATACTCCCGCAAGGAGCTGGCACACAGCCTGTCGACCTGGGATATCGAGTATCAGTGGAAAGGCGCGAACCTGGGTGGCCTGGATGAGAACGTGCGGTTTGAGGCCACTGTCCAGGAGCTGGCAGAACTGGCATCCAAACGCACCATCGCCCTCCTGTGCTCGGAGAGCCAACCTAAGGACTGCCACAGGAAGACAATGCTGGCCCCCGCATTCCAAGCCCATGGCCTGGACGTCGTCCACCTGCTGCACGATGGGACGGGCATGCTCGACCCAGGGGCCGACCTCTCCCGCGAGCCCGACACCCTGTTCTGAAAGGATCAGCCCATGGAAACCAGGAACGCCTCCGACATCTACGAGCAGTTGAAGACGCTGCGCCACCAGCTGGCACAGCTCGCCGACGCCGGCCGAATCGTCATGAGCAGGGACGACCTGAACAGCCGGCACGACTCCCGCGAAGCCCTCGCCGAGGCATTCGGAGCTTTGGACGCCGCCATAGACGCCACCTGCTGGATGGAAACCCTGGCCACCGTTGATGGGGAATACCCGCCGCTTAGGGACTGATCTGCGGCTAGAGTCTCTGCCATGGCGCTCCTGACTACCCGGCAAAAGCAACAGCTGATCGGTCCCGTCCTGCTGTTCTTCCTGGTCGCTGGATTCCTTGGAGCACTGTGGCAGGGGAACCCTGTCGCCATAACTGTCCTGGTCATCCTGGTGGTGGCTGCCGCCCTGGGCATGTGGATATACGTGGCCAAAGGGCTTAGAGCCAAAGCGCGGATAAGGGCAGCCGAAGAGTCGAAGCGGGCAAAGGACCGCGCAGCTGCAGAAGCTGCAATAGCGAGGATTAGGCGCTTCCAATCCAGGGATTGAATACACGAGCTAAGACCAGCAGCGTGTCCCTCCTGTGCTCCTAGAAGTCTTATCCAGAAGTCTTAGAAGTTCGTCTAGCTATCTAGTTAGTCTTCTCTAGGAGTGCTATCGAAAAGCTTCTCTCGTGGCTTCTGAATACGAAGCAAACCTGAAAAACGGATTCCTTTTTTATGGAAGTCCATAGAAAAAGTTCCTAGAAGTTACACGTGCAGTGTGTTCCGTAACCTAGGTTTGGGATAGTCTATGGAAGTCACGACGGGCTACATCCGCGTAAGCGAACGCAAGTTAGCGTATGCTGGCGTACCCAAAATCGTGGCTTAAACAAGTGATGGCCCAGCTGCGAACTGGACCACCACCTGCTGTGAGGCTAGCTAGGCCAGCCAAACAGCGTCTTTGCAAGAACAACGAACGCCGTGCATACGCCTACGATCTGCTTGACGAGCAGTAAGCGTTGCGCGGCGTCTTGCATTCTGCTTGACGCGAGTTTGACTCGTTTAGTCATTGCCCCACCTCCTCTCCTGGTATCAGGAGCTCCCGGACGGACCGGAGCCCTTCCAAGCCGTAAAGGCGGAACAAACCCATCTTAGTTGGAAGACAGGCAATTCCCCGAGAAATTCCGGCTACAGGTTTGTGGACACACAAAATTCCTTTGTTATCCACAGGGGTTGCGAAAATCGGTTTAGTAAGCTACCTGCAACCCCTGTGCGCACCCCGTAGCGGTTGAGCGCTTCATGGAGGGCCACGGACGTCCCCGCGCTGTAGCCTCTGATCATGGCGCACCCCCTTCCAAGCAGGCTGTTTCTTTCTGTCCTTGGGCTCATGGTCACCGTGGGGATGGCGTCCGGATGTTCGCAGCCGGCCACCCCTGCACAGTCCACAGCAACGGCAGCAACATTGACGACAGCGACTCCTGCGGCAGCCGGCACAACCGCTGACCTGGTCAAGGCCTTGCACCCGCGGTGCGACGTTGGGGAAAAAATCCTGAACTACCTGGCCACCGGGGACAACGGCGGGGATCCCCAGCTCGACGTCCTGCTGTCCAAGTACGTCGGCGTTGGCCGGCCACAAGCCAGGGCGATTGCTGACCAGCAAATTCAGCAGTGTGATGCGGACCTATCCAAGCAGGAAGCCGCCCAGGCATCAGCCGCAGCAGCGGCCCAAGCGTCAGCCAGTGCGGCAGCTGTACGGGCATCACAGGACGCGGACAAGGCAGCAGCGCAGGCAGCTGTGAAGGCGACACAGGAGAAGTCCTGCACCGCCATTGGTGGTCGGGTGGACGCTGACTGGGGCTGGTGCGCCTCCACGGTGCAGGGCAACCCGAGCGGCGAGCCAGGGAGCGACTGCGCTAACGCGAGCCTGGCATTCAACCAGGACGGCACTCTGGCCGAGTGGGCGTTCTGGAACACCAAACGCAGCTACCCGGGCTGCTTCCGGCTGTAAAACCAACGCGGGACATCCCCCTGTAGCCTCAGACCCATGACCATCACAGAACAGCTGAATGTGGCCCTCGATAAGGCTGACGCGGTTTACAAAGCCAACGACAAGACACTTGGGGCGAAGGTGCAGGAGCTGGAATCGGTCCTCGCCGCCGTCATCCTGGCTGTGAAAGAGCTGGACTCCCGGCTGTCAGCTCAGGAGACGGGGAACTAAACCCTTGGCGTAGGAGAGGCCCGCCCAGAACGATCCTGGACGGGCCTCCTTCATGTGCCTAGCTAGTAAAAACCGCCCTGCCAGACGATGATGATCGTCGCGGCAGAGCGGACCAGGATTACGGTGAGCTGGTGGGCCATGGCTGGGTGCCCCAGGCTCTGGAAGGCGGCCCAGGCCATCAGGATCACGCGCATTACGTTCACGATCAGGTTGGGGAACGCCAACCTTTTCTGTGGGCAGTTGCATTGAGCGGTCATCGCGGAGTCCCTTCATTGGAACGCGAAAACCTACTCCCAGCTACCCCTTCCGTAACTTTTTCAATCACCTCTTGCGTAACAGGTGATCTCCGAGGCTACCCTTAGGTGTTCTAATCCCGGGGCGTTGGACGAAGGCTTTCGTTCGGCAGCTCTAGAAGTGTGAAGCCTCGCTGGCCGGCGAGGCTTCACGCTTTTAAGAGCTCATCAGGCTGAGGAAGTTCAGCTGATGTCCTCGACTGTAAATCCAACTCCCCCGTTAAGTAACCAGCTTTGGATTTCTTTTGGGTAAATGCGCCGGCCTATCCACTGCGAGCCTCCCACGAGAGCCGTCATGACAGCCCTACGCTGGGAGCCATGACAGCCCAAAATTGCCCCTCATGCTCCGAGCCCATGACGCTTCATCCAGTCGACAAATCGATCTCCGAGGATGTCCTGGGAGTGCTGATCTGCCCTGCAGGTCACCGAGTCACCCTCAGCACCAAGTCCACGTCCGAAGCCGAGTAGCTCAGTCCCTGAAGTCATGACACCCCCGGTAGCTACCACCTCTGCCCCTGTTCTAGGCCTTGCCCAGGCGGCAAAGGCCTGCGGCGTCTCTGAATCAACGATCAGGCGCAAACGGCCTGAGTTGCTGGCTGCCGGGGCCACTCAGGACAACCGCGGCTGGCGCATACCCGTCCCGGCATTGATCCAGCTCGGACTTATGGACCGCACGACAGCCCCTGATGCCCCTGACAGCCCGCCAGTTGCCGCGCAGGAACCCGTCACGACACCCGCCACCCAATCACCCATGGAACCCCTCCTGGAAGCCCTCAGGGCCAAGCTCGCTGAGGCAGAAAAACGCGCAGCAGTGGCCGAGGCGATCGCCCAGGAGCGGGAACGCATCATCGAGGCGCAGGCCAGGACGCTGCGCATGCTGGAAGCGCCCAGGGAAGCCACTAGGGAACAGCCGGCACCGGCTCCTGCCCCAGCCCAGGAGCCGCCCACCGCAGCCCCAGGACAGCCGTCTCTGGCCCAAAGATTCCGCCAAACACTCCTTTTACGGAAAAGGTAGATTCTGGGCGTTCCTGGTAGAACCTGGACCGTCGTCCGAGACCTAAAAAACCCACACTCCCCATATCGAATATGGGGCTCTGCGCCCGTCCTGCCTGTTGCCCTCCCTGGATAGGCGGCAAAATCTTGTCCCACTTTGCGCACAAAAGCGCCGCTTAAGAGGGCAGAATGCACAGGATAAGGCTGGAAGCGAGCCAAAATGACTAACCGATGACGGATAGACCTGTCTTAGTGCTCAATCGGCGGAACGACACGCCAACAAACTGTCAGTCGGCCTTATCCGGAATATTCCCTGAAAACCTTCAGTAACGCCCCTCTACCAGGGCAAAAGCGAAGCCCCCCGAGTGTTACCAGCACTTGGAGGGCTTATACCGAACGGAACAGGCTAGTGTTCACGGATTCGGAGGCTTATGCCTCCCATAGTTTCAGCAGTCCTAACCCCGGTCAAGTAACACGCCGTGAATCCTCCGGCCTGTTCGTGTCCCGGTACCAGCTCCGCCATCCCCTCGCCAGCGACGATTACCGCCGCGGCGTGTACCGGATGCCCAGGGACGAAGCCCTGGCGAAACGCTACATCCAGACAAACCCCGGGAGCCTCCGCTACTGCCTGGTGCTGGATGTTGACCAGGAGGACGCTCTTGTCAGGGCCTTCCGCACAGGGCTTCCCATGCCGTCCTGGGTCGCAGAATCGCCCTCAGGAAAAGCCCATGCCGGCTACTTGCTCGCAAACCCGTTCGATACTGCCGATCCCTGCCAGCAGAAGGTAACCAGGCTCGCCGCCCGCGTCGAGGAAGGTCTCCGCCGCGAACTCGGCGCTGACCCCGGCTACTCGGGCCTCATCATGAAGAACCCGCTCCATCAGGCGTGGGAAACGAAGTGGGGCGCGGATGCCCTGCACACGCTGGCCAGGATGGCGGAAGACCTCGGCACCAGCCTCCCCAAGGAAACCCGCAGCAGGAAGGGATACCGCGGAGACGTCGCCGGTCTGGGCCGTAACTGCCTCCTGTTCGAGCAAACCCGGGTTTGGTCGTACGGAGCCGTCCGCCGCTACTGGGAAGACGGTCAGGAAGCTTTCCTGGCCGCTGTCCACGACCACGTCCGCATGCTCAACGAACAGTTGCCAGTACCGCTCCCAGCAGTGGAAGCCAAGGCCCTGGCGACCTCCATCACGCGCTGGACGTGGGCGAACATGACGCCACAGGGATTCAAGGACGTCCAGACGCAGCGCAGCGCCAAAGGGAACCAGGTCAAGACCGCCAGGGCACGCGAACGCGAAGAAGCCGTCCTCAGGCTCCGCGCAGAAGGCCACCGGTGGCAGGCAATCGCTGACACCCTGGGCATGAGTCTCGGAGCCGCCCAGGAAATCGGAAGGCGTGCAAAGAAGCGCACCTAAAAACCCACACTCCCCATATCGAATATGGGCCTGTCACCCCCTGCCCCACCCAGCAGAAGGAAGCAACCATGAACCCCTCACCCTGGGCCGCTCTCCTGGCCCCAAAGACCCCGAGCCCCACAACCACCCATGACAACCCTGAAACCCAGCCAGAGGGCAGCCCTGCCGCTCCTGGCCCCATCTCAGCCCCCGTCATCCCTGTCCCGTCCTACCTGGACAGCAAAGGCATCTGGTCGCACCGCTCGGAGGATCGTTCCAGGGTCGCCGGCTACTGGGGCCAGCCCTGAGGGTTTCTACAATTCTCAGCCGCCATAAAAGGCCGCAACACGCCGTATTTCCGTTTTTAATCAGCGCCTCCAGCATTTAAAATTGGAGGATAGCCACAACCGGGAAGGGAGTCCCGGGACCACCAAATCCGAGGACTCCCCATGACCACTGCACCCAGGCCACAGCGAAAAATGGTCGACATCGACGTGGAAGAAACTTCCTTGGTCGATCACCCAGCACATTTGGTCGAGGGATGGGTGGTTATGAAGTCCGCAGGAGCGGCCCGCGCAGCGACCCACATGCACCTGGTGGACAGCACGTACCTGAACCCCAGGGAGCAGGAGAGCGCCAAGCACCTTTACGGCACGGACAAGCTGAAGGCCGGCGAATCCGTGCCCGTCCATGCAGGTGCCTCGATCAAGAAGGACACCTGCGGCTGCCTGTACCTGGCCAAGCCCCAGGGCGTGGAGAAGTCCGCCGCCGACGACGAAAAGTTCAACGAGGCGTACCGCCAGAGCATCCGGGCCAGCACCCGTGACTGGTACCTCACTCCCGAGGAAGTCGCCGCCATCACCGGCAAGGACAGCAGCAAGTGAGCACGCCCTGCGACCACCCTGCAGGCTCAGCGATCTACGAGCACCGCGAACTCATTCCGGCCTACGGCCCTACCGTCTTGACTCGCGTCCCGGACGCCCCAGGCATGGTGAAGCTGGTCAACGACACCAACACCCCGGTTCACCTGTCCCGGCTGGCCTGCGGCCACTACGCCATGACCAGCCCCACGACCCGCGCCGAACACATCAAGGAGCTGGAGGAAAAG
>NZ_JBFRDA010000034.1:0-11150 GCF_052113345.1 Pseudarthrobacter sp. YAF2 | reverse complement strand
TTGGGGTGTAGCTAAGGCGACGGAGTCTCAAGGAATTCCGTTGCACAAAGCTTGCAATATTCGACCGCCGTCTCGCCCGGACTGAGCTATGGAATGCAAGGTGTCCCCGAGGTTGCGAGGACGGGGACACCTTGCAGCTTGTAGTGATCCGGGGCTTTTAGTTGGCGTAGGGGTCTGCGATGCCGA
Organism: Pseudarthrobacter sp. YAF2; assembly: GCF_052113345.1. NCBI lineage: Bacteria > Bacillati > Actinomycetota > Actinomycetes > Micrococcales > Micrococcaceae > Pseudarthrobacter > Pseudarthrobacter sp. YAF2. The sequence continues at coordinate 10,964 of NZ_JBFRDA010000034.1, read as the reverse complement.
TGTATTGGGTGGTGGTGTATTCGGCGATGCCTTCGGTGCCGCCTTCGCGGCCGAGGCCGGATTGTTTGACCCCTCCGAAGGGTGCGGCGGCGTTGGAGATGACGCCGGCGTTAAAGCCGACCATACCGAACTCGATTTGCTCGGCTACGCGCAGGAGCCGGTTGAAGTCGCGGCTGTACAGGTAGGAAGCGAGGCCGTACTCGCTGGCGTTGGCCAGCCTGATGGCATCCTCTTCGGTGGTGAAGGTGGTGACGGGGGCGACGGGGCCGAAGATTTCCTGGCCCAGGATCGCGGCGCCGTTTGGCACATTGCCCAGCACCGTGGGCTGGTAGAAGTAGCCTGGCCCGTCCACGGGTGCTCCGCCCGTGATTGCGGTGGCTCCGGCGTCGACGGCGGCGGTTACGAGGGCGTGCACGTCGTCGCGGGCTCCGCCGTCGATTAAAGGCCCAACCTGGGAAGTGGGTTCAGTCCCGCGGCCGGTGGTCAGAGCGGCCATGGCGTTGGCGAACTTCCGCGTGAACTCCTCGGCTACGGATTCCTGGACCAGGAACCGGTTGGCGGCGGTACAGGCTTCGCCCATGTTCCGCATCTTCGCGGCCATGGCACCTTCGACTGCTTTGTCCAGATCAGCGTCTTCGAACACGACGAACGGCGCATTCCCGCCCAGTTCCATCGAGGTGCGCAGCACGTTCTGCGCCGCGTCCGCCATGAGGCGCTTGCCGACCGGGGTGGAACCGGTGAAGGAGACTTTCCGGAGCCGGGAGTCCTTTAACAGCGGACCCGAGATGCCGGAGGCAGAGGCGGAGGACACGACGTTCAGCACCCCGGCGGGAAGGCCGGCGTCGAGCATGGTCTGGGCGAACAATTGGGACGTCAGCGGGGTGAGCTTGGCCGGTTTGAGGACCATGGTGCAGCCGGCAGCCACGGCGGGAGCGACCTTGCGGGTGGCCATGGCCAGCGGGAAGTTCCAGGGGGTGATCAGCAGGCAGGGTCCGACAGGTTTGTGCTGGACTAGGATCTTGTTCTTGCCTTCGGGCGTGGTGAGGTAGCGGCCGTAGTCACGGACCGTTTCTTCTGAGAACCAGCGCAGGAATTCGGCGCCGTAGGTGACTTCGCCGCGGGCTTCGGCCAGCGGCTTGCCCATTTCCAGGGTCATCAGCAGGGCGAAGTCCTCGGCGCGTTCGGTGACCAGGTCAAAGGCCCGGCGCAGGATCTCCGCCCGTACCCGGGGCGCGGTCCGTGCCCACGCTGCCTGCGCAGCGTCGGCTGCGTCTAAGGCAGCAACCGCATCTTCGCTCGTGGCGGAGGCGAGCGTGGCGAGTACCTCCCCGGTGGCAGGGTCGTGCACGTCGAATGTGCCGCCGTCGGACGCGTCCCGCCACTGCCCGCCGATCAGCAGGCCGGTGGGAACCGATGCCAGAAGTTCGCGTTCACGCTCTTGCGTACTGCTGGATTGGGTAGTCAGAGGCGACATTACTGGTCTCCATTCATGAGGGGCTTTTCCCCTACCAGGGGAAAAGTTTGGTACCGGGGAAGGATGTTGTCATCCTGCGGGGGAGTCGTATGTGGACACCGATCGATCGTGCAGGAGCGGAATGATGGTTCCCACGCCGATCTCCTGGAAATGTTGGCTGTCACGGTGGGCTTGGAAGTCCGCTGCCGTGCGGTAGGACTCCAGGATGACGATTTTTTGTGGATCCTCGACACCTCGGAAGTATTCATAGCGGGGATGAAACGGTTGAACGCCGGGGCGGTTGTCCCGACCGGAACGGGCCGGGACAACCACTAAGTTTTAGGACTGAACGGCCGCTTAGGAGGCGCCGCTGCCACCCTCATGCACCTGAACGGTAGGTTCGATGCCGTCCACCCCGACAACCTGGGGCGAAGGGTCGGCCGGACCGGGCGGGAAGCCGGTCATCCTGAGCAGGCTTCCCGCGGTAGTGGAGGACATGCAGGATGTCCTCCACTATTCGTTCCGCGCTATTGAAACCCTCTGCTAGGCCAACTCCTCGCGCCACTTGTCCTTCATAGGGAGAAGTGTAAAGAAGGAGATAACTCCTCCCATTCCGATGTAAATCGCAAGGGAAAGGGGGTTGTTACCTGAAATTGAATTTAGATAAGTTGCCACGAGCGGCGCGGTGCCACCGAATACGGCGATGGAGACGTTGTATGCAATGGAGAGAGAACTGTTGCGGACACGCGTCGGGAACATTTCAGCCAAGGCTGTTTGAAGTGGCGCGGCCACCAGAGCCAGCAGGAGGACCAGGACAAGCTGTGCCACGACGAGCAGGACAAATGAACCGCTGTTGATCATGAGGAGCACTGGATAGGTCAGGATGGCGAACCCAGCGTATGCAGTCAGCATCAGCGGTTTCCTTCCGACTCTGTCGGATAGCAACCCGAGGAACGGCAGGATGACGGCGAAGAAGGCCAGTCCCAACACGTTAGATCCGAAGGCGGAGGCGTACGATGCGTGGACCACGGTTTTCACGTATGTCGGCAGGTAGGTGAAGATGAAATAGAACCCGATCGTGAAACTGACCACGACGCCTATGACGCGGAGCATTTCCCGACGGTATGTAAAGAGCATTTCCTTGAAGGGCTGCTTGACGACCTCGTTGTGCTGCACGACCTCTTCAAATTTGGGTGTGTTGGGCATCTTCTTTCGCAGATAGAAACCGAAGACCGCCAGGAAAATACTGAAGATGAACGGAACCCGCCAACCCCACGAGTTCAATGCCTCAGAGGACAGACTGAGAGACAGGATCGTATAGACGAGGGATGCAAGGAGCATCCCTACACTGGTGCTCTGGTGGGTCCAGCTACCATAAAATCCTCGCCGTTTTCGCGGCGCAATTTCCACAAGGAAAGTGCTTGCGCTACCGATTTCTCCGCCAACGGAGAACCCCTGCACCAGTCTGGCAGCAATGAGAAGGATCGGGGCCCAGATACCTATTTGAGCGTATGTGGGCAGCAAACCCATGAACAGAGTCGACATGGCCATGAGGATAATGGACAGGGAAAGAACCTTCGTGCTACCGATCTTGTCACCCAGTGGGCCGAGCACGAATGCCCCGAGTGGCCTTGCGGCGAAACCGACAGCGAACACTGCAAAGGTTGCCAGGAGCGATGTCACGTGATCATCCGAGGGGAAGAACTGGGCTGCAATAATCGGGGAGGCAAAGCTGTATACAGCGTAGTCGAACCATTCCATGACGTGCCCGACCGACCCGGCCATGATGTTTTTGACTGATATTTTGGAGGTGCTCGTTTGGGGTGCTGCACCAGAATGAACTTTCATAACCAACCGTCTAACTGTTGTAGTTAATGACGCGCCCGGTTGTTGCGACGAGCGACGGTCATATTTGGGGATACGGTTTCTCTCGATGCCGGGGCTACGCAGCGCTGCTGGTTGGCCCGGTGGAGCCGCCTGAGGATGAAGGCAGGGCCCTATTCCATGACCAGCCTCCCGGTCCGGTGTGCCGGGCCTGCGCGTAGGCGAGGGCACACCGGGCGGTTATAGAACCTTCTCCATGCCAGGTACTGGTTCCAGACCATGGATGTCGGCGGGATTCCAAGGGCCGATCGCCGAGTGGTCCTCCGGCGTTTCAGCGTTATGAAAGCGGACAGGCTCGTGTGCTTTTGCATTCACTTGCAGCGAGAAGATGTCGAATCGGTTGTAGTGCCCGATGATGTCGTGCATCTGTTTGGGAGCGATGCAACGGCTGAGGTCGATTTCGGCGTACACAATTCCCTCCGCATCGATGAGCGGTTCGGTTACTGGCCGGCCGTCCGGTCCGAAAATTCCCGAGAGCGCGCTGCGTTCCCGGCGGAACATCTCACGAACTCTCTGGTCATCACCGGCAACCATGTCGATGATTTCCTCGGAGATGGTCGAACAGGAGACGATCGAGAAAAGCTTGCCTTCAAAGGCGTGTGCTGTTGTGCGGATCGCGATGGCATCGGCCATGTCGTAGTCGGCAGGAACCACGGGGGAGGATATATAACTCGAAACGTGAACCAGTTCTCCCTGCGCCAACAGTGCAAAGCGGGCGAGGGTGTTCGTGTTTTCGCCGCATATGAGTGTTCCGAGAGGCCCGACCGGAGTCTCATGAACTTTAAGACTTGACCCGTCGCCCCCTGTGTATACGAGCTTTTCTGCCCACGTGGGCACGAGCTTCCGGTGGAGTCCTATCACAGCACCGTCAGGGCCGATGGTAACTACCGTGTTGTAGATGACGCCGAGGCTGTGCCGTCCCCGTTCGTTCACACCAATCACAACAGTTGTTTGCGTAGCAGCTGCTGCAGCGCGAAGCGTGTCCAGATGCCGGCCTGGAATATCGATTGAGGCACGGTAGAGCCGCTCAAACCATTCCCCGCCCTGGACTGGGTTCATAGTCCATACCCAGTAAGGAAAGCCAGCTACGAAAACTTCCGGAAAAGCGACGAGGCTGGCCCCGTTGCCGGCTGCCTCGTGAATGAGCGCGACCGCTTTTTGTATTGTTTTGTCTGCATCCAGATAAACCGGCGCTGCTTGGACCGCTGCTGCTGTGAAGCGCGGAAAAGTTTCCATCTTTTTCTTCTTCCAATTTAAGCTCGTCCCCAAAGTGGGCCGATCCGTTTGGCGGGTCAGCTACTCGACTCTGCCCCTAGCGAAACCCGCACCTCGAGATGTTGTTCGCAATGCCATCTGCGCTACCAGCAGTAGTACCGTCGTAAGGCGGTCCAGATGAGCAGTTCGTTGCCTTGCCGCACGATAGTGAGCGGGAGTTAAGACGCGCCGTTGCCGCCTTCATGGACAGACACGGTGGGTTCCAGTCCGTCTGCACCGACGACTTCACGCCAAGCTTCCACGCCGGCTTGGAAGGCAACAATGCCTGCCTCGGGAAGGGAAATTTCGATGGCTTCGAGAATCTCTTGAGAGGTAAGGCCAAGGTCGAGGGCCACCCGGATGTGACTCTGAATGTGGCCCTTGGAGGCCCGCATCACGGTGAGACTGACGATGAAGATGAGTTCCTTCGTCTTTCGGTCTAAGGTTCGTTGGTCAAGATATGCGGCAGACACGACACCGTTGGCCGCTTGGAGCAGAGCGAAATCGTGCTTCGCCAGCACCTTGTGATAATCGAGCACGTAACCACGCTTGGTGGCGATGTCATCAACGTAGGCTTGGGCTGCCTCTGTGTCGTTCGAGGTAATGCTCGTCGTAACCGTCATGGGAACCATTCCTTTAGCTTGTGGGGCGGATCACTTCTATTAGTACCGTAATACGGTAATACTGTCCATAGGAACCGAGGAGTTTTTGAAACCCGGAAGTGAGTAGCCCGCCTGTTCCACCCTTAGATGCACCGGTTTCCGCAGTGTTACCGAAATGTGTCAGACGGTATGATGGTTCAAAACCATAGGAGCGCAGAATGACATCCACCGCGATTCGCCGTACGGCGGCACCGCTTCGCCAAGAAGTAACTGACGCGTTACGGAAGGCGATCGTGACCAACGAGTACGGAGCCGGGGAGCGGCTCGTAGAGTCCGTGCTGTGCGATCGGTTTTCCGTCAGCAGGACCGTGGTTCGCGAGGCGCTGCGGCAATTGGAAAGCGAGGGCTTGGTTACTACCGTCCCTAACCGCGGCCCGGAAGTCGCTACGCTGACCCTGCAGGAAGCCGAGGGCCTCTATGAGGTGCGGGCCGCCTTGGAGTCGCTGGCGGGGAGCCTTTTTGCGACCCGGGCGGCGGGGGAGGACTGTGCGCGCCTCGTTCAAGCCCTTAGTAACATCAGGGAAACCATTGGTGGCGCCGACATTTCAGCAAGTCTGGAGCTTAAGGATGCCTACTACGATGTTCTCCTTGACGGTGCCGGAAACCAGGAGATCCGGCGGATGTTGAAGTTGGTAAACGCCCGGACGCAAGTCCTCCGTATGTATTCCCTGGCCTCGCCAGGGCGGGAGCCGAAGACGGTCGAGGAACTCGAGCGCATTACGACGGCGGCAGCAATCCGCAGGGATCCAGCAGAAACGCGAGAGGCATGTGAGGAGCACGTGCGCAAGGCTGCCGCAGCCGCGATTGGCGAAATGCGTCGCCGCTTGACGGCCTAACCCATACCTTCGTCTGCACGTCACGGGGCGCAGCTCTTTACCAATCGCGTAATACTGTAATACCCTATTACCGGGTCGTTCGACCCTTACCTGCCTGGAGGAGATCATGTCCAACGTCGGATTTATTGGTTTGGGAAACATGGGCCGGCCGATGGCCGCGAACTTGGCCCAGGGAAACGTACCCCTCATAGTTGCAGATGCCGCCGCCGGCATACCTGAGGCCTTCGCGCAGGAGCACGGCGTTCGGGCATGGAGTGAGGAGTCTCCTTGGTCCAGCGTCGATGTCCTCATCCTTATGCTTCCGACCTCCGACATAGTCGAAGCTGTGCTCTTCAACGATGGCGTGGCAGCAGCTCTTCGCCAGGGTGCGTTGGTTATCGATATGAGCTCCAGCGAACCGCATCGCAGCCGGTCTGTGGGCGAAGCCCTGACAAGCAAGGGGCTGCGCTACGTCGATGCTCCAGTTTCCGGAGGAGTCAAAGGAGCCGTTGGCGCCACGCTGGCCATCATGGCTGGAGGTTCAAAAGAAGACGTCGATGCGGCTCGACCCCTGTTCGATCGTATGGGCAGCAAAACCTTTCATGTCGGCCCTGCAGGATCAGGCCATGCGGCAAAGTGCCTTAACAACATGGTTTCGGCTGTGACGATCGCGGCAACTTCTGAAGCCCTCATCGCCGGAGAACACTTCGGTATCGACCCTCAGCAGCTCAACGACGTGTTTAACGCCTCGTCCTCCCGAAGCAACACCACCGAGAACAAGGTTGCCCAGTTCATTCTCAGCGGGACATTCAACTCCGGTTTTGCCATGTCACTGATGGCAAAGGACCTGGGGATAGCACGCGCCATGGCACACAACATGAACCTCAGCCTTCCGATCGCAGACGCCAACTTCGAACTATGGAAGTCAGCCAGTCATTCCCTGCCCGCGGGCACCGACCAGACAGCACTCTATTCCTACCTGTACTCGAATAACGAGATTGCACCGACCACGACAAACGAGGAAGCATGACTAACATACGCTTGGCCATACTGGACGACTATCAGGACGCAGCGAAGGACTTTGCGCCGTGGCAAACCCTGCAGGATCGCGGTGTGCAGGTCACTACATTCCGGGAGCCTTTTGCCTCCACCTCCGATGCAATTTCAGCCCTGCAGGGGTTTGGCATCATCGTCGCGATGCGCGAGCGGACGCCGTTCCCACGCGAGGTGTTGACGGAGCTGCCCGACTTGAAGCTCTTGGTCACGACAGGTATGGCGAACGCAGCGATCGACCTTGACGCAGCAGATGAGAAGGGCATCCTGGTCTGCGGTACTTCCGGGTCCGCCACGGCCGCCCCGGAACAGACTTGGGCGCTGCTTCTTGCTTTTGCCCGTGATCTTTCAGCGCAGGAAAACGCGCTGCGGGCAGGGGGATGGCAAACAAGCGTTGGCTTTGAACTGGCAGGTAAGACTCTAGGCATCCTTGGACTGGGCAAGATTGGACAGCGGATCGCCGCCTATGGCAAGGCGTTCGGAATGGATGTTATCGCCTGGAGTCCCAATTTGCAGGACTCCACGGCTGCCGACTTTGGCGTCCGCCGAGTCACGAAAGAGCAACTCTTCACCCAAGCCGACGTCGTCACGCTGCATGTTCGGCTCTCCGAACGCTCTGAAGGCGTCGTGGGTGCAGAGGAGCTTCGGCTGCTGGGGCCAAAAGGCGTTTTGGTTAATACGGCGCGCGGGCCACTGGTGGACCAGAGCGCCCTCGTCGATGCCCTGAAGAACGGATGGATCAGGGGGGCCGCGCTTGATGTCTATGACATTGAGCCGCTCCCTGCCAGCCACCCGCTCCTGGACGCCCCGAACACACTGCTTTCACCACACCTGGGTTACGTGACCGCAGAAAGCTACACGAAGTTTTACGGCGAAGCCTTCGAGGACGTTGTCTCTTGGCTGGACGAAGCACCTGTCCGGAAGCTCAACAGCGGTGCAGTCATCACGTCTGGTTCTGCTCGCTAAATCCGGCACCGCCACATGAGCCTGGCTCCAGTGGCGGGAAAGGCGGGTGCCCACCAACCAACGCGTTGAAGGGCACCCGTCCACCTATTAGGTGGTGATCACCGGTTGGACGTGCATTGAGAGGTTGGTCGGCCACCCCATGAGCGCCTCCGCGACCGACACCTGCCATAACCCGGCGGACAACCTGCCGATGCTTCCAGAAAGAGGAATGACATGTCCCGTGTTGCAGTGGTTCAGGCGACCCCCTTCCTTTTCGACACTCCAAAGACGGTCTCCAAGGCCGTCGACCTGATCTCCGAGTGCGCACGTGGCAACGCAGAATTTACGTTATTCCCCGAAGCCTTCATCGGGGGATATCCCAAAGGAATGCAGTTCGGCGCAGCCCTGGGGCTGCGGACCGAAGAAGGCCGGGATGTCTTCGCACGGTACGCCCGAAATGCCGTCGATCTGAACGGGCCGGAGATGCAACTCCTCTGCGAAGCCAGCACGGAGAACAATGTCTTTGTCATGATGGGCCTCATCGAAAAAATGGGCAACACGCTCTATTGTTCCGTCGTCAGCATCTCGCCTGATAAAGGCCTCGTTGGGGTCCATCGCAAACTTATGCCCACGGCCCTTGAGCGCCTGGTCTGGGGGTTTGGTGATGGTTCCACGATGGAAGCCGTCGATTCCCCGGCGGGCCGGGCAGGGGCCGTGATTTGCTGGGAAAACTACATGCCAATGCTCCGGCAGTACATGTACTCACAGGACCTGGACCTTTACTGTGCCCCGACAGTTGATGACCGCCCTAATTGGCAGGCCACCATGACCCATATCGCCATGGAAGGCCGGGTCTTCGTGCTCTCGGCCTGCCAGTACCTCACCCGCGAAGACTTTGAAGACGCGGACCGGGACTCCTTGCGGTATGTGGGGGAGACGCCGATCCGCGGGGGCAGCGTAATCATAGACCCACTGGGCCGAACCATCGCCGGCCCCGTCTACGACGAGGAGTGCGTCCTATTTGCTGATATCGATAGCAACATCAAGGCCGGCTCCCACTTGGACTTTGATGCTGTCGGAAACTATTCACGGCCCGACATCTTCACTCTGCAAGTGGATCGGACTCCACGTCGTCCGGTGGTCATCCGCACGCTAGGGCAGGACTAGACGGTGCGCTCATAGCTGCGGAGCTCCGACCTTAACCGGAACAAAAAGAGCCCAGCATGCTAAAGGTCCTAGGTAGGTAGCGAACATGACTACGGCTAATGAGTCCCTGTCCTCGTCAGTGACGGTTTCTGTAACACGAAAAGTAGATCCTTCGCGTATCGAGGACGTGACGGCGTGGGTTTAATCTGGCGTAGATCTTGCGAGTCGCTGCCCAGGCTTTCTTGGATCCGGGTGGATCCGGTCTTCGTCGCGAAGCGATGAATGTCACATGCTCTATCGGTTCGCTGACCCGTCGTCCCTCCACGCCTGGGAGAGTTCAAGCTCGCGCAAGCAGTGGCTAGATCAAGGAGACGGGTTGGTTGAGGAAAGGCGCATCGAAAAGTATACGGGGATGGAGGGCTGGTTCGATTCCTTCCCTCAATCCGAAGAAGCTCTTGCTTCTCGCGCGCCACAACCCCCGCGTTGGAAGCAGGCGGTCAGCGTTTGGCTTGCGTTCTTCCCGGTCAGCCTGATTTTTGCGCTTCTGGTTGAAGCCGTTTATCCCACCTGGAGTGGACTATGGACTGCCGCAAGGGTTTTAGTGACTACCACCGTCCTTACGCCCGTGATGACAGTGTGGGTCCTGCCCGTTGTGACCCGGCTCCTCCGGTCTTGGCTCACTTCGGAACAGGTATCTTAACTGTTGATACGTTCGTCGGTCCCGATGCGTCGATCATCGTTCTTCCGACATCTAGTCCGCAACGAAGGCGTTCACTGCCAAGCCTGGTGGAGTAATGATCAAGGTGAATAAGGTTCGCGCGTGGCGTGTTTTGTTGCCCCTCCTGCGACCTCAGTGGTCGTGGTGGAGGCGGGGGTCTCAGTGTTGCGGGGCGGAGACCCCTGCGGTTTATGGGGACCTGTTGCCGAGCTAGTCGGTGTAGGGGTCGGCGATGCCTACGTATTGGGTGTAATTCCCCGTGCCCCGATGCTGCCACCGCCAACTTGAACGTGCCCGACTACCGCGTCACCGACATTGAGGTCCTCGCCTTCGGGCAGCGACCGATCCGCGTCGTGGCCGCCGACGCCGGCTGCCCCGCCTGTGGTGTGATCAGCACCCGCGTGCATGCACGCCGGCCACAACGGCTTCGCGACATCACTGTCGCCGGGCGGATCGAAGTGGCCTGAGCCAAGCGGAGGTTCTTCTGCGATGGGGACCTGTGCCCCCGCCGGACCATTCACGAGGAACAACCCGGGTCCCGCGCCGGGCACGGTCCACGCCCCCGGCTCCGGAGGCCTTGGCCGACGGCAGCATCGGATCCGCAAGGGCCGCCGCTTCGTTCGGTGTCTCGTGGTGGCTAGTCCAGCGGGCTCTGGATTCGGCGACGCTTCCGATGTCGATGCCCTGGCACCGCGGATGCTCGGCATCGATGAAAACCGCTACCGGTCCGTGCGTTCCTCCGAGACCCCGCAACCACGAGCCGCGAAGGGCCGGATAACCCACAGGAATTGTCCCCGGCTGTCGGCGGCGACGGGGTCAAGCCTCTAAGTGGACCCAGTTCTTCGTTCCTATTCCTGGGGCACAAGCCGACGCCCCTGTGTCAGGTTGGGGTGTAGCTAAGGCGACGGAGTCTCAAGGAATTCCGTTGCACAAAGCTTGCAATATTCGACCGCCGTCTCGCCCGGACTGAGCTATGGAATGCAAGGTGTCCCCGAGGTTGCGAGGACGGGGACACCTTGCAGCTTGTAGTGATC
>NZ_JBFRDA010000033.1:0-13937 GCF_052113345.1 Pseudarthrobacter sp. YAF2 | reverse complement strand
CGAAGGAGCGTAAAAGCCATGGCAAAGTTCGAACCCATCAAGGGTGGCTACGTCTACCTCACCGTCGAAGACATCGAATACCGGGTCTACTACGAAGAAGCCGGTCAGGGCATCCCGCTGATCGTCGGACACACCGCAGGCTCCGACGGCCGCCAGTACCGGCACCTGCTCAACGACGAAGAGGTCACCTCCCGCTACCGCGTCATCGCCTTCGACCTTCCGTTCCACGGCAAGTCACTGCCTCCGCACGGTGAGAAGTGGTGGACGAAGGAATACACCATGACAAAGTCCCGGATGATGGCCTTTCCCAACGCTCTGTCCGAAGCCTTGGAACTGAATCGTCCCGTGTACTTGGGCAGCTCCATGGGCGGGCACCTGGCCATCGATCTGGCCTCGAACTTCAACGACCGCTACCGTGCCACGATCTCCGTTGAAGGTGCCCTGCGCTCAGCTGCAGAATACGTCGAGGTCGGCATGGATGGAATCCGCCGCGAGTTCGACAACCCGAACGTCTCCCGCAACTCCATTGGCGCCGCAATGTTGTTGAACATCTCCCCATACTCCCCGGAGGAGAACGTCCGCGAAATCCAGTGGGAGTACCAATCCGGCGGCCCGGGTGTCTTCGCCGGAGACCTCTATTACTACTACTACGATCACAACGTCTCCCCGGAAGAGGCCGCGGCCATCGACACGAGCAAGTGCATGCTCTACTTCCTCACGGGCGAATATGACCCCAACACTTCCCCGGCCGACACCAAGGAAGCCGCGAACCTGGTGAAGGGCTCAAAGTTCTGGGAGATGCCGAAACTCGGCCATTTCCCGGTCACCGAGAACTATCAAGAGTTCCGCAAGTTCCTGCTCCCGATCCTCGAAGAAATCGAAAGCAAGTCCTCCTAGGACACCCCTCCGGAGGCCGGCCACCCCGGCCTCCGGCTCGTAAGCCGCCACCCACGGCAATCCTCAGCTAACGGGCATCGCTGCCGCCAAGTCCCCCGGCCGTCATGCCCAAATTCAGGCGCTATCTTCACTAGACAATTGAGGCATTCATGTCACACCCCAACAACACAGCCTGGCGGCCAGCGCACGTCACCACCCGCCAAATTACTTTCGCGTCCATCGTGGCGTTCCTCGCATGGACGTTCGCGGTCTACGATTTCATCCTCTTTGGAACCCTTCTTCCCGAGATCGGCAAAGACCTTGGCCTTAGCGAGGCCGAGCAGGCCTCATTGGTAACCTGGATGTCCGCCGGCGGCGTCGTCGTCGGTCTCCTGGCAGGACCGGTAGTTGACAAATTTGGACGCAAGACCGGCATGGCTTTCGCTACCGCGGGTGCAGGGGTCGCCTCGGCCCTGACCGCTCTGGCCGCTTTTGTACCCTTGCCAATCCTTGTCGCCATCCGTTCGTTGAGCGGGCTCGGTCTCACCGAGCAAGGAATCAACGGAGCGTACCTGAGCGAGCTCTACGGCGCCTCCGATGACCCCCGCATCAAGAAACGCCAAGGATTCATCTACTCGATCGTCCAGGGCGGTTGGCCCGTCGGCGCGCTTCTGGCCGCTGCTTTGACAGCGGTCCTCCTACCAAGCCTGGGCTGGGCTGGATGCTTCGTATTCGCGGCCGTTCCCTCGTTTATCGTCGCGGTCCTGGCACGCAAGCTCCGGGAGTCCCCACAGTTCGAAACAGTCGCCAAACTCCGCCAGCTCAACGCCGACGGCCACCACGCTGACGCCCTGGAACTGGGATCAATCCTTGGTATGAATGACGAGCGGGAGAAGCCCAGCACTATTGCGGACATCTTCAAAGGCCGTAACCTGCGAACTACGCTGGCGCTGTCCTTTGGTCACATCCTGAACTACTTCCCCGTTCTCGTCTTCAACATCCTTGGTACTACGGTGCTCACGACGGTTCACAACTTCGCCTTCGCGGACGCCCTCACGCTGCTGCTGATGTCCAACTTCGTTGCATACCTCGGGTATCTCTTCCACGGGGTCATGGGCGACCGCTTCGGCCGACGCAACATCATCGCCTTCGGCTGGATGGCGAGCGGCGTTGTATTTACCGCCATGATTTTCGGACCCAGCGACTACTGGGTCGTGGTCGCCCTCTACAGCCTCGGTCAGTTCTTCCTCAACGGCCCTTACGCGGCGGTGCTCTTCTTCGTCGGCGAAAGCTATGACACAAGTATCCGTGGACGAGGCTCCGCTTTCGTTGCAGCAGTCGGCCCTATCGGCGCCATCCTCGCCAGTGCCGCGGCCGCCGTCCTGCTAAGCAACGGCGTCGATTGGACTATGACCGCCTTCCTGTTCGGGTCCATTCCGCTGGTCCTGTCCGGGTTCTCCGTGCTGTTCGCCCGCAAGCACCAGCACGTCATTGATCCCGTCCACGTCCCCTCACCAACTGACGTAGAGGATCCAACCCGCAGTTAGGCAGCGCACAGGTCCGAACCTGCAAGACGACACTGACTCGCCCAGGCTCCCCGGTGCATAAACCGTGCACCGGGGAGCGCCCCCGTATGGGGACCCTATTGAACCACCTACACCGGAGCAAGATCATGGAGCAAGAACAAAATGCTCAGCTTTCCACCGACCTGAACTATGGTGCGTCCGCACGCACAATAGAGCCCTACGGCATCGAACATATCCCCGAAACGGACCGCCACGGAAAGCCCTACACACAATTCACTACCTGGCTCTCTGCAAACCTGACCCTCAGCCTGCTCATCACGGGCTTCTTCCCGGCGTTGCTTGGCCTGTCCGTGTGGCAGTCACTGAGCGCAGTGGTGGTCGGGTCACTGCTGGGCGCCCTCCTGATGGGAGTTCTTTCCACCATGGGCGTCAGGTTGGGTGTGCCCGTCCAGATTCAGGCCCGTGGCCCCCTGGGTTTCCTCGGAAACCTGCTCCCTGTTTCCTTCGTCAATGTTTTTGCCTCCGTCGGTTGGGCCGTCGTTAACACCGTTTTCGCAGCCTTGGCCCTTCAGCAGATCATCAATATCCCCTTCTGGCTGGGTGCAGGACTGATCTTCGCCGTCGTCGCGATATTTTCCGTCTGGGGCTACAACCTGCTGCACCTTATCAACAAGATCGGCAGCGTGATCCTTGGGGTCCTTTTCCTCATCATCACCATTCTTGCCCTGCGTCAGGCAGACTGGTCCTTCGGGGTCAACACTGAAGCCCCTGTCTACATAGGCGAAGGTGGCGGATGGATCACAGCCGTCGGTTTCTTCCTTGCCTGGTCTCTTGCCTGGGCGCCATTTGCTTCGGATTTTGCCCGCTACCTGCCAATCAAGACCTCGGCAAAACGTGTGGCCTCTTTCACCGCACTGGGAAACCTTGTGCCCTCGCTTTGGCTGGGCTGCACCGGCGTGCTGGTTTCGAATTTCGCCGGGGGACTGGCTCCGGTCGAAGCAATCGCCGAACTCACCGGTGACTGGGCGCCCCTGGCGATGGCAGCCTTGGTTCTGGGTTGCCTTCCAACAAACGGACTGGTTGTTTATGGCGGCGCCCTGTCGGTACTCACGCTTGGCATCAAGGTGTCCCGGCAAGTCGGTGCCATGCTGATCGTTGTCGTCGCCTACATCATCGCACTGCTGCTGCAGGACAACATCTACACAACGTTCTACGATTTCCTGCTCCTGTCCGGATACTTCATCGCCCCCTACATGGTTGTTGTCTTGCTTGACTACTTTGTGGGAGGCCGGCGCAGGCTGGACAGGCTTGGCGAGCTGTTCGACAAACGCAGAGCCGTTGAATGGGGCTTCTTTGCCTGGCTGATCGGTTGCGCGGCTTCGGTACCCTTCTGGGTCTGGACCAAGTGGACTGGACCCATCGCAGCTGCCAACCCTGAATTGGGAGACCTGTCCCATTACGTCGGAGCCCTGGTGGCTGCCGTGGCTTATCTCGTCTTCCTGCGTTTCCGCCCCCTGAGCAGGACGGCCACGGATTTGCATCTGTCCGAAACCAGGACTGCAATACCATCCAGCTATGAGAAGCAGGGCTGAAGCACCCATTTACCAGTAGCCGGGCCGGGCGTCGTTGGGCGCCCGGCCGCAGGCCTTCAACCCCGGGTACCCAAGGCCGGATCACGCCGCCAGACTAAGGTGACATAGGCCACCAGAGAGGAAAAGAAAGTGCAAAAAGAAAGTTCAAAAACGCTTCGGTTGATGATGCCCCAATGGCAGGGGGGCAATAACGAGCTGTACCCGATCGGGGCAGAGTTGCTCGCCTGGCTGGCACCGGAAAGTGACGCATCGGTGGCCAGGGTAGAGGTGGAACCCTTCCACCGCGACGACACCCCCGAGGAAGGTATCTCGCACCGGACGGTGTTGCTGAAGCAGCTAAAGGAAGCACGCGCCCTGATAGATGCTGAACGGCCGGATAAGATCGCCGTATTCGGTGGTGATTGTCTGGTAGAGCAGGCGCCGTTTTCCTACCTCAACGAAAAGTACAACGGTGAGCTGGGTGTTCTGTGGATCGACTCCCATCCCGATGTCAAGACAACCAAGGACTTCACCAACGCCCACACGATGGTCCTGGGCAATCTGCTCGGTGAAGGAGACCCACAGTTCGCCGCGGAAGTACGTCTGCCTCTATCACCTCAAAAGGTCATGTACGCCGGGTTGCGTGAAGCTGGCCTCACTGAGCAGGAATCCGAGGTCATAGACCGCCTCGGACTGAAGATCGCAAGCCCGGAAGCCCTCCAACAGGACAGCGCCCCGGTCCTGGACTGGATCGCCGAAAACAACATCAGATACTTGGCCATCCATCTCGATCTTGACGTGTTGGACCCCGCGACTTTCCGCTCGGTCCTTTTCGCCGAACCAGAACCCGAAATTGATTGGCTCAAGATGTACCCCGCGGGGAAAATGACCTTCGCCCAGGTCACACGACTCATTACTGATGTAGCAGAACACACGGACGTCGTCGGGATGGGCATCGCAGAACACCTCCCCTGGGACGCCGCACACCTGAAGAACGCACTCTCGAAATTCCCTGTCCTCAGCTAAAACATCGGGCCTCAGGGCCGCATCGCCGCGTTAAACCAGTACCCAATCCCGCCTGTTGCTCAACCCGTCGCAGCAACCTCGGGGAACAGAGAAAGAGGAAAACCTTGTCGGAATCAATGCGTGGTTATGCAATGCTCAAGATCGGCGAGACCGGGTGGATTGAAAAACCTGTCCCCGTCTGCGGGCCGATGGATGCCATTCTGAAGCCAACCATCCTTGCTCCATGTACCACCGATGTGAAGACAGTGTGGAAAGGCGCCCTTGGAGAGCGTCACAACATGATTCTGGGCCACGAATGCTGCGCCGAAGTTGTTGAGGTGGGTTCTTTGGTCAAGGACTTCAAGCCCGGCGACCAGGTCGTGGTTCCGGCCGTTACCCCCAACTGGAGTTCCCTGGAAGCCCAAGGCGGAGCCTCATCACACTCGGGTGGCATGCTCAACGCCTGGAAATACTCCAACACTGAAGACGGCATGTTTTCCGAGTACTTTGCATGCAGCGACGCTGACGGCAACCTTGCGCCCATTCCCGCAGGAGTTGCTCCCGAAGAAGCCGTGATGCTCAGTGACATGATCCCGCCCGGGTTCCAAAGCGTCGAACTCGCCGACGTACAGTTCGGGGACACCGTTCTCGTTATCGGAATTGGACCTGTTGGGCTCATGGCAGTAGCCGCCAGTCTGCTTCGTGGAGCGGCCAGGGTCATCGTTGTCGGCTCAAGGCCGGCGTCCCTCGCAGCAGCAAAAGCTTACGGCGCGACCGAGTTCATCAACTATAAGGACGGGCCCATCGAAGACTCGGTCTTGAAACTCACCGGTGGCAAAGGCGTGGACCGCGTATGCGTCTGCGGCGGTGACGGTGAAACCTTCGCGGCCGCAGTGCGGTCGCTAAAGCCTGGAGGCAAAATCGGCAGCGTCATCTCCATGGATTTGCATGACACCGTGAAAGTACCCAGCACCGAATGGGGATTCGGCATGGGGGACAAGCAGATTGTCGGGGGCGCCATGATCGGCGGCCGCCTGCGTCTGGAAAAGCTCGGTGCGCTCCTGTCCTCGGGCCGGCTGGACGTCAAGCCCCTCATCACGCACCGCTTCCACGGCTGGGATGGCCTCGAAGAATCGATCTTCCTGGGACGAAGCAAACCCGCAGACCTAATTAAATCCGTGGTCACGCTTTAGGATTCCACTGCCAGGTTCGTAGGCCGCCCTGGCAGTGATTCGCACAACCACAAACTCTTGGTCCCGCACTCCACGCCCGTGATGAACCGCAAGTGTCTATAAAACCGCGCACAGAATCGAAGGAAGAGGAACCGCCATGTCAGCAGAGACGTCGCCTATCGTTGTCAAAGTCGAGGACGCCGCTTCGCTACACGTCGAACTGGAACACGCCAGTTCAATACTGCGTGAGAAGGCCACGAGCGATGGCCTTCTCGTCACCAGGGTGGACTTCACCACGTACACGGTCGCGCTGAGCTCCGACATCCCGTTCGGCTTCACTCGGGAACTCGATCTGCTCTGAACGGCTGGCAAGGTCTGCTGGTGCGCCCTTCGCAGCGGCCCTTGCGGGCTGGGCCACTGCAATCTGGGAAGAAGGCTGGGAAGTCCTGCTGGAGCTGGCCCGTATCTAGTCCGGCAGCACCCGCCAGAAACCAGTTCGCGCGCTACCCATCTAGTTACGACCATTGTCGGATGCTACTAACGGTGCCACGGCAAGGTATCTGTCCAACAACGGGCTTACCCAACAGGGAGATTTGTAGTGAGCGAGAAGGCATGGACACGTCGCGACCTTCACCTAGGAGTCGACGGCGGGTTGCACAGGATAACGATGACACGTAGGATTCCATGTCAACGGCGATTTTCGTCGTCAGGATTGTTACTCGGCAACGGGGCAAGACCTGAGAAGCACTTATGTGCATCTCGGGTCTTTTTTTGTGCCCAAAAATAGACAGAAGGTCTGGCATGGCAAGTGTGGACTACCGGTCGCTGGCCGGAGAGATTTTGCGGGGGGTGGGCGGCGAGAAGAACATCGTCAGCGCTGCTCACTGCGCTACCCGGCTCCGGCTCAAGCTGCGGGATGAGGCAAAGGCCGACACTGCTGCCGTCGAAAAGCTGTCAGGTGTGATCACCGTAATGAAGGCTGGCGGCCAGTATCAGGTGGTCATCGGTGACAACGTTTCCACCGTCTACGCTGAACTGGGCAAAATTACCAATCTCACCGGAGACTCTGAGGTTGATGACGAGCCGGTATCGAGGGGCAATCTTTTGAGCCGCTTCATCGACCTGATTTCCTCGATTTTCTCACCTGTCATCTGGCCGCTGGCGGCCGCCGGTCTGCTTAAAGCGTTTTTGAGCCTGGCTATCCAAGTCGGGTTGCTGGATCCCGCGTCTCAGACCAACGTAATCCTGGCCGCCAGCGCGGACGCGCTGTTCTATTTCCTCCCGCTCTTCCTGGCGGTGACGGCAGCACGAAAGTTCAAAGCCAACCAGTTCACATCGATGGCCATAGCCGGGGCTCTGGTGTATCCGAGCATCGTCGCTCTGGCCGCGCAGACCGAGCCCGTAAGCTTCGCCGGCATTCCGGTCGTGATGATGAACTACACCAGCTCTGTCATCCCGATCATCGTGGCGGTCTGGCTCCAGGGATACTTTGAACGCTTCCTCACCCGGGCACTTCCGTCAGCCATCCGGAACTTCACTACACCGCTGGTGACTCTTCTGTTGATGGTGCCGTTGGTTCTGCTCACAGTCGGCCCCATCACCACCTACGCCGCACAGGGGCTTTCAGCCGCCATCATCACCACCTTCACTGTCGCACCCTGGCTTGCGGGAGCCATCATGGGCGGCTTCTGGCAAGTCTTCGTCCTCTTCGGCCTGCACTGGGGCTTTGTACCTGGAATGCTCAATGAAATTGCCACCCAAGGCCACTCCCTCCTGTTCGGGCCGCTGCTGCCGGCGGTACTCGCCCAGGCCGCTGCCACCCTTGCCGTGGCCTTCCGAACCCGCAACAAGGCCCGCCGTGCGGTGGCAGGTCCCGCTGCACTATCGGGATTCCTTGCAGGCATCACTGAACCGGGCATCTATGGCGTCAACCTTCCCCTGAAAAAGCCGTTCTACTTCGGCATAGCCGGTGGTGTTGTTGGCGGTGCAGTTGTGGCCTCCGGCGGCAGTGGTGCAACGTCCTTCGTATTTCCGTCCCTGCTGGGATTGCCCGCCTTCACCACCGTGGGCAACTTCGTCCTCCTGATGGTAGGAACAGGTGCCGCCATAGCGATCGGTTTCGGCTTGACCTTCTTCTTCGGCCCGCATGAGGCAGATTCAGCCGCCGGGGCCGCCGCCGGCACCTCTGTTCCGGAGGCTGAACCTGTTCCCGCTCCCACGGTCCCTGGCACTCTAGAGGTCCTGGCCCCAGTCGCAGGGAAGGCCGTGGCACTGAAGGACGTTCAAGACAAGGTGTTTGCCTCTGGTGCCATGGGCAAAGGCCTGGGCATCATCCCCACGGGTGGCCGGATCTACTCACCGATCACCGGCACGATCAAGGCGGCCATGAAAACCGGCCACGCCTTTGGCATCAAGTCCGAAGCCGGCGTCGAGGTCCTTGTCCACATCGGCATCGACACTGTCCAGATGCAAGGCCGGGGCTTTGAAGCTAAAGCAGCGCGCGGCCAACAGGTCCAGGTTGGCGACCTTCTCGCCGTCGTCGATCTGAACGCCATTGCCGAGGCCGGCTACGACACCACGACATTGGTGATGGTCACCAACACAGCGCAGCTGGCCAGCGTGAACCCGGTGACCGAAGGGACCCTGGCCAAAGGTGACGCCGTGATTTCCGTCCAAGTCTGAGACACCCGCTCAACCCCGGCACCCCTGCCCGACTGAAAAGGAACCATCTGTGACCACGACCTTTCCCGAAGGATTCCTCTGGGGCGGCGCTACCGCCGCCAACCAGATCGAAGGCGCCTACAACGAGGGCGGCAAAGGACTGTCCATTCAGGATGTGATGCCCAAGGGCATCACCGAGACCCCTACTGAGGGACCGACCCCGGAGAACCTCAAACAGGTGGCGATCGATTTCTACCACCGCTTTGAGGAGGACATCGCACTGTTGGCCGACATGGGATTCAAGGTCTTCCGGTTTTCCATCGCATGGAGCCGTATTTTCCCCCACGGCGACGAGGAAACGCCCAACGCCGAAGGTCTGGCCTACTACTCGCGGATTCTTGACGAACTGGACAGGTACGGCATCGAGCCGCTCGTAACCATCAGCCACTATGAAACTCCGCTCCATCTGGCGCGGAAGTACAACGGCTGGACCAACCGGGCCTTGATTGGGTTCTACGAGCATTACTGCCGCACGCTCTTTCAGCACTTCGGCAGCCGGGTGAAGTACTGGTTGACGTTCAATGAAATCAACTCAGTGCTTCATGAGCCGTTCCTGTCCGGCGGCATACCGGCCCCCAAGGAACAGCTCACAAAACAGGACCTCTATCAGGCCATCCACCACGAGCTGGTAGCCTCCGCCCGGGCCACCCGGCTCGCCCACGAGCTGATGCCGGACGCGCAGGTAGGTTGCATGATCCTCGCACTGCCAACGTACCCACTGACCCCGGATCCCTCCGACGTCGTGGCGGCAATGCATACTGCACATGACAGCTATGCGTTCGGCGACATCCACTGCCGCGGTGAATACCCCGGCTACCTGCTTCGATATTTCCGGGACAACGACATCGATCTGGACATCACCGCCCAGGACCGCGAGGACCTGCAAAACACCGTGGATTTCGTCTCTTTCAGCTACTACATGAGCATCTGCGAGACGGCGGACCTAGCTAAGCGGGTCAAGGGACCAGGCAACATTATGGGTGGGGTTCCCAACCCCACCCTTCAGGCGTCCGAGTGGGGCTGGCAGATCGACCCGCAGGGGCTGCGAGTGGTGCTCAATGATTACTGGGAACGCTGGCAAAAGCCGCTTTTCATCGTTGAAAACGGGGTGGGCGCCAAGGATGAGCTTGAGGAAATCGAAGGGGCTAAGACCGTCAATGATGACTACCGGATTGCCTATTTGAACGATCATCTGGTGCAGGCACGTGAGGCTGTACGGGACGGCGTCCAGCTGATGGGCTACACCGCCTGGGGATGTATTGACTTGGTGAGCGCCTCCACCGCGCAAATGAGCAAGCGATACGGCTTCATTTACGTCGACCGAAACGATGACGGGACGGGTTCCCTGATGCGGCACCCGAAGAAATCCTTCGGGTGGTACCAGGAAGTCATTTCCACCAACGGCGGAAGCCTCAAACCCTAGTTCAATCCCTGACGGCCGAAGCCAGAGCAGCCGAAGCGCACCCTGGTGTGCGGCAGGGAGAGGACCTCTCTCCCTGCCGCAGCGGCCCCATCGACGACGAAAGGAGGAAGACATGGAAGTCTTGCGCGTCTTCAATAACAACGTCGTCCTTGCGCGCGGCGCTAATCATGAAGAGGTCATTGTCACGGGGCGCGGTCTGGGCTATCAGGCCAAACCTGGCAGCGCTGTAGATAAGACCAAAATCGTCAGAATATTCGTACCGGAAGATGGACGGAACGCTGATAACTTCGGTGCCTTAGTCGCTGCAGTTCCCCCAGAGCACCTGATTCTCGCGGACCAAGCGCTGCAACTAACGAGGAAAGTCCCTGTCAGCTCGACAACCGTCGTGGGACTTGCAGACCATCTAAGTTTCGCTATTAGACGCATGCGTCAGGGCATTGACCTTGAATACCCTCTCCGCGCTGAAGTAGCTCACCTCTACCCTGATGAGCTCCGGACAGCTCAGCTGATTCTTGATTTCGTCAACGCCCGCGTTGAACAGGCGCTGCCTGAAGCAGAAGCCGTGCCCATAGCACTGCACCTGGTCAATGCAGGTTTCGCTACCGGAGACCTGTCTCTCACGTACCAAATGACCGGGGTGTTTACACAACTTTTCGAGGTCTTGGAGAAGGCCTATGACTGCCCCTTTAATCAAGACACCGTCAATGCCGCCCGCTTCATCACCCACCTGCGCTACTTTTTCGTCCGAGCCCAAACGGGGCGACAGCTGGACGATGGTGCAAGCACACTCAGCAAAGCAATCCGAGAGTCTTATCCCGAGGCGTACGCCAACGCCCTCAAGCTCCAAGCAGTCCTCGAGCTGCGCCTCGGCGAGCCACTGACCGAGGACGAAGTGACTTACCTGACCCTCCACGTCGCCCGAATGGTCGAAGACCTCCGCGTGCGCTGACCACCCCACAACTATCTGCGAACGGAAGTAACATCATGCCCGAACGGACCGCCATCATCGCCAGCACCCTGGGCCTGCACGCCCGCCCCGCCACCGCCTTCGTGGAAGCAGCCGCCGCATGCGAAGACCTCGAGATCACTATCGGACGCGAAGAGGAACCAGCCGACGAAGCCATGGATGCCAGCTCAGTCCTCTCCCTCATGAGCCTCGGACTCGAGCACGGCGACCGCGTAGTACTCCGCAGTGAAAGCGCCGGCTCTGAGGAAGCCTTGAACCACCTCGTCGGGTTGCTCCAAACGAACCACGACGCCTAAAACTTCGCGAGAGCAGCTGCGGGCGACCGCGGAAACGCCGAATTTCGTCGGGGAACGGCGTTCTAGCATCTGCTTCCACTTCCGCTCTCTTGAGGCCGATAAGGGACGTTCTGTCGCGGGAGGTCTTGTCATGATGCTCGGTGTCCTCTCCGCCATGTAATAGATGAAGGAGGTGCGTCTACTGTGTCGCGTGATTCGTCGTTCTGGCGCGTTGAGTGCCGTCGCGTTTTGAGTTGTTCTACCGGCCGGCGGGAGTCATGCCTTGGCGCGGGGCCTCATCCTGACTGGAGGCTTCACGCGGACCAAGAGGTACCGTCCAGCAGGAAAACTGCGGAGGCGGCAGCGTCCATTTCCTGGCGCGGGCCATGAGCGCGCGGGGACGCGTCAATTGGCCCTTTGTCGGTGCTCAATCGAGCAAAAAGGAGTGTGGACAATGTCCACACTTTTTACCCCGGAGTGGCGAGTTCACCCATCGGATTGTCTCGGATTCCGCATGTTCTCGCGACTTCCCAGTGTTATCAAGGACCAGAATCCCGTTCGAGTCCCACCTCGGGCACGACGTATTCCCTCGTCAGAGGCGATTTTGCTTTGACGTGTTGACAAAGCTTGTGGTCGCGTCATCTGACGAGTTGGTCGCGGGCTGTGGCCTGGGCGCCGCGGGGCCTGTTCAGGTGTGTCGGGTGGCGGGTTCAAGTCCCTGGCCGGTGGGCCTTCCGCCTGCTGTAGTTGGGTTATATGGTTCCTCGTTCCGTTCTTTCGGGTTGGTCGTGGGTGGCCAACACCTATTCATGGTTCCTGGTGACGGGTACGACATGACGACACCGACATTGGTGCGGTTTTGCTGCAAAAGCTCGCTCTATGTACCGTTCAGACGCTGAGGGTGCTCAGTTTGTCCTGCCAAAGAGGTGTTGACATTGTCCACACTTATGTCTGCTTTGTTTTCGATCGGCACCGGGTCTCTCTGCGGGTGGGATGTCGTTCGGATAGGGGAACGACCTCTGGGCTGCGCGACGGGCTTATCAAACCTGCGGGCGCGCTGCAGCGAACCGGTCCAGGCGAGACCACCCGCCAAGACATCAGTGGGACATCAGAATGAACAAGCGGCGACGGAGCGCCTGTGGGTTCATCACCGTCGGGGAATCAGGCGGCATGACCTACATGGGCAGGCATTCACAACGTGGGCGTCTGCAGGGACAGCTGGCTAGACTTCAGAACGTGATCTGAAGTAGTGTAGGTGTATGAGCGCATTAGCCACTTCCCGAACGACGTTCCAGTCTTCCGAACTAAGCCGCGCCTCCGCTGAGGCCTTTGCCGCTGCAGCGGATCACCCGATTCAAATCACTCGACGCGACGGCGAGCATCTGGTGCTCATGTCCGAGAGTGCAGACCGGGCACGTGCGTCACTGCTGGAACTGGCCGCGCAGTTAATTGCTGTTACCACCAGTACAGAGGGGACGCTTGCGAACCGCATGAGTGATCGATTTCCCTGGATGCTTGCCCTGAGTCAGATGGACCGGGAAACATGCGCCTCGGAGATCGTGGCGGCAGCACGAGCCTCTTTCGCAACCAACCAGCCGCATCTGGCCATTGCGGAACTCAATGCCTGGCGTGAGACTGCCACTGCCATCGCCGCCGGCCTCGGCAAGGAAACGATCGAATGGCTTGATGACGCCGAAACTGTTGAGCGTCCCTAAGGGATGGCCAAGAGCGAAAAGGTCGAGCGGCCGACAAAGAAGAGTGAATACGAGCTGCGTTTCGCATCGGTGCAGGCTAAACGCGGTTGGACGGATCTGAAAGCCACGATCAGGAACTCACTGGTGGATTCATGGGACTTTCTTACCCGCACTCCGCAAGTGACGACACCAACGAACTACAGATTGCGTGGTGATCTGGGCAGCGTGTCACGAGGCGGCGTTACCCACGACAGATGGCAGCACAAGCCCACCTTGAAGGGTGATGCACGCATCTGGTTTTACGTTGTGGACCAGGTTGTCTACCTAGAGCAGGTCCATACAAGCCACCCAAACGAAACAAAGTCATAGCAGAACATGGACAGTCCCCGGCCTTCAGCGCTGAGATGCAGCGAACGCTGATAACAAGGATTCCGCCTCTTTGTAAGCCTCGTCCAAACTAGCCTGCAGGGTCTCCTGTTGAGTGCTCCGATGCCGGGATAGGGTCCAAAAGAAAGTGTGGATGTGTCCACACTTTTCGTCCCGGACGTTCACGCAGCCCTGATATGTAGGCTCTGTTGTCAAGAGTGCATGGATGAGCGACTCCTGGGTTTATTTTCAGGGGTCGCTCATCGTGTACCGGCCGGTCGTGATGCTGTGGGGGGTAGCTGGTCGTTTTTCGGCTGGCAGTGTCAGGCTGATATTCGCGG
>NZ_JBFRDA010000032.1:0-13993 GCF_052113345.1 Pseudarthrobacter sp. YAF2 | reverse complement strand
GGATGAAACGGTTGAACGCCGGGGCGGTTGTCCCGACCGGAACGGGCCGGGACAACCACTAAGTTTTAGGACTGAACGGCCGCTTAGGAGGCGCCGCTGCCACCCTCATGCACCTGAACGGTAGGTTCGATGCCGTCCACCCCGACAACTTCACGCCATGCTTCGAAGCCGGTCTGGAAGGCAACGATGCCGGCTTCAGGCAGCGAGATTTCAATGGCTTCGAGGATCTCGGTCGGGGTCAGCCCCAGATCCAGGGCGACGCGGATGTGGCTTTGGATATGTCCCTTGGAGGCGCGCATCACGGTGAGGCTGACGATGAAGATCAGTTCTTTGGTCTTGCGGTCCAGGGTGCGCTGGTCGAGGTAGGCGGCGGATACGACGTGGTTCGCGGCCTTCAACACGGGGAAGTCATGTTTGGCCATGACCTTGTGGTAGTCGAGGACGTACCCGCGCTTGCGGGCCATGTCGTCGATGTAGTCCTGTGCTTCGGCGATTTCGGTAGTCATGAAGATGGTGCCTTTCAGTGCTGTCTGATGGGTTCCGGGGCTGTGGCCGAGGCTTCGGTTGCCCGGAGCAGCATCCCGTTGACTCGCTCGTAATGCCTCACGAGTTCGGTGTGGTCCGGGTTTTTCGTCTCGAGGTGACCGCGCGCGGTCTGAGCCGTGGATTCAGCCGCCAGTACAACGGGGGCTTCGATCGAATGGTCGGAGAAGATGCTCCGGGCGATGCGGAGGTCCTTGAGCATGAGGTCCATGGCGAACCCCGAGTCGAATTTCCCCGTGAGGATATGGGCGGGGTATTTGACCTCAGTTGCCTGGCTGCGTCCTGTGGAACCGTTGATGACTTTAACCATAATTTCGGGTTCGATGCCTACTGAAGCGGCGGCGCAAAGGATTTCTGCGGCAGCGGACAGGTTGGTTGCCGAAAGCAGGTTGTTCAGCGCTTTGGCGGCATGGCCGGTCCCTGCCTTTCCCACGTGCACGATGTTGGTGCCCATGGGCTGCAGGTGCGGCAAGGCGGCCTCGAAGGCCTCCGTTGTTCCGCCTGCCATGATAGCCAGTTCACCGGTGATGGCCCGCGCGACGCCGCCTGAGACCGGGGCGTCGACGTAGGCGATTCCCGCTGCGTCAGCTTCTTCAGCGAGTGCGGCGGTGCTGGCCGGTTCCGATGATCCCATGTCGATGATGATCGAGCCGGGTCGCAACCGGGCTAGGAGCCCCGACTCCCCGCGGACCACGGACTCGACGATGCGGCTGTTGGGCAGCATGAGGATGACGGTCGTCACGTGTTTGGGGGTCGAAGCCAGATTTGGCAGGGCCAAAGCACCGGTTTCTTCGGAGATTGCGGCGCGGGCACCGGGGTCCATGTCAAAGACGAAGAGTTCCCGTCCGGGGGCGTAGCGCCTGGCCATCGGAGCACCCATGTTGCCCAAGCCTACGAACAGGGCGGCGCCGTCGTGAAGTTCGGTCATATCGAGGTCCTAACCGAGGTCGCGGTCGAAGGGGTACTGTGGGTTTTCGCTGAAGGGGAAGCGCTGGCGGAAGTCGCGGGCGATCGCCAGGTTGGTTTCGAAAGTGACGCCGCTGTGTCCGGCCATGTATTCGATGAGGCGTTCCATCATGAGGACCACCTGGGGACGGCCGGCTACGTCGGGGTGGATGGTGAAGGGGAAGACGGCGTAGTCGTACTGCCGGTAGACGAAGTCGAACTGGTCGCGCCACCAGTCCTCGACGTCACGGGGGTTGACGAAGCCGTGGCTGTTGGGGGAGCCCTTGATGAACATCATCGGGGGCAGGTCGTCCATGTACCAGTTGGCGCCCAATTCAACGAGGTCGATTTCCTTGCCACGCTTGAGCGGAGTCATCCATGACTGCGCGGGCTGCGAGTAATCGATGGGAGTCCAGGTGTCGCCCACGCGGGCGTAGAAGGGCAGGAAGTCATGGAGGCCCTGGGACTTGTCATACTCGTAGCCGGCTTCCAGGAGCAGGGATGTCGTCCGCTCTGACATTTCCCACCAAGGGGCAAGGTAGCCGGTCGGCCGGGTTCCCGTCATCTTCTCCAGGATCTCGGTGGCGTTGAAGAGGACGTCGCGTTCCTGCTGTTCGCTCATCTGGATGGCGTTCTCGTGTGAGTAGCCGTGGCCGCCCACTTCGTGGCCGGCTTCCACAATGCGCTCGACCATGTGCGGGAAGGTCTGGGCAGAGTGGCCCGGTATGAACCACGACATGGTGATGTCGTATTTCTTGAACATGTTCAGAAGTCGGGGAACGCCGACTTCCCCGGCCCACATGCCGCGCTGGATGTCCGAGGGTGAATCGGCTCCTCCATACGATCCGAGCCAGCCGGCGACGGCGTCGATGTCGGCGCCAAAGGTCACTTTGATTTCTTTAGGCATTTACGTTTTCCCTTTCTAGACTTCTGCTGCGGTGAGGACGGGCTGGGTGGTGTTGTTGCAGTCGCCGGTCTGCATCAGGCGACGGCCTGGTAGAAGCGGTGCTGGATTTCCTCGCGGGATCTCCCTGATGAAAGGAGGAGGATCAGCAGCAGCCGGGCCTTGTTTCCGTCGAGGTTGCCGGCGCTGATGATTCCGATGTCCAGCAGGTGGGTCTCGGATCCGGGAGCCTCATAGGTGTTGCGGTATAACTCCCCCGTTCCTATCCGAGAGGCGAAGATGACGGGGATCCGTGACGAAGCATGTTGCAGGCTTTCTACGATTGCGTGGGGCACGTGGCCGCCGCCGAATCCTTCGATGACCAATCCGTCATACCGTTCAGCCGCCGCGTCGACGAGGGCTTGGTCGGAGCCGAGGCCAAGCTTCAACAGCGCGACCTCTGGAAGGCGGCCAAGGCCTTCAACGGGAGGAACGACAGCGTCAGTCCGATGACGGGGTACGAGAGGAATCCTGACCCGGTCCTCGCTGATCCAGCCTATGGGTCCGAGTCCGGGGGATTGGAACGCCGCTGTGCTGGATGTATGCATTTTGCGGACATACCGGGCGAGGTGTACCTCGTCATTGACAACAACCAGCGGACCGAGGCCGGAAGCTTCCGGGGACACGGCAACGCGGACGGCCGCGAGGATATTCGCAGGGCCGTCCGCGCCGGCCAGTCCCGCATGGCGCATCGCTCCGGTGAGAATAACGGGTCGATCTGTTGTGAGCATCAGGTCCAACAGGAACGCAGTCTCCTCCAGGGTGTCTGTTCCCTGTGTGACCACGACTCCATCGAGGCCGTCCGCAAACCGCTTTTCAATGAGGGCTGCCAGCTCGATGATGTCCTCGATCTGGAGGTCCCCGGAGGGAAACTGGCGAAAAGAGGTTGGAACTACAGCTCCCAAGCTGCTGAGCGCCGGTATTGCTGCAAGGAGGTCTTCTCCGGTCAACCGCGGAGTAACGCCCCCGCCGACTCTGTCAGGGGCTGAAGCAATAGTGCCGCCGAGGGTAATCACGGCGACCCTTGGAAGATTTGATGTCACGGGTGGTCTCCTCTTGACCGGTACCGGCCGTCTGCTGTTCCGGTAGTTCCGCCGCTGAATTTTCGGCCCGGTGGTACGTAGGCGGGTAAAGGACGCTTTCCTGCGCTCCTTCAGCCTTCTTTTGGAAATCGTTTGTCCTCAGGGGAAGTGCTGGCTAATTTTTGCTTCAGTCAACGAAGAGCTGCCCAAATCACGCTATTCGATTGCGCTGACTCTATATGCACCCTACGGAAGCCGTCAAGAGTTCAGATGTAAGCCAGTTTTGCAAGCACGCCAAGGAGTAAGGGGTAGGTTTAGGCCCGGCTTCTGAGGATCTACGCGCAACTGAAAAAGGAGCGTCGTGCAATCCATTGCGTTCTTGCTGGAAATGGACAGCCCTTCCGGGGTATCCTCGAAACCAGTGCAACAACGCGACGGAGAGATGGGGTTTCTGTGGGTTCAACGCCTGTAACTCTGGCCGAGATAGCCCGTCGTGCCGGTGTGCACGTATCGACTGTCTCCCGCGCCCTCAGTCCGGACTCCCGTGGAGTCGGATCCGCCACTATCGAGCGCATTCGGATGCTCGCGGAAGAATTGGGATATTTGCCGCACCCCGCCGCTGCGGAGCTCCGCACTGGACGCAGTGGGCTGCTGGGTGTGCTTGTGCCGGACCTGACAGACATGGTTCTCTCAACAATCTATGCCGGTGTCGATGCCAGAGCGCACGAATCGGCGTACAGCACGTTCGTTTCGAACACGCATGATGATCTGGACTTGAGGGGCGGCAAACTCGAGGAACTCCTGGCACGCCGGGTGGAGGGCGTAATCCTGGGTGATGCCCGTATGGACGGCGATGAACTGGTCGAGAAGCTTAAGCGCCGGGGTCTGCCCTACGTGCTGGTAAACCGCCGGCTTCGGGGCAGCCCTTCCGTAACGACGGACGATATTGCCGGCGGTTCCCTCGCCGCGGAACATTTGCTCTCATTGGGCCACCATGATGTAGGAATCGTTGCAGGTCCCACGTACGCCAGCACGGCCGTGGAACGCACGCACGGGTTCGTCCGGAAGTATCTGGAGTCAGGGATTCACCTTCCGGACGGGCGCATTGTGAACGGTATAGCCGACGCACCGGGCGGCCACGCAGCGGCCGACGAACTGCTGACCGCAAATCCTGGGATCACTGCGATTTTCGCAGCCAATGACTTCGCAGCCATTGGAACGATGGGTGCCATTCGTGAACATGGACGGACCCCGGGCAAGGACATTGCAGTTGTCGGATACAACGATGTCCCTCTATCGGCCTATCTCCCTGTTTCTTTAACGTCGGTGCGGTCCCAAATGCTCGAGATGGGGCGTGAAGGAGCTTCAATGCTCATCGACCTGCTGGAGGGCAGGACAGTCGAACCCAAACTCCTAAAACCCGAACTTATGGCGCGAGCTTCTACAGTTCCCGCTGGCATCAGCGAGCTCGAAGACATGGTGCCGGCGACAGGGGGCGCCTGATGTGCGGGGGCTGCGGGACACCTCCACCAAGCGCGAACTGGTACGAAGCGGGCGTTGAAAACTCCAGTCGCGGACGCGCGCAGGCCCTGCAGCGTTTGGCCGACGCGGCCGGATCGTTGTTTAAGGCCACTGGCGTGAAGATTCAAGCTCAGCCGGCTTCGAGGTCCTTGATGATGCAGGCCCCTACGGGCCGGACCATCATGATTCGTCAGTTCGGTGAAATCTCCCCGGCTGCGCAGGCCCTGGGCAGCCCGCGCATCAATCCACTTGCCGGGATGGGCGGAGTCTCCGGAAACAACCGGACGGAGACCTGTGGATGATTTCGGCAACCATCGTCGGAGGCTTCCTCGGAGCGGGTAAGACCACATGGCTACGCTGTTCGCTTGCAGAACTTGCGGATTCGACAGACCCGGCATCCATAACCGTCATCGTGAACGACTTCGCGGACCAGGGCGTGGACGATGGACTGATCGCCGCCGCGGTCCCGGACGGCACGAAAGTTCAAGCCATCAACTCGGGTTGTGTCTGTTGCGACAAGCTCGATGAGTTAGTTCGGCTTCTTCTATCGGTGGTTGAGGAATCGCACCGCCGCAACGTGCCTTCGCAGCAAAAGCTCTTTATCGAAACATCGGGCCTGGCCAACCCCCAGCCGATATTGGCAGCCATCGAATCCCACCCCGTGCTGAAGCAAAACATCCGCGTTGAAAATCTGGTTGTTATCGCGGATGGCCAGAACGCACTGGCCCAACTACGCCACCACCCGCTGGCCCGGACCCAGCTCCTGTGCGCTGACCAGGTGGTGATTTCGAAAGCTGACATTGCAGACACGGCGCATGTGGCCAAATTATGCAGGCTTGTCGCGCAGCTGAACCCCGCGGCTGCCGTGAGCGGATCCAGCATGGGGAGAAGCTGCACCCTTCCCCAGTCAGCCGGGGATATCGCCGCACCGGACCTTGGCTCCTGGGCGCATGGGGACGTGGAGCCGACAGCCATCGTCCTTGCCGTCTCCTCCAGCGTGTGCTGGGAGCAATTCGCGCTCTGGTTAGATGCCCTGATTCACACGAACGCAGACCAGGTGCTGCGCAGTAAAGGCACCATCATGACTCCGGCAGGACCGATTGTCCTTCAGTCAGTCGGCCCGACCATACCCCTGCCCACCACAGTCCCTGCCGTGAACCAGCCCTACGCCGCTTCCACCAGCATGGTTTTCATAACAGCCGGTATCGACCCGGAGGTCCTCGACCGTTCCTTCCGCACCTACGTGCCCAGCGGTTCGGTCAACTAACCCCCACGCCTATCAACGAGGCCCAGTCGTCCCACGCCAGAGAGCAATCCATTGCACAAAGCGAGAATGCCGCGGGTAGGACTGCCCGCCGCTATTGGCCTGGTCTTCATTGACCCTCTTGCCTGCGGCGAGATAGAATTGCGCAATCGTATGCGTAATTTCGCGCGACGCATCGCGTCGACGCGACCACGAACAGCCCCAGGAGGCACCGGCGTGACCAGCGAACAGCATGAACATTCCCATCTTTTTGATTCAATCGAACTGGGCGGCGTGCACCTTGAGAACAGGGTGGCTCTGGCCCCAATGACCCGCGTCAGCGCCACCTACACCGGGGAAGCGACTGACACCATGGCGGCCTACTACGAACGTTTTGCTCAAGGCGGCTTCGGGCTGCTCATCACTGAGGGCGTGTACACCGACACGACCTTCAGCCAGGGAAATCTTTACCAGCCGGGCCTGGCACTGCCGGAGCACACTGCAGCCTGGCGCAAGGTAACCGACAGGGCCCACACGGCCGGAGCAAAAATATTTGCACAGCTGATGCACGCGGGTTCGCAGTACCAGGGAAACCGTTTTGAAGAGGTTCCGATTGCCCCCTCAGCTGTCCGGGCCAAGGGCCTGCAGCTTGAGATGTACCGGGGGAGCGGGCCGTACCCCGTACCGACAGAGATGACGCCGAAGCAGATCTCCGAGGCTATTGAGGGATTTGCGCAGGCTGCACTCCGCGCCAAGGAAGCCGGTTTTGACGGAATCGAAATCCATGGCGCCAACGGCTACCTGATTGATGCCTTCCTTACCTCATACATGAACTTGAGGACTGACGAATATGGCGGGTCGGCCGAAAACCGGGTCCGGTTCGCCGTCGAGGTATGCCACGCAGTCCGAGCAGCAGTTGGTCCCGGCTTGGCACTGGGAATCCGCATCTCACAAGGAAAAGTCAGCGACAACCACCACAAGTGGGAAGGTGGCATCGACGACGCGGAGGCGATCTTCACCGCACTGGGGAAGACAGGCATCGACTTCATCCACACAACCGAATACCGTGCTCACGCCCCTGCCTTCGACGGCTCGGATGAATCACTTGCCTACCTTGCCAAGAAATTCGGACAGGTTGCGATCATCGCCAACGGCAACCTCGATGACCCCTCCGATGCCACCCAACTCATCGAATCGGGAACA
Source organism: Pseudarthrobacter sp. YAF2 (assembly GCF_052113345.1). Classification (NCBI taxonomy): domain Bacteria; kingdom Bacillati; phylum Actinomycetota; class Actinomycetes; order Micrococcales; family Micrococcaceae; genus Pseudarthrobacter; species Pseudarthrobacter sp. YAF2. Next base: position 6,573 of record NZ_JBFRDA010000032.1, on the reverse strand, counting down.
GCCGATGTAGTAGCCATCGGAAAGCCCGCGCTGGCCAACCGCGACTGGCCCAAGAAGGTCTTCGCCCGCGAACAGCTCGAGGGCGACGTCGACAAGTCCGTCTTCGGGCCCATCGCAACCGTGAAGGACTGGGAACTCAAACTCTAAAACACCCAGCGCCAGGACGAGGACCTCCGTTTGGAGGCCCTCGTCCTGGTGCTGCCAGCGTGGGTGGGGCCCCGCTGGAACAATTTCCCCTTGCGCGGGCCTATCTCGTAGGACCTCGTCCGGCCGTCGCCCGCCCCGGATTGAATCAGCCTTTCCCCCAGGCGCGAATGCGCACCTGTGGACAGGCCCTTCCCGCGCAGACGCTCTGCCTTGCAGTCCTATAGTTGGCAAGGCGTGCAGGCACCCAGGATCGCTCCGGAGATCAAACCGAGCGGCCCGTGGACGAGGCCCCTGCACGTATAGAACGCCCTGTGCGACGACCCAAAACGCGCTACAACGACGTTCCTGGGCCCTTGGGGCCGCTCCCCGCGCATCTGGGTCATACCCGGCACTGGGCGGCCCCCTCTCGTGATCATTGTTGTCCGAGGCCCCCGGCCAACTGCCCAGCCAGGGAATGCCGGCCCTGCCTGCTTTTCCACTCTGCGCGCGCTCCACTGACCACGCGCCCGGGATCAGGCGCCCACGTACTTCCACCGGGCTTGTGTTTCGCAGCCCATAGATGGCGCCGCGAACGTTTGCTGGGAGGGCGGAACATTCCCCTCCGTGTTAAAACCATGTAAAAACCGGAAATTTTGTCCCTGAGTGTTGACCAGATCACATTGTTAATGCAATCGTTGAGCAATCGTTTGCGTAGTGGTCCACACTACACAGCGGAAAAACCTCCAAGAAGACGCGTCCCGGCGGACGCGCCACCCCTCCCGCGCACGGCCATCCGAAGGCCGCCCGTCCCAGTTGTAGGAGAAGCAGTGAGCGATACAAATAGGGCACCGGTGCAAGCCGAGCCAAAGAAGTTCTCGATCCGAGTGTCCCGCCGCGAAACCCGTCGCGGCACCGTAATGGCTTTCCTTGCGTGGATCCTCGCGGTCTACGACTACATCATGTTCGGGACCCTGCTGCCGGAAATCCGCACGGAGTTCGGGTGGTCGGAGGCCGAAGCAACAGGAATCGCGACTGCCATCTCGGTCGGCACGGCAATTGTTGTCCTTGGCATCGGGCCCCTTGTGGACCGGATTGGACGTCGGCGCGGGATGTTGGCCACCGTTGGCGGTACCGCGGTTGCTTCCGCGCTGACGGCGATGACAATGAACCCCGCCTACTTGGTGGCAGTACGTTCCATCGCCGGCCTCGGGATCGCCGAACAGTCCATCAACGCCACCTACCTGAACGAGATCTACGCCGCCACCGAAGATGAAAAAATCAAGAAGCACCGCGGCATGGTCTACAGCGTCGTCCAGAGCGGCTGGCCGCTGGGCGTCTTCGCCGCTGCCGGCTTCACCTCGCTGCTCCTGCCCCTCGTAGGCTGGCGCGGTGTCTTCGTCCTGGCGGCCCTCCCGGCCCTCATTATCGTCCTCCTTCGCCGCAGTCTCAAAGAGACGCCCCAGTACTCAATTTTCAGCGAGGCGCACAAGCTGAAGAAGTCGGGGAATGTTCGCGAGGCTGATGAGCTGCTGGCCAAATACGGCCTGGACCACGATCACGGCGCACCCATCAAGGCAATTTTCAACGCCAAATTCCGGCGGAACACGGTCTTCCTGTCGCTAGTGTGGTTCTTCAACTTCTTCGGCGTTATCACCTTCACCGTGCTGGGCACCACGCTGCTCACCGACGGCAAGGGACTGCCATTCTCCGTGTCGTTGCTGGTCTTCATGGCCGCCAACCTCGGTGGCTTCTTTGGTTATCTCCTCTTCGGTGCGCTCGGCCAGCGCTTCGGCCGCCGCCCGATGGTAGGACTGGGCTTCCTCCTCGCTGCAGTTTCCTACACCCTGATGCTGCTCTGGGCAGCGGACACCCCCACCGTGATGGTGCTCTACGCCTTCGGCCAGTTCTTCATGGCCGGCCCGTTCGCCGCGCTCATGTTCTACATGGGCGAGTGCTACACCACTGATTGCCGAGCCACCGGTACCTCATTCCTGAACGCCATGGGCCAGCCAGGCACCATCGTCGGCGGGGCGATCATCACCGCCATGCTTGCGTCCGGTCTGGACTGGACCACCACAGCCATGGTCGTCGGTGTCGGCGGCGTATTCCTCTCCGGCCTCCTGATGTTCGGCTGCAAATCAATGCCGCAGCTCGCAGACTTCGGGCACCGTGTCGACCCGGCGGTCGCACAGTGAGCCCGTCGCGGGTCGCGGTCATCACCGGAGCGGCCAGTGGTATCGGCAGCGCTCTTGCCCTGAAGTACGCATCCACAGGCATGAACATCGTTATCGGCTACCACCCCGCCGACCCCCACGACCCGGAAGCGACACTGCACGCAGTAACGAAGGCCGGCGGTCACGGAGTCGTGCACGAAGTCGATGTCAGGGACACCAAGCAGGTCGACGCGTTCGCCGAACGGGCTCTGGAGGAATGGGGACGCCTTGATATTGCGGTGGCGAACGCCGGCATCCTGCGCCGGGTGCCACTGGAGTTCCTGCACGACGATGTCTGGAACGACCTTCTGGACGTCGACCTCACCGGTGTCCTGCGCACGTTCCGGTCCGCCGCAGCACGCATGGAATCTTCAGGCAGTTCGATGCTGGCAGTCTCGTCCATCGCCGGAGGTGTTTACGGATGGGGGGAACGCGCGCACTACGCCACTGCCAAGGCCGGCATTATCGGCCTCGTCAAGAGCCTTGCGGTGGAGCTCGGGCCGCGTGGGATTCGGGTCAACTGCATCGTGCCTGGAACGATCGACACCCCACAGGCACGGGATCAAACCAACTCCCTTGGACCCCAGGGCATCCAGGCTCAAGCCGCGCATCTTCCGCTGCAACGCGCGGGCCGCGCGGAGGACATCGCAAATGCCATCGCCTTTCTTACCTCAGAGGAGGCCTCCTTTATAACCGGCACCTCGCTGCTCGTCGATGGGGGCATGACCGCCATGTTGCCAAAGTGAGCGGCATACTCGAAGGCAGGACGGCCCTGGTCGTTGGCGGAGCAGGGGGCATCGGCCATGCGATCGCCGCTGCCTTCCGCAAAGAAGGGGCGCGGGTCACCATAGCGGACCGCGCAGAGGTCCTGGACGCCGCCGAAGCAACAACGGCAATCGACGTCACCGACCCCGCCTCCATCCTCCAGGCGGTGAATAACGCCGAGCGCCTGCACGGCGATATCGACATCCTGGTCAACGCCGCCGGTGTCTCCAGCGAACGTTACTGGGATGACCTCGACCTGGACGAATGGAACCGGGTCCTGAGCATCAACCTCACCGGGACGTTCCTGGTCTGTAAGGAAGTGGTCCCCCGAATGGTCCGCCGGCAACACGGCCGGGTCATCAACATCGCCTCTCAGCTGGCGATCAAGGGCGCCCCGGGACTGGCCCACTACTGCGCATCCAAGGCGGGCGTTATCGCCTTAACCAAGTCCCTCGCGCTCGAGGTTTCACCGCTCGGAGTGCTGGTCAACGCCATCGCGCCTGGTCCCATCAACACGCCGATGACCGATCGGATGAGTGAGACCTGGAAAAGCCAAAAAGCCGCAGAGCTTCCTCTGGGCCGATTTGGCAATCCCGAAGAAGTCGCACCCACGGCTGTCTTACTGGCCAGCGACCCCGGCGGGAACCTATACGTCGGCCAGACCCTCGGGCCCAACTCCGGGGACATCATGCCCTGACCCCTAGGTGGTACCGGAAACCTTGGGCTTCCGGTACCACTTTCGCCCGCAGCCAGGCGACAGCGCATACAGGGGTACTGCACCACCTTCAGCGCCAGGATCGGCGGAAAGCTGTTCCCAAAGCTAAGGCTCCTGTAGAGGTTCTACGGTCAAAATTAACCGGGCTCCTGCTACAGGATGGGGCCCCTGAATCCTTCTAGCCCAATCTGCAGTCCGCGTTGATCCAACCGGTTTCTTCCGCCCGGTTAGCTCGCGTCCACCTGCCATAGAATCCCCGCCGTTTTCCCACGCCACCGCTGGTGGGACGCAAGCCCGAGCAGGACTACACTGCTCGCCCAACCCCGGGGGAACGGGGAAATTGCGACTGCGGCCAGTCGGCGTCAGGCGCTACGAACATGTTCGAAGCAAACCGATCCAGAGGGCTAGTCAGCAAGGGGTGAAACCATCTCTCTGCGAGAACTGACTCTTGCGGAACTGTGTCTACAAAGAAGCGGGCGACCCCCATACGCTGAACGGTATTGGACCCGAGGAGTCATTGACTCGGTCCGAGCGAGACTCGAAGGAGAGCGCGATTGTTCCACGTTATCGCCACGTATGGCACCAAAGAGGGCCAAAGCAAGGAAGTCCTCGATTTGCTCGCGGATATGGCCGAAGCCACCCGCCGGGAGCCTGGCAATGTCAGCTACGAATTTTACCGCGGCGTGCAGGACCCGACGCAGATCGTAATTCTTGAGTCGTATCACGAGGCGGAGGACTTCGACAGACACCGGGAGAGCCCGCATTTCCTGGAGCTAGGGGCCGGCCACATCATTCCCAGGCTCGTCTCTCGCCATATCTCCACCTACACCTCGGAGGATCAGCCGCATGAAGCTCCTTGAGAGACCCCCGGCACCCGAAAGTTCTGTACCCAGTGCCTGGTGGGAAGGCTTTGTACATCCAGCCGAAGACGTAATAACCGGAGTTCAGCATGGCATCTGAGGATCACATTGTGCAGGACTGGTCTGAACTGGCCGAAGGCACCAAGGTTGCCATCAGCGAACCCAGCAACGCCAGCTACCCAGCCATGGTTGACACCAAAACGGAAGACTCCTCCGTAGTGTGGGTAATAGATAGCTGGGGACAGCGGCGGGCTTTTGATCACCGGGAGGGCATCAAGCTCGACATTCTTCCTGATCCCAATGCCGCTGGGTAGGCGGACGGGAGCCCGGTGTTCCATTCAAGGACACTCAACGACCCCGCTGCGCCCAATACGGCGGCGAAGCCGAAGTTGCCAGGGTCTGTTAGGCGGCCGCAAAGACGTCCTGCTCGGCTGTGTTGAGGTGTTCCTTGAGTTCAGTGATGAAGGCCTTGAGGTTCGCCGACCTGCAGTCCCGCCGCCACATCAGCCAGGTTTCCGCCGTGCCGAGACTGCCTTCTATCTCATGAACCTGAACCCGGCTTGCTCCGGGCAGCGTCTCGAGGAGGGATTTGGGCATCATACAGATACCGCCGCCGGCGGCGACACAGGCGAGCATGCTGTAGTACGAGGAAATCTCGACGATTCGTCCAGGGATGATGCCTTGAGAGTCGAGCCAGTCCTCAAAGCGTTGGCGGTATGAGCAGATGGTGCCGAACATAAACACCGTCGGGTGGGATGCCTTGAAGTCGCCGTTGACCTCCGTCACGGTCTGCGGCGTCAGGATCACGAGATCCTCCGTGAATGCTCTGATGCCGGTGAGGGCAGGCGCGGCTGGTTTTCCATCGGAGAATGCTGCCGTGAGCTGCCCGTTTAGCAAATGGTCGAACAGCACCCCCGATGACCCTGCCTCGAGTTCAACGTCAACCGCCGGGTAACGGAGATGGAAGCTGGCAAGTATCGGCGGTATCCGGACCGCCGCGGTGCTTTCGAGGGCGCCGAGGCGGAACTTGCCTCGGGGTTCGCCCTGCGCACCGAAGGCCTTGGCGTCGTTGCACAGGTCGATGATCTTTTGGGCATGATCCCGAAAGATCTCTCCATCAGCAGAGAGGGAGCTTTGCCGCTTGTCCCGGACAAGAAGCTTGACACCCAGTTCGCGCTCCAGTTGCTGGATGCGCGTCGAGACGTTGGAGGGGGCCCGAAGCAGCTTGTTGGCAGCTTTAGTAATACTGCCGGTTTCCGCTACCGCAAGAAAGATTTCCAGCTGCGAGATCTCCATCGACTCTTTCTCCTTACGTGAAGTGATGCTCACCGAAGCATCTCATGTGCAGAAGGATGACAGCTTCGCCTACCCTTTTCAACCCCAGACAGGGAGTGGCGCTGGCGGCAGAAGAGATACCTACGCCAGGCCAACGTTCTCTTTCAGAGAAGTGACGCTTCTGAAACTTCTTATTTATCAAACAGTCCAAGCCTCATAGAGTCGTTGTTAGCCCCATCACACGAACTTGAAGGAACACACTAATGGGCACCATCGAAGTTGCTGTCGCGAAATCGACGAACCCGGCCACGGGCGAGGAAGTCGCGACATACCCGTACCTGGATGAGCAGGCCGTTGCAGAGGCCGTCGGCTCAGCCGCAGAGGGCTACGCTATCTGGCGGGACACGACTCCGGCCCAACGCGCCGAGGTTTTCCACAAGCTGGCTGAACTGCTGCGCCGGGATACTGCGAAGCTGGCGGCTGTCATCACCGCCGAAATGGGCAAGCCTGTCACCCAGGCACGGGCCGAGGTCGCCAAATGCGCCAATATGCTTGACTGGTACGCCGAACATGGCCCGGCGATGCTGAAGGACACGGCAACAACCATCGGTCCCGAAGC
>NZ_JBFRDA010000031.1:0-16129 GCF_052113345.1 Pseudarthrobacter sp. YAF2 | reverse complement strand
TCACCGCGGTCCGCTTCGCTGCATAGAACTCAGCAAGTTCGGTTTCTACCAAATGCTCTCGCGGGTTATAGCGCCCTGCCATTACGTCGTTGCGCAGTTGCGTCAACAAGTCAGGAGCTGCCCCATGGCTGTTATTCGGCACCGTCCACCTCCTTACCTCTGTCCCCGCACGCCCGTGCGCCTCAGTGCTTCCGGATGGGAGGCAAGGGAACTAGCACTGCCTCGCCCCGGCGCTTCCCATCCGAAGACCTAGTCTTCCAAGGAAAGTAAAACATGTGGGCAACAGAACTGTCAAAAAGTTGTTGACAATATTGTGGTAGGGGTCCTAGTCTCAGATGGCAGATATCACTACCCATAGAAGGCGGACATGGAAACCCAACTCACTTTCACTCGTAGTCAGATCTTGGAACGGCTGCAGAAGACGATTGCTTCCGGACGTGCCATCGTCACTGCAGGCGCGTCCTGCGGCCTCATTGCCCAGGCCGCCGAGGCTGGCGGAGTAGACCTCGTGGTCGTTTACAGCACCGGTCGCAGCCGCATGAAAGGGTTGCCCACCACTCTGTTGGGACACTCCAACCCGATCACGCTGTCCATGTTCCAAGAGATCGAGAACGTTGTAGATAACACTCCGATCATCGGCGGCGCTGAGGCAGGGGACCCGACGTACCGGAAGTTGCCTCGTCTAATTAATGATTTCCGCACCACGGGCTACCACGGCATCATCAACTTCCCCACAGTCGCGGCAGACATGAAGAAGGCCAAAGCCCGTGAGCACATCGGCCAAGGCCTTCCGCGCGAGGCGGAAATGATCGCGCTTGCACGCTCCCAGGACTACTTCACCATGGCCTATTCCTGGACCGTCGAGCAGGCCATCATGAACGCTGCCGCCGGTGTCGACGTCCAGGTCGCTCACGCAGGCTGGTCCGCTGGTGGCACAAAGGGACGCCAGGACGCACCCTCGATCGAGGAGTCAACGGAACTGACCCAGGCAATTATCGAGGCCACCTGGCGGGAAAACCCTGACGCAATTTGCCTCGCTCACGGCGGAAGCATTGTGGATCCGGAAGACGCGAGCTTCCTCTACGAGAATTCCGGCGCGCAGGGTTTCGTTGGCGCGTCCAGCATCGAACGGTTGCCGGTCGAGCGCGCGGTGAAGGCCACAGTTGAGGCGTTCAAGCAGCAGACAGTCCGGCCGCGCAACGTCACGGTCGGATCCTGATCCTTTCCGTTGCTGAGCTCCAGAAGGAGCGGACCGGCCGGGATCCCGGCTAGTCCGCTCCTTCTGGAGGTACCCCCAACCCATGGAGCTTGCGATGACCCATTCATCCCCCGTTGATGGCACCGCGAAGTAGTCAAAGGAAATATGTAGAGATGGAAGAAACAGTGGACTTTGGAGCCAGCTACGGCGTCGGAACCAACAGTGGACCCCGCATCGGGCTTATCGCCACGCTCGACAGCAAAGAGGGTGAAGCCCTTATTCTGGCAAAGCGGATTCAGGATCACGGCGGCGTACCGATTCTGTTCGACACCAGCTTGGGACCAAAAGGCAGTACCGCAGCGTACGACGGCGTTCTCGTGTCCCGCGAGCAGCTCGCCAAGGAAGCCGACACAACCGTTTCCGAACTTGTCGCGTTGGGCCGCACGGAAGCCATGCCGATCGTAGCCAAAGCAGCGTCCGGCATCATCTCGCGCATGATCACGGAGGGGCACATCGCTGCCGTCGTCGGCGTCGGTGGTGGAACAGGCGCGTGGCTCTCCCACGACATCCTGCAGAAGCTGCCCTTTGGCTTCCCCAAACTGGTTGTGTCAACCGCCTACGGGAAAGATGCCAGCTACGACATCATGGCACTGCCCAGCGTCGCAGACATTGCCGGCATGAACCGAGTGCTTCAAACGGTATTCACCAACGCAGCGGCAGCAATATGCGGCATGGCCCGCGCTATTCCGGCTCAAAACGAAGCACAGCGGCCCACAGTCGCCGTCTCCATGTTTGGTGTCACAACCAAGGGCGCCAACTACCTCCGCCAGAACCTGGAAGCCCGTGGATTCGAGGTCATCACGTTCCACTCCAACGGGACCGGGGGCCGAACGATGGAACGGCTTATTGCCGACGGGGAAATCTCCGCCTTGGTGGACTGGACGACCACGGAAGTTACCGATCAGGTTGTAGGAGGAGGTTGCTCTGCCGGGGACAAGCGCATGGACGCGGCTGCCGCTGCAGGAATACCTCAGATAGTCGTTCCAGGCGCAACCGACATTATTAACTTCATTCACAAGGTGCCGGAGGGCTTCGAGAATCGGCTTGTCCACTGGCATTCCCCGGTAGCAGCCCTAGTTCGCACTTCCGTCGCCGAAAGTGACGCCATCGGCCATTGGATGGCCTCAAAGCTGAACCGATCAACCGGGAACGTCAAGATAATCGTCCCAACGGAGGGATACTCAGCGATTGACCGCGAGGGTGAGGTGTTCTACTCCCCGGAAGCTGACGCCGCCTGGGTTCGCGGCCTGAAGAACGAGCTACGATCGGACATACCCGTGGTTGAAGCTCCCCTGCACATCAACGATGAGGCCTTCGCAGCACTCGTCGCAGACGCCCTCGTACAACTGATTGAGGATCAATCGAGCGCCGCAGTCCAAAACCCAGCCGTCACGGTAGGCAACTGATGCCTGTCTACAGCCGGGAAACACTGCGGAGCGACCGACTCCCGTGGGTTGAAGTTGACGACTTTCAGATCTTCAGCCTGGCTAAGTCGGTCGGACCTTCGGTCCCCACCGGGCCGGACAGCAACGGCTTTACGCCCTACTGGGGACCCGCCGGTCCGCTGGCCAGTCAAATAGCCCTCCAGAAAAGCGCAGCTCGGGACCGGGTTGTTGTTGTTTCCGGCCAAGTCCAGGCAATCTCTGACTCCGGCCGGACAACCCTCTTGAAGCGGGACTTCATCGACATCCCTGAGTCAGGACTGACGCTCTACAACGTTGGGACATCCGCGGCCGAAGTTGTCAGGATCCAGGGACATTGGGAGGAGTCGCTCCGTACCGAGATCTGCCTGTTCGATAGTGGGGCCCCCTGCACCTATCACTATCACGACGGTGACGAGTACTGGTTTGTGTTCCGCGGTCACTTCAACCTGCGCTACGACAACCGGGACTTCGCCATGCGCCCGGGCCTGATGCTGGCCGCCGGGATGGGTCTGGAACACGGAGTTCCGGATCCCGAGGAAAAGTTCGAAGCAGTCGTGATTGCAACACGGTTATCCGGTAAAGGGCGCGACGGCATGCTGGTCCGCGAACTGCATGGGGATCCTGTCCCTTCACGTGCTGTTCCGGAAAGCACGTGGACGCGTTCGGAACTGGTTGCCGGTACTAATTCAACTACGGTGACTTCCGCCACGAAGTAGCCCGCCGGTCATCACGTCGATTTCCCGTTTGATGTTGTGTTGGACATCTCTGAAACGGTCTGAAGGACTCCTTTACGATGCGGCCCCTGCCTTGAGATCTCCGGGCAGGGGCCGCTCCCATTCCGGCACCTGGTACTCCAGCCAAAGACGGGAAGACATTGTTGGGGCCGGCCGGGTAGAGACCCTGCAGGTCAAGGACGTCGCGCGCAGCGCCGGAAGTTCTGTCAAAGTGAAAAGGAAAAAGCCGTGCCCTCCAGTCTCTCGCGTCCCGAGCCGCCGCCCAGTGCGGAAAGCAGCGACGGGCCACCCGTAACGGCCGATAACGAGGGTCTCCGAAACAGCCCTATTCCTGCTGGCACGAAACGGTTCGGAGCCCTCCGAAACCGGAATTCCCGCCCATACCTGTTTGCCTCAGGCCTTGCAATGATGGGCGATAACGTAGAACACGTCACCACATATTGGGTTTTGTGGGAGAGGTTCCATTCCCCCGCCCTCGTCGGCTTTGCGGTTATCAGTCACTGGCTTCCCTACCTGGCCCTCTCTGTTTACCTCGGCGGGCTAGCCGACATGTATGACTGCCGACGGCTTATCCAAATCGGCCAATCTTTGTTCATCTTCGCGTCCTTGGCCTGGGGCGTGCTTCTTTTGACCGGCACCCTGCTGGTTTGGCAGGCTTGCGTTCTGCTGGTTCTTCATGGGCTGGCCGGAGCCATCTGTTCACCCGCCGAGCAGCTGATGCTTCGCGATTTTGTGAAGGAAAGTGAGTTGCCTGGAGCGGTGCGGCTCAACGCCACGTTCCGCAGTCTCGGTGTACTTGCGGGGCCAGTCGTCGGATCGGCCCTGATGCTCGCTTTCGGTGCGACCGCTGCTATCTTCGTGAACGCACTTTTCTACCTGCCCATGACCATCCTGATGACGCGTACGCCCTTCACGGGACACTCGCGCGCGGTATCGAGTGGGGCGGGTACCGTTCGCGTCACACTGTCCAGCACCCTTGGGGTGCTTAGGACCGTAGGAAAGGACCGGTCTCTTATCAGTGCTTTCGCTTTAGCCGGCCTAACTGCTTTGACTGTTGGCGGAGCCATACAAGTATCCATGCCCGTCTTTGCCAAAGAACTAGGTGCTGATGGGGCCGGAGTCGCCTATGGTGCCCTTTTACTTGCAAACGGTGCAGGAGGCGTTGTGGGCGGATTCATCCTGGAGGCTTCCGGAATCATCCGGGCATCCATTCGGACGGCGGCATTGAGCACAGCGCTATTCGGGGCGATGATTCTGACGTTTGTCCTCGTTGACATGTATGCCGCTGCCGTCGTCGCCCTGGCCATTGGCGGCATGGCCAACATCGCGTCGATGTCCGTCACGCAGAGCATCGTCCAACTCCAGGCCCCACCGGGGGAGCATGGTCGCCTCTTCGGCGTTTACAGCATGGTTGCGAACGGGTTCCGGACAGCGAACGGCATCACCTTGGGTGTACTCGGAGCACTTCTCGGCATCCCCAACTCGCTTGCCCTCTGCGCGGCCATTCTCATCGTTGGCGCCCTCTTAGCCGGCCTTTACGGGCGGGGCACGATGAGAACCCAACACTGATGTTCCCGTCCTGCGCTGAGACTGGCCTAGTTTTAGGATCGCAGCGGGAAGCCTCGAGTCGCCAAGGCCAACAACAAACGTTCCTGCTCGGGCGTAGCCGGGAGTGAAGGTTCTCAGCCGCGCCATTCATCTATACAGGAACCGGCGATGGCATTCTCAGCTGAAAAGGCGAGCCAACGGAGTCTCTCTTGCGCCACGTCGCCGGCCGTGTAAGGGACGAGCTTGCTTCGAGCCAACCCGCGTCAGCCGCACTACGCCCTGTTTCCTGATGGGGAGGCGGCGGTGTGGTGTCTTTGTCCCGGATGGCGAGTGAGGAGGGTTCGGAGCGGTTTAGGTTTGTCGATGCCAGACTCCAGGGAGCCCGGCACAGGGGGGCGTTCCATTCATCATTCCCTCCTCACTCGACAGCTAGCGGATGGTATATCCGCCATCAACGACGAGTGTGTGACCGGTAATCATCGATGCGGCTCCTGTAAGTAAGAAGGCGACGGCCCCGGCGACGTCCTCAGGCTCGCCAAATCTCCCGGCAGGAATTCGTGATAGAAGCTCGTCCGCCCAGTCCTGGCGGCCGAGAGTCGACGCGGTCAGCTCCGTCCTAACGAAGGTGGGGGCAACTGCGTTTACGCGGATTCCAGCAGAGGCCCATTCCAAAGCAAGAATCCTGGTGAGGTGGATCAGGCCCGCTTTGCTCGCTCCGTAGGCTGCGCGTTCTTCAATGCCGACGATGCCGGCTTGGGACGCGATGTTGACGATGGAGCCTTGTGAGCCGCTTCCGGTCCAATGCCGTGCGACCTCCGTGGAGAGAAAGAAGCTGCCCCTGAGATTCGTGTCGAAGACGCTGTCCCAATCCGCATCTGTGAGGTCCAGCGCAGGCTTGGGTACATTGACACCTGCATTATTGACAAGCAGGTCTATACCGCCACTGGCGGACCAGAGAGATGATACGAAGGCCCCGATGCTTCCGGTATCTGCGAGATCGACGGGAAGGCACGGCGTACCGTAACGGTCGCTGACCCGCCCGGCGCTGACGCTGTCACGGCTTGTGCCGTAGACAGTGGCACCGCAATCGGCAAGACCGTCTGCGATCGCTTTGCCAAGCCCACCGGCGGCGCCAGTCACCAGCGCCTTCTTACCGTCTAGACGAAAGTTCAGCACTTCTGGCCCCTAGCCTTCGAAGGTGTGATCTGACCACGCAAGCGCCTCACCGCGATATTTTGCTGCCCGGGCGTCACCTGAGCGGGCATGGCCCTCAAATCGTTCCACGCGAGAGGCGCGGCCGCAGAGCTCGCCAAGGAACGCGCTCGACTCGGTGTTGGTTACTTCCTGATAGGTGACTGTGCGGAGGTATTTACCGACCCAGAGACCTCCTGTGTACCGGGCGGCGCCGCGGGTGGGCAGCACATGGTTCGTGCCGATGACCTTATCGCCGTAGGAAACGCAGGTTCCTTCCCCCAGGAACAAGGCTCCGTAGTTGTGCATGCTTTCCAAAGCTTCTCGAGGGTCCCGTGTAAGAATCTGCACATGTTCATAGGCATACTCATCGGCGAGGACATAGGCGTCGTCGAGGCTTTCGACGACGTGAATCGCCCCCCAGTCTCGCCACGCTGGCTCCGCGTAGTCCCGCGTGGGCATATCCACGAGGATTGCCTCAATGTGCTGTATGACCTTTTCCCCGAGTTCCTCACTGGTGGTGATCAGCACAGCAGGAGAGTCCGGTCCATGCTCGGCTTGGGACAGGAGATCGACGGCAACGATGAAGGGATCTGCGTCTTCATCGGCCACAATCAAAACTTCGGTGGGGCCCGCGAAGAGGTCAATGCCAACCTCACCAAAGAGCTGCCGCTTGGCCTCAGCGACGAATGCGTTGCCCGGGCCGGCCAGCATGTTGACCGGCTTGATGCTCTCAGTTCCAATGGCCAGGGCAGCAACCGCCTGAATGCCGCCGAGGAGGTAGATTTCATCGGCACCGGCGAGGAACATCGCTGCCACGGTAGCGTCCGGTACCTCTCCCTGAATGAGAGGCGTGCAGGCGGCGACGCGTTCAACGCCTGCTACCTTGGCGGTGATGATGGTCATGTGGGCGCTAGCCAACAGCGGGTACTTGCCCCCGGGGATGTAGGCGCCAGCGGCTTGGACCGGAACATTCTTTTGCCCAAGGAAGACCCCTGGCAGAGTCTCGATTTCGAAATCCGCTAGCGACTCCAATTGCTTCTGGGCCATCGTCCGGACCTGCTCCTGAACAAATTTGATGTCCGTGATGGTCTGCTCCGGGACGCGTCCGATGATTTCCTGTAACTGATCAGGACTGAGCAGAAACGAATCGGGGTCATGGTTGTCGAACTTCAGGGAGTATTCACGAACTGCGGCGTCGCCTCGTTCGCGAATGTCCGCAATAACCTTTTCTACTGTCGCGCGCACCTCGGGGGTGCTCCCACGGGTCACGCTGCTCTTGGCCGGCTCCTTCAGAAATCGGTGGCTAACGGCAGAACTGGACGTGTTTACGAGTGTCATCTAATTTTCTCCATCTTCGTCGACGCATGCCCGGGGGCTGGCCGGGCAAGTTTTTGGGTGGGGGAGCATCGTTACCGGTCAGCCAGGACCATCAGGACATCATCGGATAGCCAGTGGGTTGACGGGGGAACCCACGGCGCCAGTGACGGTAATGGGCGCACCCACAAACAGGAATTCGTAGACCCCGTCTTTGGCGCAGGCGGCGGCAAGCTCTTCAAGGTCGAACATCTCACCGATATGGATTCCGCGGCCCTGGAGGATCAGCACGTGCAGGGGGCTGCCGATGCCTGCCGCCTCGGTCTGCGCAGGGATGACCTCGGCGGCGAAAGTGTCGGTTGCGACGGCGGCAACATCGCGGGTGCAGAGGAAATGCGCAGCAGATACTCCGAGTCCTGCTGCGACCCCCGCGGAGAATTCATCACCCCAAGATCCTCGTGCCTTCACTGCGCCCAGTCGGCCCGTTCGGACTAGTAGGAAGTCACCTGGCCCCACTTCCACTGACTGGGACTCGCAGCACTTCTCCAGGTCTTCGTTTTCGATCGCCTCCCCGGCCTTGAGCCAGTCTCGCCCTAACATGCGTGGGATGTCGAGCAGCACTCCTCGGCCGACCATTCTGTCCTTGGTGGCAGTAATGGAATTACGCAGGGCGCCAAGACTTGGGACGTCTTCAGGGGGCCGTCCTCCGTACATTTGACCGTTATAGAAAATGTGGGCCAGCGCGTCCCACTGCGTTGTGCACTGCAGTGGCATCGTTATGACGTCATCGGTATATTGGAAGCCCCGCTCGCCTTGGTCAAACGCCCGGCGGACATCACCGCCGTCGCGCGTCATCAGGTGTACGGGTGAAAACCTCGGATATGGCGGATTCGTTGGGCCTTCTCTTTCTATCGGCAGGGCCAAGGAGAGAACTTGACCCGATTTCACCAAGCCGGCAGCATGTCCAACTTTTTCATTTGTAGCAAAGTTGAGAGTGCCAATTTCGTCATCGTCGCCCCACCGGTCCCAATTCAGGTACTTGTCACGGATTTGTTGAAATACCTCTGCGGTCACGACCTGGCCCTGCGTGGTCATCGTTCCTCCTTCGTATAGATCACTGATTGCAGCTGCGCCACTGCCTATTTCAGTTGAGAGCGCCTTGCGGCTGGCCCATCTCCCGCTACCGGTCCTACGACCAAATTCCCAGCAACCTCGCGATGTTCCCGCCGCGAATCCGGGCGAGGTCGACCGGGGTCAGTCCCTCAACATGCTCGAGATAGGTCAGTCCTTCGGTGTAGCTGTAGAGGCAGTTTGTGCGGGTGAAGTCAGATGCCCAGATGATGCGCTTCGCACCGAATGCGTGAACTAGAATGCGGATCGCGTCATGGATGTCAGGGAACGGGAACGTAGCCCGCGAGTAGGCCGGTGCTGCGGTGATCTTGACGTGGACATTGTCGTGGCGCGCGAACGGAAGAACCAGCGGAAGTTCTGCGAATGGTTCCTCGGGCAAGGGCTCAATCGGAGGCGCAGAACTGAGGCCGAGCTGATCGACTACAAAGTTCACGCCGGAGAACCGATCGAAAGTCTCGTGCACGTTCGATGGGAGGGGGTGGGTCATGTTGAAGAACACCGTCATGCCTAGGTCGCCCGCTGCCGCGAACACATTGTGGAATCCGTCGGCGGCAAAGGTTTGCCAACCGAGGCCCGGGATCCGTATGCCTCTGAATCCCTGCGACCTGAGCTCCTCAAGATGCTTCGGCAGATCTGTACGGGTGTAGTCGACGGCAGCGACGGCGGATAACCTGTCCGGATATTCAGCTACTGCTTCGGCTTCAAGGGTCACGTCTGTCCCGTAGACCATAAGAGGTGCCAGGACGGCACGGCGGACCCCTGCAACTGCCAGCTCGTCCAGCGCAAGCGCGGCCGGGCAGGACAACGAAAGCTGAGCTCGAAAGACCTTCTCAGCCGAGGCCACCTTGCCCGCCCAGGGATCAGGTATCCAAGGTCGGTCGGGTCGGTCGGTCAACCAGATATGCACCTGACTGTCAATGATTTCGGCGTCGGGGGATTCATGGTTTTTGGAGGATTCGGAAATCAATGTCAGCCCTTCACCGAGCCCGCGGTGAGACCAGCAATGAACTGCTTGGAAAGGAATAAGTACGCAACCATGACCGGTGCTATGGAGAGGGTCACTGCTGCAAAGATGAGGCCCCACTCAGCCTGGTAACTTCCATAGAAGTTCATGATGCTCACGGGCATTGTCACCGTGTTGGGCCCCGTTGAGAGCACAAGATTCACGAAGAAATCGTTCCAAATCCAGATGCCGTTCAGGATCACAACCGTCGCCAGCGCGGGACGCATCAGCGGGAGCATGATCCGCCACAGCGTGACGAACCGGCCGGCCCCGTCCAGCCAGGCGGCCTCTTCAAGTTCCCGCGGCAGGAGCGCGAAGAATGGTGTGAGGATAAGGACGCCGAGAGGCAGGTTGAAGATGGTGTATGCCAGCACAACCGAAACGTGTGTGCCCAAGATATGCAGGTCGCGCAACATAACGAAGAACGGAAGGATGATCAGCTGAATCGGGACGACCAGACCGGCCAAAAAGGCGACCTGGACCGCGCGCCGGGTGGCGAATTCGAATCTTGACAGCCCGTACGCCGCGAGGGCAGCCAGGGCGGTGCTTAGCAGCACAGAGGTGACGGTGATGATGACGCTGTTGGAAAAGGTCAGCGGCAGGTTCGCTTGAGTCCACGCCTCACTGAAGTTGGCGAAAGCCAATGGGCGAGGCAGCGCGATGGGCTCACTGATGAGCTGTGATGTGGTAGTTATCGAACCCAGAAATAGGAACAATACCGGGACCAAAACGAGGGCACACGCGGTGACCATGGCCAGGTGCCATGTAGCTCTGCCCAAAGTACGAGGTGTGGTTGAATTTCTCACAAGTCTTTGCTCCTTCGGGCCATCATGACGTTGAAGATGGACGTCACGCTTAGAACAATCACGAACATCAAAAGGCCTTCTGCGATTGCATAACTCAGGCGCGGAGTCCCTGCTAGACCAGACGAAACCCCAAAGGCATCTGAGTAGATCTGGGTGCCCAGAACATTGGTCGCACCATCTGGCGCCCCAGTGGGCCCGCCAAGGGAGTAGACGAGGTCGAAAGTTCGGAACACGGTGATGAATGAAAGCATGGTGACGGTCGTGAAGGCCGGCGTGAGATAGGGAAAGGTCACGCTCCTGAACACACGCCACGGGCTGGCCCCGTCCACCGTGGCAGCTTCTTGAAGTTCACCCGGAACGCTTTTCAGTCCCGCGGTGTAGATCACCATGGCGATGCCATTCCATTGCCAAAAGACAATAAGGGAAACTGTGAATAAGGCGAGCGAAGGATCACCCAGCCAATCCCGTTGAAGTCCTGTGAGCCCGATCTCCCCAAGGAGCGAGTTGACCACGCCCACTTCAGGGCTCAGCATCCGCCGCCAGATGAACCCCATGCTGAGTGCGGACGTCACGACGGGCAGCACCAGGAGTGCTTTGTAGATGACGGCGGCCCGGCCGGGCCGGTTGAGCAGGTGGGCGAGTCCCATCGAGACAGTGTGTTGCAGGACGAAGACGACGGCAAAGATGAAAAGGTTGTTGAGCAGCGCTTTGTAGAAGTAGGGGTCACGAAGGGCCTCCGCATAGTTGCCGAAGCCGATACTGGGGCCGACGTTGCCGGCACCTGACCAGTCAAATTGGCTTAGCATCGCCGCGCGCACGAGGGGGTACAGGAAGAAGACGCCGTAGAGACCGAAAGGAAGTGCCAGGAACCACCAGTGGACGTAACGTCTAGCCCTTAACTGCTTCCTGCCCGAGGGGCCGTCAGCGCCGGGAGGGTTCTTCGGGCCTTCAATTGCGGGCGACGTTTCTCGTACGGCTATTGACTCCCTCACGGCCGCGCTCGTGGGGCGTCTGACGGTCATGCCGACGGCCTCACTGTTGCCTGCATTGCTGCGGCGGCTGCCGCGGGACTGGTACGGCCTGTGAAAGTTCCGATGCCTTCCTTCGCGAAGACCGGGAAGGTCCCGTTGGTTTCGGGACGGTCGAACCAAACCGGGATCTGAACATCGCTCATTTCGAGCATGTGCTGTTTGAGCGGCACGTTGGGCGTCACGCCCTGGATAGTCGGAAGTGACAGCCGGTCCGCTACGAGCTGTTGCGCAGCCGGTGTCGCCAGCCATGCAATGAACTGAGCCGCTTCGTCGGGGTACTTGGTCTGTGAGTTGGCGGTGTAAATGAGCTCGGTACCGAAAAGAGTTGCCGGCTTTCCTTCCACACCGGGGGGCGGCATATGCGGGAACATGCCGATGTCGTCCTTTGCGGTCGTCTTCGCGAAGGCTGCCAAATCAGATGTGCCGCCGATGACTATGGCGGATCGTCCCTGAACGAAACTCTCCTTCGCTTGGTCGGTTGTCTGATTCAACCAACCTTCCTGGAAGTATGTCCCGAGTTTACTCAGGAACTCCGTCGCTGGAAGCAACTTCGCATCGGTTAGCTTTATCCTGCCTTTAAGGAAATCCTGAAACCCATCAACCCCGAGAATCGCGCTGACCATGCCGGTATATGCCATGTACGGACCGATGGCTGTGGCTCCACCAGCAGCAACAGTGATCCCCTCAGCCTTGAGTGCGTCCAGTACCTGCAAAAATTCAGCGCCGTTCGTCGGCGGTTTGACCCCGACCTTTTCCAACAGGGATGGCCTGTAGTAGTTACCTACCGCAGGCAACGCGAGGGGCGCACCCCACACCTTGCCATCCAGGACGGCCTGCTGTTGGGCTTGCGGGAGCATGCTGTCACCGCTGACCTTGCCGGTGAGGTCGTTGATCTGACCGCTTGCCGCAAGGGTGGTGACCTGTCCGCCAGGCGACAAGCCAATAAGATCAGGTGCCGTGCCAGCAGTGAGTGCTGTGTTCAGTACAGAAGCGTACGTGTTGAGAGGCTTGTAAACCGCCTCAATCTTGATTCCGGGGGTTTCTGACTCGAACTGGCGGAGGATCGAATTGAGGTCATCTGCCCACTCCGGGTGATTCCCCCAGAGAGTCAGCGTCTTTGTCCCGGAGCCGCCCGATCCCCCAGAATCATTGGCACAGGCCGCGAGTCCCATGCCAACCGTTAATCCACCGGCGGCCGCCAGGAAGCCCCTCCGTGAGAGTTCTGGCTTCGTGTATTTATCGAACATCGATTGCTCCAATTGGTGTCTTGTCTTGAGGCTCGTCGGGCGTCGACGTCGGAGGCGAGTCCCGCATGACCGGGAATATAGCCGCGCCGTTGGCACCAGATAGACGACCTGTGCTGCCCATCTCCGTTGACCGGCTCTGCAGTGAAATCGGGCTTCGGTGGGACAATCCTGCTCGCGTAAAACATGAATGTCAACAAGGTTGCGAAGATTATGTCAACAATCATGTGGACATAACCGCCTACGCGCCACATACTAATGAGGACGTCAGTTTCACGGCTCGGCGATCAGACACTAGAAAGGACTCTGATGTGACTACATCCTCGATAACCGTCCCCAGAACCACTCTCGGGCGATCAGGCATCACCGCTTCGCGTCTAGCCTTGGGCACTTGGGGCTTCGGCTCCGGCAGCGCCGCAGCTGCACAGGTGGGGGACGATGAGAACCTCATTTCTGTGCTTCAGACCGCCTTTGAGGCCGGCATCAACATGCTTGATTCCGCGGATGCTTATGGCAACGAGGAACGCTTGGGGCGCTTGCTAAAGGAAGTGGACGTCCCCAAAGATCTGGTGATCGCAACCAAGTATGGGCACAACAAGCCCTTTGGGGGCGCTGAGCTTAGGCGCAGCGCCGAGCAAAGCCTCAAAAATTTGGGACTGGAGAGCCTGCCGATCTTCATGATCCACGATCCACGCGGTGAAGAGGACATGGCCACAATTTTGGGGCCTGGCGGAGCCCTCGAGGCGCTCCGAAAGCTGCAGGAGGAGGGGCTGGTCGGCGCCATCGGTGTAGCGACCGGCA
The DNA here is from genome assembly GCF_052113345.1 of Pseudarthrobacter sp. YAF2. Taxonomy (NCBI): domain Bacteria; kingdom Bacillati; phylum Actinomycetota; class Actinomycetes; order Micrococcales; family Micrococcaceae; genus Pseudarthrobacter; species Pseudarthrobacter sp. YAF2. The sequence continues at coordinate 2,641 of NZ_JBFRDA010000031.1, read as the reverse complement.
CTCTGGCACCTCTGCGATTGGCGGTGGATAGCGACGAGTTCGATATGATCCAATTCCCCCGTCTGTATACCCTTCTGAACCCTGCTGCGGCCACGACCGGCCTTTTGGCTGACGCCAAGGCCAAGGGCATGGCTACGCTTAACCCGGCCCCGTTTGGTGGCAATATTCTGGCAACAGGAGCCGTCCCCAACGCGTTGTACTGCTACATGCCGGCACTGCCGGAAGTTGCCCAGGCAGTCGCTTCAATGGAGGAGCGTGCCGCGGAGTTGAACGTACCTCTGGCGGCTGCTGCACTGGGATTCTCACTCACCCAGCCGCTGGTGGACGCAACCATCATTGGCGTGAGGAACGCTGCCGAGCTGAGGACCAATATCAACACCTTTGGTCTCGCGGTAAGCCGCGAGGAACTGGAATCCATCGCTGCAGCCGGGCACGTCGACGAATACTTCATCGGGGGCCCGGAGTACCGATCCTCCTGGCCTCCGGGTCACGCTCTCCCGGAGTGAGGGCTAGGCAGCGAAAGTAGCTCTTACACTCCACATCCAGCTCCGAGACGCCACTACTTTGGTAAACCCATCAGGTGGCAGTTGCCTCCCTTCACTGCAGGAAGATCTGATCTGCCCCTGGGGAGATCGATCTGTCAGGTCCGAGGCCAAGCGCGGCCACAGGTGCCGCCGCTGACCGACGAGTGTTCCCCGATCACTCGTTCATGCGGCGGTACCGCGGGCTTCACCCAATGTCCTGCTCGTTTAGAGCGTGTTGAACTCAGCTCTCGGACACCTTGAGTGGCAGTCAGTTTTTGGAAATTTAGCATAAGACCTTGGCCGACGGCAGGATCCGCCCTGGCCAAGGTTCAGGCTCCAACCAGAAAATAAGGTGGTTTTACCATGGAAGCGACTTCTCCGGTTCCTCGTGCAGTACTTGGCCGGTCGGGCATCTCAGTAGGTCGCCTGGCCCTGGGGGCATGGGGATTTTCGAATCCTGATGCTGCAGTTGCGGCTCAGGCAAAGGACGACGACACAATAGTCGAACTGCTCCGGATCGCCTTCGACGCAGGCATGAATTTGCTGGATTCTGCCGAAGTGTATTCAAACGAGGAACACCTTGGCCAGCTCCTCAAGCGTCTCGATAACGTTCCCGAGGACCTGGTTGTTTCGACGAAGTTCGGGCACGGCAAAGGCTTTGAGGGCGATCAGATCCGCCGGACCGTGGAGAGGTCGCTTGACGCCTTCGGCATGGAAAAGATTCCGCTCTTCATGCTTCACGATCCACGAACATCAGAAGACATGTCATTCATCCGAAGCACTCGCGGGGCCCTTCCTGCACTTCGAGATCTTCAGCGCCAGGGCGTGGTTGGCAGCATCGGTATCGCAACCGGCACGTTAGGGCCCCTGCTGGAGGCCGTTGAGTGCGATGAATACGATGTTGTGCAGTTCCCGCGGTTGTACACGCTGCTGAATAACGCCGCGAAGACTTCCGGCCTATTGGAAAAGGCAAAGGAGAAGAATATAGGCACCATTCTCACCTCGCCTTTCGGGGGCAACATTCTGGCAACTGGTGTTCGGGGTGTCGATACCCCTCAATACGGTTTTTCGGCGGCACTGCCCGAGGTAGTGGATGCAGTAGGCCGGATGGAAGCGCAAGCAGACCTGCAAGGCATCGTGCTCTCAGACGCGGCCGTTGCATATCCGCTCCACGAGGAACACATTGATGTCGTGGTTATTGGGGTGGCAAGCCCGACGGAACTCGTGAAGGACATCGGAGCTGCGACCAAGGTGTTTGACCCCGAAGTCCTGGCTGCAGTCGCCCGGTCCGGAGCAATCGATCCGTACTTTCTCGGTGGCCCGGACTTTAAGTTGCCGTTCCCGGCCGACCGTGTCCCGGTTACGCCATAGTAACCGGGCAATAAGTTCCCCCGTGTAAAACGCATGTAGGACGACCTGACATCGAAGTGCGTGTGTCCTTCGACCTATCGCAGGCTGCACACACTTCGGCGATCGAGGTTCGCCCCACCAACCATGCCTACCTGATTGCCAGTGGGAGGGCGGTTGTCGCCGGGCCGGCCGCAAAACTATTACAACCGAGAACATCACCCCTGCTTCCAGGCACACGCCATCGAGGTTGAACCGTCATAAGCGTTGGAACGCCCGCGCCGCCGCACCCTCCCCCCCGGCGCTCTACGGGGCAGCTGCATTAGCAGCTGCCCCTGCCTAATCCGAACTTCGCGGCAAGCTCTATTGAGGAAGATCGCCTCGATCAGAATTCCTGCAGACGCGAGTTCCCGCAGTAGCGTCTGCTCGCGTGCTTTAACCCACGGCAGGGTTCAATTCGGGAATCCACGGCTGAGAATTGGGAACCGTTGGGACAGCTCCCTGGCAGCAGTAGGGGTGGATAACCTATGCAAATTATTGCCGGCTGTGGGCGGCGACCGGACTACTCAGTGAGATCAATTCCGGTTGTTCCGAGGACCAGGCAACGAACGAGCGTCAGCCTTGGGGTGTAGCTAAGGCGACGGAGTCTCAAGGAATTCCGTTGCACAAAGCTTGCAATATTCGACCGCCGTCTCGCCCGGACTGAGCTATGGAATGCAAGGTGTCCCCGAGGTTGCGAGGACGGGGACACCTTGCAGCTTGTAGTGATC
>NZ_JBFRDA010000030.1:0-20300 GCF_052113345.1 Pseudarthrobacter sp. YAF2 | reverse complement strand
GCTTTTTCGCCGAAGAATTCGCGGGCGTAGGAGACGAAGGAGCCTGAGGAGGGCCGGTGCAGGACCAGTTCGCCCAGGGCGCGCAGGATCAGGAACGCGAAGAACCCGCACACGGCGTACGCGATGACCAGGGACGGGCCCGCGGCGTTCAGGCGGCCGCCGGCGCCCAGGAACAGGCCAGTACCGATCGCACCGCCGATCGCGATCATCTGGATCTGCCGCGGCTTGAGGTTCTTGTGGTAACCCTTATCCTCCGCGTGCAGGGAGGTCTCGGACGCATGCGCGTGACCACCATCAATCAAGTGGTCGAACTCAACCTCGTCATTGGGGTTGTTGGGCATGGGTATTCCTTTCGATCCGGGAAAGATCTTGCTGGATGGGGAAAATTAGAAAACTGACCAGCCGGTGCGGTCGGAGAGGTCGGCAAGGGCTGCCGTGCCGGCAAGGGAGTTGCCCTTGGCATCTAGGCGCGGGCTCCAGACACAGATGGCGCACTGGCCCGGGACGATGACCAGGATGCCGCCGCCCACCCCGCTCTTGCCCGGCAGGCCCACCCGGTACGCGAATTCGCCGGCGGCGTCGTACATGCCGCAGGTCAGCATGATGGATCCGATCCGCTTAGCCTCGCTCGGGCTCAACACCATGCCGGAGGTTCCCTGGCCGTCATTGGCGAGGAACAGCCCGGCCTTGGCCAGTTGGACGCAGCTCATCATGATGGAGCATTGGCGGACATAGTTCTCCACCACCGATTCCGCCGGCTGGGTGAGGTTGCCGAAGTCCTTCAGGAAGTGCGCCAGGGCCAGGTTGCGGCTGCTGCCGGCCAGTTCGCCCGCGGCGGCGGCTTCGTCGATGGACGGGCCGTGGCCGGCCCTCCCTCCCTCCGTGCCCGCCTGCTTGGTGAGGAACCGCAGGAGCTGCGTGGCGGCGTCGGGCGTCTCTTCCATCAGGTGGTCCGTGACCACCAGGGCGCCTGCGTTGATGAAGGGGTTGCGGGGGATGCCGTGCTCGGCTTCGAGCTGGACCAGCGAATTGAACGCCGTTCCGGAGGGTTCGCGCAGTACCCGCGACCACAGCCGGGCGGAGCGGCTTCCCTGCAGTGCCATGGCCAGGGTGAATACCTTGGAGATGCTCTGGATGGAGAAGGGAACGTCGGCATCGCCGGAACTGAAGACTTCACCGGAGGTGGTGGCGACGGCGATCCCGAACCGGTCGAAGGGGACCGTGGCCAGGAAGGGGATGTTTCCCGGGACAGCTCCCTTTTTCTTCTGAGGGCGGTGACGGCGGACGATGTCCCCGAGGAGGAGGCCAAGGGGCGGTGCGCTGAGTGTGGTGCTCATTTCCTGCCTGGATTGTCGTTGGAGGCGGCCCATTCCTGGAGATGGAGGAGGGCCACGAGGGAGTCGCGGGGGCTGCCGAAGTTGAGGCCGGTCACCCGGGTGGCCTTGGCCACCCGGTAATAGACGGTGTTCTTGTGCAGGTTCATGCGCCTGGCACATTCCGCGACGTCGAAGGAGGCGTCGAAATACGCCTGCAGGGTTGTTGCGAGTTCGGCGTCGTCGTGCAGCAGGGCCGCCAGGCTGCGGTGCCGGAAGGGCGAGGTATGGAAGTTGCGTACCGCCTCGCGATACAGGATTTCCGCCTCGAAATCCGCCACCCCGGCCACCGTGCCGGATTCCGCAGTGCCCACGCACGCCAGCAGTGCCTCCGTCACGCGGGTCACCGTATGGAGGGACAATAGATCCGGCACCAGGGGGCCGACGGCGGCGAAAGGGATGATGCCGAGGTGCTTGCGGGCGTCCCGGACGATTGCCTCGGCTAGGGACCGCAGCCCCGCTTCCGCGGTGCTTGACTGCAGGTCCGGGACGATGATGGCCGTGTCGCCGTTGAACTGGCCGACGACGGCGGAGGCCTTGTAGGCGGCCGCGTGGATGGACGCGAGGTTGGCAAGTTCCCCGTGCTTGAGCGCGGCGTCGTCGGCACGCGAGTCGGCGTCGGACATGCCCATCAGGATGAGCGCGGCGGGAGCTTCAGAGGGGATTTTTCCGCTGTGCGCGCCGGCGGCGGCTTCTGCCGGACCCGACAGGATCCGCGCAATCCGGTCCTCCCGCATGTGGACGGACTGCTGGTTGCGGTAGCGGATCAGTTCTGCCGAGACGCGTGCCGCGGATCCCGTCAGGACATATTCAACATCCGGGCCGAAGCCTCCACCGGTCTCCTGGAGCCAGATATAGCCCATGATCCGGTCGCCGGCAAAGAGCGCGATGGCCACCCGTTCCCGCAGCCCGTCCTGGGGCCTCGCGGGGACGCGGACCGGTTGCCGGGTGCGGTGGAGTTCCCGGTAGGCACCCAGGTCCTTGAGCAGCAGTTCGTACTTCCGGGGGCCGCGGCGGGCCAGGATGGACGCTTTCCGGAGCTCATCGATGTCATTGGTGACCGTGGAATAGGCGAGGACTTTGTTGGCCGCATCCTCAATGAGCACGTGGCTGGACGTGAGTCGCGCCGTGGTCTGGGCAATCGCGAACAGGTCCTCCTCGAGCAGCGTCAAAACTTCGCTCTGGTAGCTGCGCGGCTGGATCCGGTCCTTGGCGATCGAGAGCAGGCGGTCCCAGTCCGCTGCAGGATCCACCAGCAGCAGGCCAGACCCGGCTGCCCGCAGGAGCTCTTCCGCTTCTGCCAGGTCGTCCCGCTGGCCCTTCATTGCGACCACCGGGGGCGGGTCCTTCAGCAGGCGCCGGAGGGCAGGCAATGCAGACCGGCCGCGGACCCCGATGAGCAGGACAAAGGCTTTGGCGGCCTCCACTGCTTCATCGTCGGCGTCGACAATCAGGAAGCGTTCGATGGCCGGCGCCGAAAGGGCCGGCCGGAGGATGAGGCTGGCGAAGCCAAGCGGAAGATCCGAGAGGATGTCATCCACCGTAACCGCGGCCATGGTTGTCCCTTTGCATTGATCCCGCCGGACGGCTCTGTCCGGTCACCTCATGCTATCGAGCGGCAGGCGGCGGCATTATGGAATCAGTTCCAAGACCAACGGCCAATTTTTGGTTTCCCGTCCGAGGCGCGGGACCGGCCGCCAGGAACGGCAGAGGGCGAGCCTGGGGAGGCTCGGAGGATCAGGTGGGCGCCGGTCCCGTCGAGTCCCGCACCGTCAGGTGGGTGGGCATGACGGCGAGCTTCCGGGTGGCGCTTCCCGGCAGCGGATTGAGCTGGGCCAGGAGCATGGACACGGCCACCCTGCCCGCCTGCTCGATGGGGCTGGAGATGGTGGTCAGCGGCGGATTGCAGAAATCGGCGCCGAAAATGTCGTCCGAGCCGATGATGCTCATGTCCGCGGGTACCCGGATACCGCGGGCCTGCAGGCGCTGGAGCATGCCGATGGCCAGCAGGTCGTTGAACACGATGCAGGCAGTGGCCCCGGTGCGGACTGCGGCGTCCGCCGCGGCCGCCCCGGACGTCGTCTTGGGTACGTAGGGGCCAATCCGGTGGACTTCCATACCGCGCTTTGTGGCGTCCTCTTCGAAGACTTTCCACCGCATCTGGTTTGACCACGACGTGGGTGGTCCGGCGACGTAGCAGACTTTGTGATGGCCCAGCGATGCCAGGTGCTCCAGGGCCTGGATGATGGCCGAGGGCGTATCGATCATCACGGTCGGTGCGCTGGTGGAGGCGCGGTTGAACGTCACCAGGGGCTGCGTCTGCGAAACTTCTGCCAGCTGGGCATCGGTCAGGCGTGAGGCGGCAAGGATGAAGCCATCGGCGGACTTGCGCATCTTGTGCAGCGCTTCGAGCTCCATCTCGTTGGACTCCTCGGTGTCCACCAGGAGCTGCGTCACGCCGGCGGCCTTGAGCTGGTGCTGCGTGCCCCGGATGATGTCGAAATAGAACGGGTTGGTGATGTCGGGCACCAGCACAGCTACGGCGTTGGTCCGCCCCGAGCTAAGGCCGCGCGCCTGTGAGCTCGGCACGTAGTTGAGTTCCGCTGCTGCCTCTTCAATCCGGACCCGCGTCCGCGGATTTACCCGGTCGGGCCGCGAGAGGGCCCGGGAGACCGTGGACGTGGCCACGCCGGCGAGCTCCGCCACATCCCGGATGGTGGGCGGGCGGTCCCGCCGGGTGTTCGCGTCTCCGGCGCCCTGTGGAGCAGCCTCCACCGATGGATTAGCCATAGTTGCCGACCTTTCATCGCTGGCTTGAAGAATCCGCAGGCGGTAACCCGCCCTGCGTTCCCCGACTTTGGATGATCCAAGCAGACCACCCTTGGCAACTTTTGGCAACCGCTTGCCGCAAGCTTTCCAGTTTCCTAGACTGACTCTCGAGTCGCCTGCAGTGATTTCCGCCACAAGACGGATGTGGCCATGCGGGTGTCCTAGAGGAGAAAAACAATGAGGTTTAAATCGACTACTGGGCTTGCGGCGATAGTTACGGCGGCAGCGCTCGCTTTGACCGGCTGTGGATCGAGCTCCGGAAACGGCGGCGGCTCCACCAGCTCGGACGGCAAGGTGGACGGCACGGGCAAGACGCTCAGCGTCCTGGTGAACGTCTCCAGCCAGTACCCGGAACAGCAGAAGCAGTGGCAATCCGACATTGCCGCCAAGTTCAAGGCCGAGACCGGCGCCGACGTGAAGTTCGAAACCTTCGCCTCGGCGAACGATGAACTCACGCGTATCCAAACGTCCGTTGTCTCCGGTCAAGGCCCGGACGTCTACAGCCTCGGAACCACCTTCACGCCCACGGCTTTTGCCACAAAGGCCTTCGTGACCCTGTCCGACGACGACTGGAACAAGGTGGGCGGCAAGGACCGATTCAACCCGGCGACCCTGGGAATCTCCGGACCGGACAAGGACCACCTGGCCGGCATCCCGTTCGTCAGCCGGCCGTTCGTCATGGCATACAACAAGGACCTGCTGGCTGCGGCGGGCATCGACAAGCCTGCCACGAACTGGGATGACTTGGCTGCCCAGGCGAAGAAGATGACCAAGGACGGCACCTACGGCATCGCCACGGGATACAAGGACAGCTTCGATCCCTGGAAGTTCATTTGGGCCATGTCCATCCAGGCCGGAAACCCGCTGGTGGACGGCAACAAGCTGAAGATGGATGACCCCACGGTCAAGAAGGCCTACGAAACGTACTTCGGCTGGCTCACCAACGACAAAGTGGTTGACCCCGCATCCGTGGGCTGGAGCAACAGCAACGCCGTGGCTGCCTTCGCCAGCGGCAAGGCCGGCTACCTGATGATGACCACGTCCAGCTCCATTCCCACCCTGGACAAGTCCGCAATCGCCGGCAAGTACGAGTACGCCCTGATGCCCACGATCGCACCGGGCCAGACCCAGTCCAAGTCCGACGGCGACGCCGCCAGCATCCTCTCCGGCGACAACCTCGTGGTGGCCGATTACTCCAAGCAGAAGGACCTGGCCTTCGCCTACATCAAGCTGATCACCTCCAAAGACGAACAGCTGAACTACCAGAAGACCTTCGGTGACCTGCCGGCAAACGCCGAAGCCCTCGCCACCCTGACGGACGCCAAGCTCAAGCCGCTGGCCGATGCCGCCGCCAAGTCCAAGGCCACCCCGTTCACGGGTGCCTGGGGCGATATCCAGCTCGGCCTGCTCAACGTCACCGTCCAGTCGATTCCTGACCTGGCCGCGGGCAAGGTGGACGAATCCGCCCTTGATTCCCGGATCAAAGACGCCCAAAACAAGGGCCAGGCTTCCCTGGACCGGGCCTCCAAAGGATAAGTTCTGATGTCAACCGACGCCTCTCATGAAGTACGGCCTGCGGTGGATTCCGCCGCAGGCCGGGCGCCCCGGACCGCCAACGGCGCCGGGCAGCAGCCCGGCCCCAAGGACGGTCCGCGGCGCAAGGGCCTGAGCGAGCGGAACCGCCCGCTCTGGATGCTGATCCCCGGCGGGGTCCTGATGATTATCATCATCGTGGTGCCGCTGCTGCTGGGCATCTACATGTCCATCCTCAACCTGGACCAATACACGCTGCGAAAATGGATCAGCGCACCCATCATCGGAGTGGAAAACTTCGTTGAAGCCGTTACGAACTCGCCCCTCCTGCACGCCGTCTGGCTGAGCGTCAGCTACTCGCTGCTTGCCATGGTGGTGACGCTGCCGCTTGGCATTGCCGCAGCAGTGGCAACCCAGAACGCGTTCAAGGGTCGCGCCCTGATCCGCTCGGTCTTCCTCATCCCGTATGTCCTGCCGTCCTTCGTGGTGGCAACGGTCTGGCGGACCATGCTCCAGCCCGGCGGCATCGTGGATGAGGCCCTGGCCACCGTGGGAATCCACGTGGGCCTCTGGCTCAACGGGCCGCAAACGTTCTGGACACTGGTTTTGGTCCAGATCTGGGCCTCCTGGCCGTTCATCTACCTGCTCGCGCTGTCCGGCCTGCAGTCCGTGGACCACGAGGTGCACGAGGCCTCGGCCCTCGACGGGGCGCTCTGGTGGAACAAGCTCCGGTACGTGATCTTCCCCTACTTGAAGGGTCCGCTGGCCCTCGCTTTCCTGATCGGGATGCTGCACCACATCAACAACTTCACCCTCCCGTTCGTGCTGTTCGGCGTCCCGGCCCCGGCCGACGTCGAAGTCCTCCCTATCCTGACCTACGTCACCAGCTTCCAGAGCTTCCGCTTTGGCCTGAGCGCCGCGATGGCCTTCATCTCCCTGGTGCTCATCGCCATCCCGCTGTTCGTTTACCTCCGCGCCGTGAAGCTTGACGACGCCGACACCCCAGGAGCGAAGAAATGAGCGCCACGATCACCGGTCGTCGGAGCGCGCCAGCCGCCGACGTCGACCGTCCGGGCTCGCACCGCCAGCACGAGGTGCTGAGGCTCCTGCCCGGCCCCCTGCTGGTCATCATCCTTGTCTTCCTGGGTGCCTTGGTGCTGATTCCGGTGCTGTATATCTTCCTGGCATCAGTGAACTCGGACATCGGAGTAGCCAACGGCGAGTTCTGGCCGTCATCGGTCACCTTGGAGAACTACTCGAAGATCTGGACCAGCGTGGGCCTGGCCACCGGCCTCACCAACAGCGTCCTGGTGGCAGGATCAACGGCCGTCGTCTCGGCTGCGCTGTCCGTATCCACCGCGTTCGTCCTGGTTCGGTACAGCTTCCGGGGAAGGCTCAGCATCCTGCGCGGCCTCCTGGCATTGCAGTCCGTCCCGGGAACCCTGATGGTGCTGCCGGTCTTCGTCCTCTTTTCCTCGGCGGCAACCTACCTCGGTATCCAGGTGATCGGGACCCAGTGGGGCTTGTTTGTGACATACCTGACCTTCGCCATGCCGTTCTCCACCTGGGTGATGGTCACCTACCTCCGCGGACTCCCCAAGGAACTGGAAGAAGCCGCCAAAATCGACGGCGCGTCCAACCTCGGCGTCCTGTTCCGCATTGTCCTGCCCCTGAGCTGGCCCGGCATCGTTGTCTCCGGCATCTTCGCCTTCCTGCTCGGCTGGAACGACGTCCTGTTCGCCTCGGTGATGACGCGCCCCGAAAGCCAGACCGCCGCCGTCGCCCTTCAAATTTTTGGTGCCTCGCAGGAAGGCGGCGCCATCCCTTACTACGGCCAGATGATGGCCGCAGCCTTGGTGTGCGCAGCACCGGTGGTCATCCTTTACCTGATTTTCCAGCGATACCTAGTAGGCGGGCTGACCGCCGGAGGAGTTAAATAACCATGGTTTCGACCACCCAGGTCGCGTGGCAGCTGTCAGGCTTCGGCGACGAAATTGACGACGACCCCGCAGTCCAGATAGCTGTGCTGCAGGCCCTCGGCGCCAACCACATCGAGGTTCGCAGCGCATGGGGAACCAACATCGTGGACCTCAGCGACGAACAGCTCCAGGCACTTGCCGCCCTGCTGGCAGACAAAGGCATGAAGGTCTCGGCCATTGCCTCGCCCATCGGGAAGGTGGACGTCAGCCTCCCGGTCGAGCATGAGGTGGAGCGGCTGCGGCGGGCAGCCAATGCCGCCAAGGTCCTGGACGCCAAATACATCCGCATCTTCTCCTTCTACTACGGCGAGTCAGTCCAGGTGGAAAGCATCCGGGATGAGGTCATCGAGCGCATGCGCGCCCTTGCCGACGTGGCCGAAGAAGCCGGGGTGATCCTCCTGCACGAAAACGAGAAGGACATCTTCGGGGACGTCCCGGACCGGGTCCTGGACATCATCGAGACTGTGGACTCGCCGGCCCTGAAAGTGGCCTGGGACGCTGCGAACTTCGTCCAGGTCGGCGTCAAGCCCTTCGATGAGGGGTATGCCAAGCTGCGCCCGCACCTGGAATACCTCCAGGTCAAGGATGCCCTCTTCGCCAACGGCCACGTGGTGCCCGCCGGCGAAGGCGACGGGGACGTCCTCAAGACCGTCGAGGCGCTCAAGGCCGACGGCTACGAAGGCTTCGCATCCCTTGAGCCGCACCTTGCCGGCGCCCACGGCCTGGGCGGATTCTCCGGCCCCACGGCCTTCGGCATCGCGGCACGCGCGTTCGCCAAAGTTACCGCAGAAGCAGGAGTCCAGACCGCATGAGCACCCTTAACGCAGCCATCACCGGGTGCGGCGTCATCGGCCGCACCCACGCCGTAGCCCTTCGTGAATTCCCGGAAGTCCGCATCGTTGCCCTCATCGATGCCATCCCGGCCGCGGCCGAAGCGCTCGCCGACTTCATCGAACAGCAGGGCGGCGCGCGGCCGGCTCTGTACACCACCCAGGCGGAAGCTTTCGCCGCCGAAGACATCCACCTGGTTGCCCTGGCAACCCCCAGCGGACTGCACATCCAGCAGAGCCTGGAGGTGCTCGCGGCGGGCAAGCATGTGGTCATCGAAAAGCCCCTTGACGTGGACCTCAGCCGGGCCCAGGAAATTGAAGCCGCCGCGAAGGAAGCAGCGGGCAACGGCATCGTTGCCTCGGTCATCAGCCAGCACCGGTTCGACCAGTCCAGCGTCGCTGTGTCCCGCGCCATCGCCGACGGCCGTTTCGGCAAGCTGACCTCCGCCATTGCCTCGGTGGCATGGTGGCGCGGCCAGGGCTACTACGACTCCGGCGACTGGCGCGGCACGTGGGCGATGGACGGTGGCGGCGCCCTCATGAACCAGGGCGTGCACACCGTGGACCTCCTCCTGTGGTTCATGGGCCGGCCGGTGGAAATTTTCGCGCACACCGCCCGCCTCGCCCACGAACGCATCGAAGTGGAGGACACGGCCGTAGCCACCGTCACCTTCGAGAACGGCGGACTGGCCGTCCTGCACGCCACCACTGCCGCCTACCCGGGGCTGACCGTGCGCGTGCAGCTGATGGGCTCCGAGGGATCGGCCGTGGTGGACAACGACCGCCTGCAGTACTTCCACAGCAGGGACACGGGCAGCGCCTCGGCGGACATGGGCCTGCAGGGCGGCGGCAACCAGGCCGATGAAGAACTGGCCAAATACCCGGAGGAAGACTACAAGGCGGCCGATCCCACCGTGTATCCGGCCGGGCACGTCCGGCAGTACCGGGACATCCTGGCCGCCATCGCCGGTGGAAAACAGCCGGGTGTCACCGTCAGCGACGCCGTCAATGCCCTCGCGGCGGTGCGTTCGGTGTACGTCTCGGCGACCCTCGGCCAGCCCGTCCTCTTTGAGGATGTCCTGGCAGGCAAGTACAACGACCTCGAAGTCCACACCGGCAGCACACCGGCAGAAAGCGCCTGAAACCATGAAGTTCTCAGTATTTACCGCATCAACCCCCGAGTGGACCCCCGAGGAAGCAGTCCAGCAACTGGCAGGCCAGGGCTGGGACGGCGTCGAGTGGCGCATCACAGACCAGGGCGACGCCCCCGAGCCCGGCTTCTGGGCCGGGAACAAGGCAACCGTTCCGCTGACGGGAATGGAAGACCACCTGGACCGGATCGCCGCTATCACGGCCGGCGCCGGCCTGGAGTTCTCCGGCATCGGCGGATACGCGCGGTGCGACAACCACGCTGACGTGGACCGCATGCTCGCCGCCACCGCCAGGCTCGGAGCCGGCCAGGTGCGCGTGACCACGCCGCCGCTGGGAACCGCGGCCTGGGGCGACGAACCGGCCAGCGGTACCCCCTACCCGGAACTCTTCGCCGCTGCCCGCCGCGATTTCGAATGGATTGCGGAGCGGGCCGCGCACCACGGGGTGAAGGCGCTGGTGGAGTTGCACCACCGCACCATCACCGCCTCGGCCTCATCGGCGCTGCGGCTGCTGGACGGCCTGGACCCCCGGCACGTCGGCGTCATCCATGACCTTGGCAACCTGCTGATCGAAGGGCAGGAGGACTACCTCCCAGCCTTCGAGCTCCTGGGCGACTACATGGCGCATGTGCATGTGAAGAACGCGGTGTGGGTGAACAGCGGCGGGACCGACGAATCCGGTGCAGCCATCTACAAGAACGAGTGGGCGCCGCTGCGATCAGGCCAGGGCAGCGTGCTGCAGTACTTCAAGGCACTCGCTGCCTTCGGATACGACGGCTGGGTAACGGTGGAGGACTTCTCGACGGAACTCCCGCTGGCAGAACGCACCGCCGGGAACCTCGACTACCTCCGCGCCACGGCCGCCCTGGCAGGGCTCCCGGTCGCCGCAGGGAGGCGTTGAGCCATGGCGCAGCCGATAGCGGACCACCCGGACCGGCTCCTGCCGGCCGATCCCGGCGTCCGGGAGATTGCCCGCTCACTCTTTTCCCGGGTGGAAGGCCTGCCCATCATCTCCCCGCACGGGCACGTCGACGCTGCGGTCATCGAACAGAACACACCCTTCCCGGACCCGGCCGCGCTCCTGGTCACCCCGGACCATTACGTCACCCGCCTGATCCACGCCGGCGGAGTAGCCATGGACCAGCTGGGCCTGGGTAACCAGCCCGCTGACTCGCGGCAGGTATGGCGGCACTTCTGCGAGGCCTGGCCCGCTTTCGAGGGAACCGCCTCCGGGTACTGGATCCGGCAGGAGTTCGCCCACGTCTTCGGCGTGGACGAGGAGCCGTCCGCCCGGAACGCGGACCAGCTCTACGATGCCCTGCAGGCGAAACTGTCCGAGCCGGGCTTCCGGCCCCGGGAACTGTTCAAGGAATTCAACATCGAGGTTCTCGCCACCACCGATGACCCCCTGGACTCCCTGGACAGCCACGCCGCGCTGCACGCCGATCCAGCATTCGCGGGCCGCGTGCTGCCCACCTTCCGGCCGGACCAGTACCTGAACATGGCACATCCTGCCTGGCAGGACAACGTGGAACGGCTCATCGGCGCCGCCGGCGGGGGAGTGTCCGGCTACGCCGGGTACATCAAGGCACTTGAGGCACGCCGGCGCCACTTCGTGGACCGCGGCGCTGTGTCCGCTGACCACGGCGTGTTCACGCCCGCCACCTTGAAGCTGGACGACGCCGAGGCGGAGCGGCTGTTCGAGCGGGGCCGGGCCGGCCAGGCGAGCGCCCGGGACAGGGACGCGTTCGAAGCCCACATGCTGTACCAGATGGCGAGGATGTCGGTGGACGACGGGCTGGTCATGACCATCCACCCGGGCTCCTTCCGCAACCACCACGGGCCCACATTCGAGGCCTTCGGGGCGGATACCGGGCATGACATCCCGGTGGCCGTGAACTATACGGAGGCCGTCCGGCCGCTGCTGCAGGACTTCGGTACCGCCAAGGATTTCCACCTGGTCCTTTTCACCCTGGACGAGACCGTATTCTCCCGCGAGCTGGCTCCGCTGGCCGGGTTCTACCCGTCGGTGTACCTCGGCGCGCCCTGGTGGTTCCTGGACGCCCCCGACGCCATGCTGCGCTTCCGGTCCGCGGTGACGGAGACCGCGGGATTCTCGCGGTCCTCCGGGTTCATCGATGACACCCGCGCCTTCTGCTCCATTCCGGCCCGCCACGACACGGCCAGGCGGATCGAGGCGTCCTTCCTGGCCCGCCTCGTCGCCGAACACCGGGTCACCGAGGAGCGGGCGCACGAACTCATCGTGGACATCGTGGACGCATCGCCACGGAGGGTATTCAAGCTGTGAGTGCCCAGTTCCAGGCTCCGCCGCCAGCCCCGTCGTCGGCGGCTGACCTTCCGCGGCTGACCCGGCAGCTCCGTCCCCTCCCCAAAGCACCGGTGCGGATCGTTCACCTGGGGCTGGGCGCGTTCCACCGCTCGCACCAGGCCTGGTACACCCAGCAGGCATCGGATTCGGCGGACTGGGGAATCGCCGCGTTCACCGGACGCAGGCCGGACGCCGCCGTTGCCCTGGCGGAGCAGGACGGGCTCTACACCTTGGTGGAACGGGCGGACGAGGGTGACTCTTTCACTGTCATCGGCAGCATCGTAGAGGCTGTGGACGGGGCCGACCTGGGCCGGCTGACGGCCTTGGTGGCCGCGCCGGAGACTGCCCTGGTCACGCTGACCATCACAGAAACCGCCTACAGGTTGGGTGCGGACGGCAAGCTGGATATTAACGCGCCCGACGTCGCCGCGGACCTTGCGCTGATGGGTTCGGGGACCGGGCGGCCGGCGACGCCGTTGGGACGCCTGGTGCTTGCGCTCGCCGCGCGTCGGGACGCGGGCGCCGGACCGGTCGCCGTCGTCTGCTGCGACAACCTTTCCAACAACGGCACGGTGGCCCGGCAAGGGGTTGCAGGGTTTGCCCAGGCCTGGGATCCCGGGTTCGCCGCCTGGATTGACGGCAACGTCAGCTTCGTCAGCACCTCGGTGGACCGCATCACGCCGCGGACCACCGACCAGGACCTGGCCGCCGTACGGGACGCCTGCGGCTACCGGGACGAGTCGCCGGTGGTGGCCGAACCCTTCTCCAGCTGGGTGCTCAGCGGGGAATTCCCTGCGGGGCGTCCGCGCTGGGAAGACGCCGGTGCCCTGTTCGTCGAGGACATTGAACCCTATGAGAACCGGAAGTTGTGGCTGCTCAACGGCGCGCACTCCCTCTTGGCCTACGCAGGCCAACTGAGGGGCCACACCACCGTGGCGGAAGCCCTGGCTGATCCGGCGTGCCGGCGTGCCGTGGAGGCTTTCTGGGACGAAGCGGAAGCCAACCTGCCCGCTAACGTGGAGCTGCAGATTCCCGCGTACCGGAAAGCCCTGCTTGCCCGCTTCGGCAATGCCAGGATCGCGCACCACCTGGCCCAGATTGCGATGGACGGCAGTACCAAATTGCGCATGCGCGCCGTTCCGGTGCTGCAAGCCGAACGGGCGGCCGGCAGGTCCGGTGCCGCGGCCGCGCTGATGATCGCAGCCTGGATGGACTACAGCGCCGTTGCTGCATCGTTCCAGGATCCACTGGGCGGGGACGTTGCCGCCGCCAACCGGCTGGACGGCGGTGAACGTACCAAGGCACTGCTGGCGGTCATCGATCCGGTCCTTGCCGCGGACGCCGGCGTCGTGGCCCTGCTGGAAGGCCTGCGCGGCACGGTTGCCGGCCACTCCGCCCCTGCCTCTGCCTGACCACTTTGCCGGACCCCGTTGAGTGCCAAACATGGACCGATTCCCGGCACAATTTTTCCCAACCCTCCGACCCGACTTTCTCCGAAAGGACCTGCTGTGAAAATCATTGCCGCGGACGTGTTCGTCACCAGCCCCACCCGAAACTTCGTGACCCTCCGGATCACCACGGACGACGGCGTGACGGGCATTGGCGACGCCACCCTGAACGGCCGCGAGCTCGCCGTCGCCGCGTATCTGAAGGAGCACGTCGCCCAGCTGCTCATCGGCAAGGATCCGCACCGGATTGAGGACACGTGGCAGTTCTTGTACCGGAGCGCGTACTGGCGCCGCGGTCCCGTCACGATGGCGGCCATCGCCGCCGTCGACATGGCGCTGTGGGATATCAAGGGCAAGGTTGCCGGGCTTCCCGTGTACCAGTTGCTGGGCGGGGCGTCGCGGAACGGGCTGCGGGCCTACGGCCACGCGTCGGGCTCGGACATCGAGTCGCTGTTTGATTCCGTGCGGGAACACTTGGAACTGGGCTACAAGTCGATCCGGATCCAGACCGCGATCCCGGGGATCAAGGCTGTCTACGGTGTGGCCGCCCAGGCCCAGGCCTCGGGCGAGCGGTATGACTATGAGCCCGCCGGCCGCGGCGCGTTTCCGCAGGAAGAAGACTGGGACACCCGCGCGTACCTGCGGCACCTTCCCACGGTCTTCGAGGCGGTCCGGAACGAGTTCGGCCCGGAGATCCCGCTGCTGCATGATGGCCACCACCGGATGACGCCCATCCAGGCCGCGAAGCTCGGCAAGGCGCTGGAGCCCTATGACCTGTTCTGGCTGGAGGACTGCACCCCGGCCGAGAACCAGGAAGGCCTGCGACTGGTCCGCCAGCACACCACCACCCCGCTGGCCATCGGTGAAATTTTCAACACCGTGTACGACTTCCAGACGCTGATCAAGGAACAGCTGATCGACTACGTACGGGCGGCGTCCACGCACTTCGGCGGGATCTCGCCGTTGAAGAAGGTGATGGACTTTGCCGCGCAGTACCAGATCAAGTCCGGTTTCCACGGCCCTACGGACATTTCCCCTGTTGGCTTCGCCGCGCAGCTGCACGTAGGCCTGGCCATCCACAACTACGGCATCCAGGAATACATGCAGCACTCGGACAAGACCAACGAGGTCTTCGAACAATCCATGACCTTCGCCGACGGCTACCTGCACCCCGGCGACAAGCCCGGGATCGGCGTCGAGTTCAACGAGGAAGCCGCCGCAGCCTACCCGTACCAGCAGGCCTACCTGCCTTACAACCGCCTCGTCGACGGCACGGTGCATGACTGGTGAGGCTGGCCACGACTGGTAAGGAAAGCACCCGATGAACAAAACCAGAATCGTCGTGATGGGGGTATCCGGCTGCGGCAAGACCACCATCGGCGACCTCGTGGCCCGCGAACTGGGCGTCCCGTTCCTGGACGGCGATTCCCTGCACCCGGTGGAAAACGTCGCCAAGATGGCGGCCGGCACGCCCCTGACCGACGAGGACCGCTGGCCGTGGCTGGCCACGGTGGGCAGCAGGCTTGCAAACGCAGCCGACGGCGGCCTGGTCCTGGCATGCTCGGCGCTGCGCCGCACGTACCGGGACGCCATCCGTGCCCAGGCACCGGACACGGTGTTCCTTCACCTGGACGGCAGCAGAGAGGTCCTCAAAGTACGGACGGAAGGCCGCACGGGGCACTTCATGCCTCCCGCGCTGCTGGACTCCCAGCTCGCCACGCTCGAACCACTGCAGGAGGACGAACGCGGTGTGGTGGTGGACATTGCCGCGCCCGTCGCTGACGTGGTGGCGGCGGCACTCAAGGGGATTGCCGGCGTCGTACCTCCTGCCCGGACGGCCGGGGGCGGCAAGCCGCGGCAGTTCGACGTCGACCTGGCGGCGGCGCCGTACAATCTCGACGCCGACGCCATCGCCTGGGTGGAGGGCACCCTTGGGGGAATGACGCTCGAGGAAAAGATCGGGCAACTGTTCATCAACCACAACAACGACTACTCGCCCGGTTACCTCGACGGCGTGCTGGACAACTTCCACGTGGGCGGCATACGCTACCGGCCGGGGCCGTCCGCTGCCGTGCAGGAACACATCCGGTACGCCCAGTCCAGGTCCAGGATCCCGCTGCTGGTCGCGTCCAACCCGGAGATGGGCGGGGCAGGCAGCTGTGACGACGGCACATTCGTCTCCACGCACCTGCAGGCCGGTTCGCACCCGGACAAGAGCATTGCCCGGCAGATGGGGCAGGTGGCAGGGGTGGAGACGGCGGCCCTGGGCTGCAACTGGGCGTTCGCGCCGATCGTGGATATCCACTACAACTGGCGGAACACGGTGATCTCGACCCGCTCGTTCGGAAACACCCCGGAGATCGTGGTGGAACGGGCCAAGGAGTACTTCGACGGCATCAGTGAATCACCCACCGTCTGCGCCATGAAGCACTTCCCGGGTGACGGCATCGATGAGCGTGACCAGCACGTGGTCACCTCCTACAACACACTTCCGTTTGAGGAATGGAACGCAACTTACGGGCACGTGTATCGGGAGATGATTGCCCACGGCGTGCAGTCGATCATGGTTGGCCACATTGGAGCGCCGGAGGTTTCGCGGCATTTCCGGCCCGGCCTGGCCGACGCTGACATCCTGCCGGCCACGTTGTCCCCGGAGCTCCTGCAGGACCTGCTGCGCGGGGAGCTTGGCTTCAACGGGCTGGTGCTCACGGATGCTTCCCAGATGGTGGGCCTCACGCAGGCCATGAAGCGCAAGGACCTGGTGCCTGCAACGATCGCTGCTGGCTGCGACATGTTCCTCTTCTTCCGGAACCCGGCCGAGGACTTCGGCTACATGCTGGACGGGTACAAGTCTGGAGCCATTACCGAGCAGCGGCTGCACGATGCGCTGCGCCGCATCCTAGGCCTGAAGGCGTCATTGGGGTTGCACCTCAAGCCTGTTGACCAATTGGTGCCGCCGGCGGAGGCTCTCACCGTCATTGGCAGTGCCGAGCACCGCGCCATTGCAGCGGAGATCGCGGATAAGACCGTGACGCTGGTCAAGGACACGGCCGGGAACCTGCCCATCACGCCCGAAACCCATCCCCGGATCCGGCTCTACGGCATCTCCGGCGGCGCCGACTTCACCCGGGCTGATCCGCTGGCCTACCTCGGCGTGGTCAAAGAGGAACTGGAGGCCGCGGGGTTCGAGGTCAGCCTGTTCCGGACGGCGGAGCAGCGCGAAGCTGCCGGGGAGGCGGGCGTGAACTTCATGTCCATCATCTCCGAGGAGGCCACCGGGGACTATGCGGAGAAGTACGACGCCGCCTTTGTGTTCGCTTGCGTGTTGGGTTTCGCGCAGGAGGCCGCCATACGGATTAAGTGGTCCTCGCCAATGGCCGCGGAAATCCCCTGGTACGTCACCGAGGTGCCCACCGTGTTCGTGTCGCTGAACCAGCCCAACCACCTGATCGACGTGCCAATGGTCAAGACTGCCATCCACGCGCACGCCGGAACCCGGGAAGCCATCCGGGCCGCGGTGGAAAAGATCCAGGGAAAGTCCGGCTTCCAGGGCACCTTCAACGAGAACGTGTTCTGCGGGTCCTTCGACACGCGGGTATAGGGGGCTTTGGACTCTGGGAGCCCCGGGGCGTTGGTTTATAGCCTCGAGGCATCCCCGGAGCCAGGAGGAGGTGTGCCATGGGCGGCACAGCATCGGGTTTCGTTGCCCGTACCGGTCCGCGATCCGGGCGTGCCCCCGGGCGCCGCCAACTTCGCAGCTTCCTTGCCGCCGCCGCTGCGGCCGGTGTGTTTACGCATGGCCTTCTGCCGCGGGTCCTGCGGACGTGGGGCTCCACCGAGACTGAACGGACTGCGCTGCTTCCGGGAGACGATCTGATTCCCGACGCTGATGAGGTCTGGACCATGGGGGTTACCGTCGCCGCCCGGCCCTGGGACGTCTGGCCATGGCTCGTGCAAATGGGAGTGGACCGGGCCGGCCTGTATTCCTACACTGCGGTGGAGAATGGCTTGCTCCGCCTGGGGGTTACCAACGCGGACCGCGTCCATCCGGAGTGGCAGGACCTGAAGGTGGGGGACATCATCGCCTTCACACCCGTTGGGTACCCTGGCGGCCGGCGTGGGCCGCGCGTCGTGGAACTCGTGCAGGATCGCCACCTCGTCCTTGATTCCAGCCCGGGCGCACCGCCCGGAACGGTGACCGGTACCTGGCAGTTCGTCCTGCACGACGCCGGTCCTTCCGGTACCAGGCTCCTGCTTAGGACGCGGTACGGCGCCGGACGGCCTGCCGGGCTGCGCGTCACGGATTTCCTTCTTCGGCCCGGCTACCTCGTGATGGACCGGGCGATGCTGCTGGGCATCAAAAGGCGCGCCGAGGCGGAAATGCACGGGCCGCCGTCGTCCGCTCCGCGGTGAACGGGGGAAGGACCAACAATGCCTGGCAGGTAGTTCGCTACCTGGCGGCCCTGCTGCCCTGGCCCAACAACCATTCAAGGGCTTCGCGTTCGCTAGTGAAGTATGCGGTGGGAGTCAGCGACCGTTGGGAAAATGCCGCCACGACCTTGCCCATTGGTCCGTCTCCGATGAGGGCCACCGCAGCGAAGCCCCGGTAGGAAATCACACCGGCCCTGGCTTCGGGGGTTAACCCGGCCACCCCGTTCAGGTCAACGAGGAGAGGCAGGACCCAGCCGCCGCTGAAGCCTTCCAAGGCCCGGGCGGCCCGAACGGCAATCTCGTACGTGATGTGGACATCCGGGGCCCAGCGCAACCGCAGAACGCCTTGCTCGCACGAAGCGGCAAACAACTCGTTCATCCCTGTCCTCGTTCCGCTTTTTCGGCATGTTCTTCCACGCGCGCGTGACTGATTTAAGCCCCATTCTGCCTGAATAATGCACACCACTCATCCAGCAAATGGTCCGAAGCCGTAGTGCTCCGTCGTGGCACGCAGACCGGCCGCTGGGAGGGGCTTAAATGCGACTCAGGGCACGGCTGGGCACCTCTCAGGGGGCCGTTCAGGGGGCCGCTCAGGGGAAGCGGAGGCGCCGCCCCGGCCCCGCCTAGACTGGGCTGGACCAACCCAACTTAAGGAGGGCGTGTGCGTTCCCTTGTCATGCACCAAATCGCCGGACCGCTGACCGTTCAGGAAGTAGACCAGCCGGAGGCGCCGCAGGGTGGTGTGGTGATCTCCGTCGTCGCCACGGGCTTGTGCCGCAGTGACTGGCACGCGTGGGCCGGTCACGATGACATCGCACTGCCGCACGTTCCCGGCCACGAGTTCGCCGGCGTCGTCGTTGAGGTCGGTCCGGGAGTGACCGGTTGGGCGCTTGGTGACCGGGTGACGGCGCCTTTCGTCGAGGGCTGCGGGACCTGCGAGTGGTGCCTCGGCGGCAATGCGCAGGTATGCCCGGAACAGCAGCAGCCGGGCTTCACCCACTGGGGGTCGTTCGCGGAGCGCGTGGTGATCCATGCGGCGGACACCAATCTCGTGGCGATCCCCGAGGGGGTCAGCTTCGAAGCGGCGGCCAGCCTGGGCTGCCGTTTCGCCACCGCCTACCGGGCCTTGACAAGCCGGGCACGCCTGGCCGCCGGTGAATGGGTCACCATTGTTGGGGTGGGCGGCGTGGGGTTGAGCGCCGTCATGATTGCCAAGGCACTGGGCGGCAATGTCATTGCCGTGGACCGAAACGCGGCTGCCCTTGATGTGGCAGCGTTCCTTGGGGCCGATCACGTGGTGGTCGCCGACGGTTCTGATATTCCGGCGAAGGTACAGGAGCTGACGGGGGGAAGCCACGTCTCCATCGACGCCGTCGGCAGCGAGCAGACGTGCGCCGACGCGATCCTGAGCCTCCGGCGCCGCGGCCGGCACGTCCAGATTGGGCTCCTGCCGCCCGTTGAGGGGCACCCCCGCGTTCAGATGGCCCGGGTCATTGCGTGGGAGTTGGACGTTTTCGGAAGCCACGGGATGGCCGCTGTGGATTACCCCGGGATGCTCGCCCTGATCGAGTCCGGCGCACTCCAGCCGCAGAAACTCATCGAACGCGTCATCGGATTGGAAGAGGCCGCAGAGCTGCTGCCCCGGCTGGATACCGCGAACGTCGCAGGCATGACCATGATCCACCCCGCACGCTGACGCATACACAGGGTATCGCTGGGGACGTGATTGGCGTGTGAGGCCGCGTCAGGGGGAGTCCTTTTGTCGGAGCTTGCGCTCCGGGAGGGAATAGCTTCCTGCCCGGGGCAAGCGAAAGGCCCTGGTTCCTTTGTTTCCAAGGGAACCAGGGCCTTTCTACGTGGCGGTGACGGTGGGATTTGAACCCACGTTGGCTTTTACACCAAACAACATTTCGAGTGTTGCACCTTCGGCCGCTCGGACACGTCACCAACCTCAATAGGGTACCGGAGCGAGGCCGTCATCCCCAAAACGGTGCCCGATCCAGGCTGTATCTCGGGCGGTCGGGTCGCCGGCGCTGTGCTCTATTCGGGCCCGGAGGTTCGGTCTGCCGGTGGTTGAGCTCGTCGAGACCCATCCGGTCTTCTGTGGTGTCCGTGGTGGTGAGCGGACCTTAAATGTCAGACCCTCTGGTGATGATTGTTGTATGGGGAAAGCGGCGGTGGTGGGGGCGTTCGAGGATATCCGTGCTGCCCTTGCCGTGCTTCTTGCGGAGGTCGACGGGTCCGGTGGGGAGTCGTTTTCGGTTGCTGATCCGTTGGCGGGGTTGGCGGATGGGTGCCTGGAAGTCTTGGACGGTGTCCGTGAGGTGGAGGCCAGGGTCGCTGGTCTGAAAGCCAGGGCTGCGGTGGGGTATGCGGATGCTGCCGGTGTTGTTGCGG
>NZ_JBFRDA010000029.1:0-33256 GCF_052113345.1 Pseudarthrobacter sp. YAF2 | reverse complement strand
GACACCTGGTCATAGCCGGTAATCTCGGCGAGGTCGGCTTCGAGGCCGGAAATCAGCTCGCGCCAACCTGCGGTCTGGGAGTCCGGGGCGAACGGGTGGATCGAGGCGAACTCCGGCCAGGAAATGGCCTCCATCTCGGCCGTGGCGTTGAGCTTCATGGTGCAGGAGCCCAGCGGGATCATGGTCCGGTCCAGAGCCAGGTCCCGGTCCGAGAGCTTGCGGATGTAGCGCAGCAGTTGGGTCTCGGAGCGGTGGGTGTTGAACACCGGATGCTGCAGGTAGTCGGAGGAACGCTCGACTGCGGTCTCCAGCGCAAAGCCAGCGTGATCGGCAATCGTGCCACCGAAGATCCCGGCAACCTCGGCGACGATGGCCGGCGTCGTGGTTTCGTCCAGGGAGATGCCCACCGTGTCGGCGTCGATGAGGCGCAGGTTGATGCTGCGTGCCTCGGCGTCGGCCATGATGGCGGCCGCGCGTCCGGGGACCCGCACAGTCAGGGTGTCGAAGAAGCTCTGGTGCAGGACCTTGACTCCCGCAGCAGCAAGCGAGGCAGCCAGGCTGCGGGCGTGGCCGTGGGCCGTTTCGGCGATCGCCTTCAGGCCGTCCGGGCCGTGGTAGACGGCGTACATGGAGGCGACGATGGCCAGCAGCGCCTGCGCGGTGCAGATGTTGGACGTCGCTTTTTCGCGGCGGATGTGCTGCTCACGGGTCTGCAGCGCCAGGCGGTAGGCGGGAACACCGGCGTCATCCTTGGACACGCCCACCAGACGGCCGGGCAGCGACCGCTCCAGGCCCTTGCGGACAGCCATATACGCGGCATGCGGGCCGCCGAAGAACAACGGCACGCCAAAACGCTGGGCGGAACCGACCGCAATGTCCGCGCCCTGCTCGCCCGGAGGCGTGATCAGGGTCAGCGCCAGCAGATCCGCGGCAACGGTGACCAGAGCGCCGCGCTCCTTGGCGGCTGCGATGACGCCGGACTGGTCCCAGACCCGGCCCGAAACGCCGGGCTGCTGCAGCACGATGCCGTTAATGTCGCCCTCGGGCAGGCCTTGGGACAGGTCCGCAACCTCGACCTCGAAGCCGAGCGCCTCGGCCCGGCCCTGGACGATGGCAATGGTCTGCGGCAGCACGTCGATGTCCAGGACGGTCTTGCCGTCGGCGGCGGGCTTGGCCTTGTTGGACCGGCGCATCAGCAGCACGGCTTCCGCCACGGCGGTGGCTTCATCCAGCAGCGAGGCGTTGGCGATGGGCAGTCCCACCAGGTCCTGGACCATGGTCTGGAAATTCAGCAGTGCCTCGAGCCGGCCCTGCGAGATCTCAGGCTGGTACGGGGTGTAGGCGGTGTACCAAGCCGGCGATTCCAGGATGTTCCGGCGGATCACCGGCGGCGTGACGGTGTCGTAGTAGCCCTGTCCGATCAGTTGCACGGCCGTTTTGTTCTTTGCGGCCAGCTTCCGGAGTTCGGTGAGGACTTCCACTTCGCTGAGGGCGTCCTGCAGGCGAAGGGCGGTTTCCTGGCGGATGACTTTAGGAACGGCGGTGTCAACCAGGGAGTCGACAGTGTCGTAGCCAACGGCTTTGAGCATGGTGTCGACGTCGGCCTGGCGGCGCGCGCCAATATGGCGGTCTACGAAGGTGGTGGAGGCTGGGCTAACCGGCACGAAGGAACTCCATTTACTCAGGCGGCGCAGGGTACGCCACAGCTAGTCGGGTTCCTCCCCGCTCTGTATTGGACCTGAGAGTTTCCGCGGTTCCTGCCTGGCAGGACCCGCTTGCACCGTCGGTGAGCACAGCAGCTCCGCGCCCCAATCGGGACAGGAGAACCGCCTGCTGCTTTCCAGAGGTGCCTCGCCGCGGCGGTACGGGGGCCTGCGAGATTCCTGGGGAGGATTTGCTCCTACGGCGCCTGCCTGTACACCGGCAGAACTCTCCCGCCGCAGATCAAAGGCTATTCACTTGTTGGACCAGTCATGTACTGGATCATTCGGGCCGGTGACAGCCCTCACAACATTCCATTGTCCTATGCCGCAACCCTTCCCGGCAAATGGCGAAGGCTACCTGCGGAGCCGCTCCAGAGCTGCCAGGAGTTCCGCCACGTCAGCGTCCGCTCCCCCTTGCGGCGCCGGGCCGACGGACAGCATGGCATTGAAATACAGCCCGTCCCCCATGTAGAGGACCGCCTTAGCCAGCCCCGGCCCCACATCGGCCGCGATCTCATCCAGCCACCGCTGCTGGATAGCTGCGAAACGCCGCCGCGTTTCCTGGTGCGCCACCTCCGCAAGCCTGGTGGCGGCGACGATGGCCCGGTCCAGCGGAGTGTCCGCCCACACGGAGGACCGAATGAAGTAGGCAGCCGCCCCCTCGCCGGCCGCGGCCATGGCATCGGCGTCCTCCTTGGCCAGCCCGTCCAACCGGTCCAGCAGCACCTCAATGAGCGCTTCCTTGTTGGGGAAGTGGTAGAGCAGGCCACCCTTGGATACGCCGGCCTTCTTGGCGACTGCATCAAGCGTGGCCGCCCGCTCCCCCACGTCGATCAGCAGGGTTTCGAAGGCGTCAAGGACCGCATCACGGGCTACTGGCTGTCGAGGCATGCTTCCCATCATGCCCCGCGGCGGCGGAGAAACGGGAAATCGCCGCATTTCAAACTATACCGTCTGGACGGTATAGTTATTCCATGACGACTTCCCCCTCAACCCTGGCGCCCGCACCCGCCAGCGGGCCAGCCACACGCTCCCCGCGGCGCGACTGGCTCGCGCTGGGGCTCCTCATGTTCCCAGTGCTGCTCGTCGCCGTGGACAACACCGCCCTGACGTTCGCCTTGCCGGCCATCACCCGCGCCCTGGAACCCTCCGGCGTACACCTGCTGTGGATTATTGACGCCTATCCGCTGGTATTGGCCGGACTCCTGGTGTCGATGGGAAGCCTTGGCGACAGGATCGGGCGGCGCCGGCTGCTGATCATCGGCAGCATGGGCTTTGCCGGCCTGTCCGCCGCGACGGCTTTTGCGCCCACCGCGGAGTGGCTGATCGCCGGACGGGCAGCACTGGGTTTCTTCGGGGCGATGCTGATGCCATCCACGTTGTCGCTGATCCGCAACATCTTCCCGGAGCCCAACCGCCGGCGGATGGCCATCGCCATCTGGGCGGCAGGTTTTTCGGGTGGAGCCGCTCTGGGGCCGATCTTCGGGGGCTGGCTGGTGGAGCACTTCTGGTGGGGCGCCATTTTCCTGGTGGCGGTGCCGCTCATGCTTCCCCTGCTGGCGCTCGGGCGGATCTTGATCCCGGAATCCAAGGACCCGTCGCCGGGGAGAGTGGATGTCCCGAGCATCCTTTTGTCCATGCTGGTGATGGTTCCCACGGTCTACGGCATCAAGGACATTGCCACCGAGGGGCCAGGCCCGGCCGGCCTCGGCAGCATGGCTTTCGGCCTGGCGATGGGCGTAGTGTTCGTGCGGCGCCAGCACCGCCTGGAACACCCCCTGCTGGATATGTCGCTGTTCCGGAACCGGGTGTTCAGCATGGCCATCAGTGCCAACATCCTGGCCCTGTTTTCCTTCAATGGTTTCATCCTGTTCCTTGCCCAGCATCTCCAGCTCCTTGAGGGCCTGACCCCGTCCGCCGCGGGCGTGGCAATGATTCCGGCACTCGCGGCCACAGTGGTTGCCGGCTTGGTGGTGGTGCCGCTGGTCCGCAAAGTGCGGCCGGGGTATGTGGTGGGTGCCGGCCTGGCTTTCAGCGCTACGGGCTACAGCCTGGTGACGTTCGGCAACCACGACGGCGGCCCCGCACTGCTGCTGGCGGCGCTGCTGATCCTGGCGCTGGGCGTGGGGACGGCGGAAACCATTTCGAACGACCTCATCCTGGGATCCGCTCCGCCGGAAAAATCCGGTGCCGCTGCCGCCATTTCCGAAACAGGCTACGAGGTGGGCTCATTGCTGGGTACGGCCGTCTTGGGATCCATCCTGACTGCCTCCTACCAGCACAACCTGCACCTCCCGGCCGGATTGGACGCCATGCTCCCGGGGACTTCGCTGCACAATGCCGGGGAAACGCTGGCCGGCGCCATGGAAGCGGCCGCCGTCCTGCCCGGCCCGCTGGCCGACGCCGTCCGGGATGCCGCCGCCGCTGCGTTCGATTCCGGCGTGCACATCACGGCGGCGATTGGGCTGGTGCTGATGGCGACGGCGGCAGTCCTGGCCGCCGTCGTCCTCCGCAAGGTGCCGAAGGCCGCCTGACCCAACGAAGGCAAAAAAATTGCCCGGTACCGGATCAGTTCCGGTACCGGGCGCCCACACGTCCAACTGCGGGACGCGTGGCTTACTTGGAGTCCGCGGCAGTGACGCTGGCCGTGGGCTTCATGTTTTCGGCCTGCACCATCCAGGCGAACTGCTCCAGCCGGGCGATGAACTCGTGCAGGAGATCCGCGGAGGTGGGGTCTTCCTCATCCACCTCGTCATGGACTTTCCGCATGGTGCCCACGGCAGCTTCGAGGGCGGCCACGATCCGGTCAATAGCGTCCTTGGTGCTGATCAGCCCCTCGGGGAACTGGGCCAGACTGGTGGATTCGGCAACGGTGGCGCTGCGGCCATCCGGCAGGGCGTGCAGGGCGCGCATGCGTTCGGCCGTGTCGTCGGCGAACTGACGGGCCGCGTCGACGATTTCGTCGAGCTGCAGGTGGAGGTCGCGGAAATTGGTTCCCACAATGTTCCAGTGCGCCTGCTTGCCCTGGATGTGCAGTTCGATCAGGTCCGCCAGGACAGCCTGCAGGTTGTTGGTCAGGGTCGGTGAAGCTTTCATGCATCCTCCTCGATTGGTCCAGTAAGGCCGACGCTACCAGCGACGGACGGCCCTGCGGTGGGCAATCCGGAAATTTCTCAGTGAGCTTACTAATTATGGAGATCAGTCATAAACGAACGTGATTCATATTGCGTCTTGCATCACAGGGCCGGCACCCTCATACTAAATGAACGCCATTCATATAGTGACCTCCGTCTCACGGCCTTCCAGAAAGTGGTGCCATGACAGAGACAATCCGCACCAGTACCTCAAAATCCGGTCCCCATGCCCATGCGCCGTCCGCGGACGGCATCAGCGCCAAGGGACTCAAGGGCGGCCAGCTCGGGCTCCTCGCCGTCGTCGTCCTGGGCATTTCAACCATCGCCCCCGCTTACACGCTTACCAGCGCGCTTGGACCCACCGTCAACGAAGCCGGGCTCCAGCTGCCAGTCATCTTCCTGATCGGTTTCATCCCCATGATCCTGGTCTCGCTCGCCTACCGGGAACTCAACGCCGATTCCCCGGACAGCGGCACCACCTTTACCTGGGTCACCAAAGCGTTCGGCCCCTGGATCGGCTGGATGGGCGGTTGGGGCCTGCTGGCCGCCAACATCGTCGTGCTGTCCAACCTGGCCGGCGTCGCCGTCGATTTCTTCTATCTCTTCCTGTCCCAGGTCGCAGGCTCCCCCGAGCTGGCAGGCCTCGCGGACAACAAGGCGCTGAACGTCATTACCTGCTTCGTGTTCGTGGCGCTGGCAGTCTGGGTGAGCTACCGCGGCCTGCACACCACCAAAGTGGTGCAATACAGCCTGGTGGGATTCCAGCTGTTGGTCCTGGGCCTGTTCGTTGCCATGGCCTTCGCCAACTGGTCCACGTCCGAAACGGCAATCCCGTTCAGCTGGGACTGGTTCGACGTCACCAAGATCGAGACGTTCGGCCAGATTGCCGCCGGCATCTCGCTGTCAATCTTCGTGTACTGGGGCTGGGATGTGTGCCTCACGGTCAACGAGGAAACAGCGAACGGCCAGAAGACTGCCGGACTGGCCGGCACCCTCACCGCCGTGATCGTCCTGGCCATCTACCTCCTGGTCAGCATCGCCACCATGATGTTCGCCGGCGTCGGGGATACCGGCAACGGCCTGAACAACGCGGACAACCAAGAGAACATCTTCACGGCCCTGGCCTCCCCCATCATGGGCCCCTTCGCCATCCTGATGTCCCTCGCCGTGCTGTCCAGCTCCGCGGCTTCACTGCAGTCCACGTTCATGTCGCCGTCCCGGAGCCTGCTGGCCATGGCGCACTACGGCGCCCTGCCGGAACCGTTCAGCCGGATCAGCAGGAAGTTCGCGACGCCGGGCTACGCCACCATTGCCGCCGGAATCCTGTCCGCCGGGTTCTACGCGGTGATGCATGTGGTCAGCGAAAACGTCCTGAATGACACCATCCTGGCCCTGGGCCTGATGATCTGCTTCTACTACGGCCTTACGGCGCTGGCCTGCACCTGGTACTTCCGCCACAGCCTGTTCAACAGCATGCGCCACTTCGTGCTGCGGTTGGTCTGCCCTGTAGTGGGCGGGGTGGGATTGTTCGTGGTGTTCGTCCAGACCGCCGTGGACAGCCTGGCGCCGGAGTTCGGCAGTGGTTCGGAGGTCTTCGGTGTGGGCCTGGTGTTCATCCTGGGCATCGGCATACTGGCCCTGGGCGCCGTCGTCATGCTGGTGGTGTCCCGCACGCACCCGGGCTTCTTCCGCGGCGAAACGCTCAAGAAGGACACGCCCGCCCTGGTGGTCCCGGAATAGGTCAGTAAGTACGAAAGGTGCCGTGCCCCGCCCGGGGCACGGCACCTTTTTCGTTGTCACCAGTAGTGCGCCACGTCCACCACCAAGCGGGAGCCGGAGCCCGGCCCATCCAAGGTGAGTACACGGAACGGCAGGCGCGCCCGCACGCCCAGTCCCAGGCTTGTGTAGCCCTCGAAGCTTCCCGCGGAAACCACGTGGCGGAAAGTCTGGTACCCGGAAACGTTGCTCAGTTCAGTGGTGTTTCCGGGGGTGTAGGTGGGGTTCCCGTTTTGGTCGTAGGAGGGGGCCTTGATGCTGATGTGCAGGCGTGCACCGCCCCTGACGGGAATGACGGACCCCGAGCCCTCCTGCTCGATCCGGGGTACGTACTGCACTGTGTAGGAGACGGCGGGCCCGTTGAGGTCCACAACCAGCCGGTCGAAGCAGTAGTGCTGGCCCGTCCTGACGTTCGTGACGGATGCCGTACCGGTATCCTGGCCGGATTTCGCCAGCGAGCCCCAGGTGAGGCCGCAGTATGGGGCGGCGGACGCCGGGCCCGAGGACACGAATCCCACCCCCACGGCCAGCAGGATGGCCGAGAGCCAAACAGAGAATTTTTTCATTGCCGCGCCAGCCAGGAATAAAGCCATTGGATGCTTCCAGCGTAGGAGCGTTGGAAGCCGGAAACGAGGGAGCATTTTGGTAACGACGGCGGCGTGAGACAACGCGGCGCCGGCCACCCCACAGGGGCAACCGGCGCCGGAAAGAACGGGTAGGGGTCAGCCCTCGCAGTCGCGGCAGTACTTCAGGCCGTCCTTTTCGCGGGCCACCTGCGACCGGTGGCGGACCAGGAAGCAGGACGAACAGGTGAATTCGTCGGACTGCTCGGGAACCACAATGACGGTGAGTTCCTCGTTGGACAGGTCGGCGCCGGGGAGGTCGATGCCTTCAGCGGTGTCGTTCTCGTCGACATCGATGACTGCGGTCTGCGCGTTGCCGCTCCGGGACGCCTGGAGGGCCTCGAGGGAGTCAGCGGGAGACTCTTCTTCCTGCTTGCGTGGAGCATCGTAATCGGTAGCCATTAGCGTGTTCACTTTCGTTGCTGCACAGCGCCATTTCAGGCACCTCAGTGCAGCAGTTTAGGCCATGATCCCGCTACCGGCGCAATAGTGTGGTCAAGCAGACATTTCGCCGGTAGCAGCGCCTGTCCGGGCGTGCTCCGACCGGGCCTGGTCGGCTCCGACGGACACACCGCTCAGTGCCGGGAGCCACCCCCACCGGGTGGCGTCGGCCATCGCCGCGGTGGCCTGGGACTCGGATTCACAGGTAAAGGTGTCCAGGGCCCAGTCGCGGAGCCGGGCAAGCAGGGTAGCCGTCATCCCTGAAACCTACGCAGGCATTGTTGTGGCCACGTTTCGCCCCGGTCTCCCCCGGATTAAATCCGTTGCCGAATCCAGGAGGATTCTTCAGGGGGTTCTTCAGGCAGGTGGCGCCGTGCTGCTGCGCAGGACCAGTTCCGGCTGCACCACAAGAGTCCGCGGTCCCTCTGCGCCGTCGAACGTCGTGAGCATCATCTGCATACAGCGCCTGCCCAGTTCTTCGAAATCCTGCCGGACCACCGTCAGCGGCGGGCTGAAGTACGCGGATTCGGGTTGGTCATCGAAGCCCACCAGGGAAACGTCCTTCGGCACGTCCAGGCCTGCTTCGTTCAAGGCACGCAGGATCCCCAGTGCCATCTGGTCGTTGCCCACGAAGAGGGCGGTGGCGCGCCGGTCAGCCGCCAGCCGCCGGCCAATGTCGTAGCCGCTGCCGGCGCTCCAGTCTCCCTCGATCAGAAGATCCGCCTCAAGCCCGGCGGCCGCCAGGGTGGAGCGCCAGCCGTCGGACCGCGCCACGGCGTCAATCCAGTCCTGCGGCCCCGCGACGTGCCCGATCCGGGTGTGGCCCTGCGCTAAGAGGTGCCGGACGGCCAGTTCGGCTCCCTTGCGCTGGTCCACCCGGACACCGCCAACAGCGTCATTCCCGTCGGAGCCAACGGCCACCACCGGAACGCCAATAGGCAATTCCGCCAGCGCCGCCAACGTGGCCAAGTGCGGAACAATCACCACTATTCCGTCCACCGATTGGTCCAGGAAGTGCCTGACGGCGTCCAGGATCGAGTCCCTGGTGACTTCCCGCAGCGCAGCAACGCTGACAAAGTACCCTGCGTCCCGCGCCGCCCGTTCGACTCCCAGCATGGTGTTGGCGGGGCCGTACTGCGACAGCTCGCTGCCCAAGACACCGATGGTTTGCGAGCGCCGGGTGACCAGGCTGCGGGCGGCAGTGTTGCGGCGGTAGCCAAGTTCGGCAATCGCCGCTTCCACCTTGTGCCGTGTCCCCGTGCTGACGTTGGGGTGGTTGTTGACCACCCGCGAGACGGTTTGGTGCGAGACCCCGGCCAGCCCCGCCACGTCCTCAAGCCTTGGCAACCGCCGGGGCCGGGAGCTGGGCTGCGCCACGGGATCAGATCCCGCCGGCGAGTTTGTAGTAGGCGGCGTTCCAGTTCAGGTCTTTCTTGAATTGGCGGATGGTGGTGCCTTCATCGATGGTGAGGAGTTCGGTTTTGGCGATTTCGGCGAAGTCCTCGAAGACGTCCATGCCAACTTGGGTGGAGAGCACGGTGTGGTGGGCGGCGCCGGCGGTGAGCCAGGCTGCGGCGGAGGTGGCGAAGTCCGGTTTGGGCTCCCAGAGGGCGCGGGCCACGGGCAGGTTGGGCAGCGGCTGGTCCAAGGGGACGACGTCGACGGCGTTGGCCACGAGGCGGAAGCGGTCGCGCATGTCGGACAGGGCGACGACGACCCCCGCGGACGCGTCGGCGTCGAACACCAGCCGGACGGGGTCTTCCTTGCCGCCGATGCCCAGCGGGTGGATTTCCAGGCGAGGCTTGGATGCCGTGAGGGAGGGGCAGACCTCGAGCATGTGGGCGCCCAGGATTTTCTCGGCGCCGGGTTCGAGGTGGTAGGTGTAGTCCTCCATCAGGGACGCGCCGCCGGGCAGGCCCGCGCCCATCACCTTCGCGGCGCGGACCAGGATGGCGGTCTTCCAGTCGCCTTCGGCGCCGAACCCGTAGCCGGCGGCCATCAGTCGCTGCACCGCCAGGCCGGGAAGCTGCCGGAGCGCCCCGAGGTCTTCGAAGGAGGTGGTGAACGCGGCCGAGCCGTTGGCCTCCAGGAAGCTGCGCAGGCCGAGTTCGATCCGGGCGCCGTAGCGGAGGGATTCGTGTCGGGCCGCGCCTGCGCGGAGCTCCGGCACCACGTCATACAGGTCCTGGTATTCGGCAACGAGGGCGTCGACGTCGGCCTCCGCCGCGCCGTGCACGGCGTCGGCGAGCTCGTTGACGGACCAGGTGTTCACGGCGACGCCGAAGCGCAGCTCGGCCTCGGTCTTGTCGCCTTCGGTGACGGCGACGTTGCGCATGTTGTCCCCGAAGCGGGTCAGTTTCAGGGTCCGGACGGCGGCCCAGCCGGCGGCGGCGCGCTGCCAAACGCCCACCTGGCGTGCCACCTCCGGGTTGGAGACGTGACCGACGACGGTCTTCCGGGCGATGCCCAGCCGGGACTGGATGTACCCGAACTCGCGGTCACCGTGCGCGGCCTGGTTCAGGTTCATGAAGTCGAAATCGATGTCCGCCCACGGCAGGTCGCGGTTGGCCTGGGTATGCAGGTGCAGCAGGGGCTTGCGCAGCAGGTCCAGGCCGGAGATCCACATCTTGGCCGGGCTGAAGGTGTGCATCCAGGCCGTGACACCGATCACCGAATCATCCGAGTTCGCCTCCAGCGCGGTCCGGCGGATGGCGTCTGAATCGGTCAGGACCGGCTTCCAGACGATCCGCACCGGGACGGCGGAGGAGGCGTTGAGCTGGTTGGCGATCTCCTGCGACTGCGCGGCCACCTGCTTCAGGACTTCCTCCCCGTACAGGTGCTGGCTGCCGGTGAGGAACCAGACCTCGTAACCGTCGAGGGAAGTGTTTGCTGCGGTATTCATGGGTACTCCTGGAAAGTGTGCGGGGCGGGCCGGTTCATTGGCCGGGGCTGGATTACTGGCCGGGGTTTGTTACTGGCCGTAGACGTTTTGGTAGCGGGCGTAGAGGGAGTCGATGGAGCCCTGGTCGATGGTCAGCGGCTCGCCCAGTTGCCGTGAAATGTGCACGGTGCGGGCCACTTCCTCACACATCACCGCGGCTTTCACGGCGGACCGGGCGTCCTTGCCGATCGTGAAAGGGCCATGGTTCTGCATCAGCACCGCGGGTGAGTTGGAGTTTTTCAGGGTCTCCACGATTCCGTGGCCGATCGAGTCATCCCCGATCAGCGCGAATGGGCCCACCGGGATGGACCCGCCGAACTCATCGCCCATCATGGTCAGCACGCACGGGATGGCCTCACCCCGGGCGGCCCAGGCGGTGGCGTAGGTCGAGTGCGTGTGCACCACCCCGCCCACCTCGGGCATGTGCCGGTACACGTAGGCGTGCGCGGCGGTATCCGAGGACGGCGACAGCGGCGGGTTGCCCCAATCCACCGTTCCCCCGCCGCCCATGTTGGTGCCCCGGACCGGCACCCCGTAGAGATCAGTGACCACCATCTGTTCGCGGGTGAGGTCCTGATAGGAGACACCGGAAGGCTTGATCACCATCAACTCATGTCCCGGCACCCGGGCAGAGACGTTGCCGGCGGTCCACACCACCAGTTCATACCGGGTCAGCTCAGCGTGCAGCGCACACACCTCGTCCCGGACCCGTGCGATCGTCTCCAGGAGTGCGGCTTCGGACCCATTTCGGGCGCTCATGCCGGCACCTCCACGGCAGCAGAGCCGGAACCCAGGAGCGAGCCGGTCGCCCTGCGCTGGATGGCCTTGAGCCGGTGCATCACGTCATTGGTGCCGCGGCCGAAGTAGTCGTGCAGGGCTTTGTACTCCTGGAACAGTTCCTCGTAGGCGGCCACGTTTTCCGGGATTGGCGTGTAGACCTCACCGGGTTCGGCACCCATCGCGGCGGCGGCCTCGCGGATGTCAGCGTACTCACCGGCAGCGACGGCGGCGTGGATCGCCGATCCCAGGGCCGGGCCCTGCTCCGAACCAATGGTGGAGAGCTGCAACCCGGTGGCGTCCGCATAAATCTGCATCAGCAGCCTGTTCTTCAGCAACCCGCCGGCCACAATGAACTCCTTGACCGGCACCCCGGCATCACGGAAAGCGTCCACAATCGTGCGGGTCCCGAACGCCGTGGCCTCCAACAGCGCACGGTAGGTGTCCTCGGGCCGGGTGGCCAGGGTCTGCCCCACCACAATCCCGGAAAGCTCATGGTCCACCAGCACCGAACGGTTGCCCGAGTGCCAGTCCAGCGCAATCAATCCATGCTCCCCAATAGCCTGCCGGGAGGCCAGTTCCGTGAGGTATTCGTGAATGCCCAGGCCTGCGGTTTCGGCCGCCTGGTGGTATTCCGGCGGGACGCCGTACTTGGTGAACCAGCCGAAGATGTCCCCCACGCCGGACTGTCCTGCCTCATAGCCCCACAGCCCGGGAACGATGCCACCGTCCACCGCCCCGCACATGCCCGGTACTTCACGCAGTTCGGTGCCATTCATGACATGGCAGGTGGAGGTGCCCATGATGGCCACCAGCTGGCCGGAGTCAACTGCTTTCGCAGCCGGTGCCGTGACATGGGCGTCAACGTTTCCCACGGCCACGGCGATGCCCTCGGGCAAACCGGTCCAGGCTGCCGCCTCCGCCGTCAGGGTGCCGGCGGCGTCACCCAACCGGCCAATGGTGTGCTCCAGCTTCGAACCAACAAAATCCTTGAAATCCGGGTTCAGCGCGGCCAGGAACTCCTCCGACGGGTACCGCCCGTCCTGGTAGATGCCTTTGTAGCCGGCGGTGCAGGCGTTGCGGACATAACGGCCGCTAAGCTGCCACACGATCCAGTCGGCCGCCTCCACCCAGTGGTCCATCTCGGCGTAGGCCTCCGGATCCTCTTCCAGCAGCTGCAGTCCTTTGGCGAATTCCCACTCGGACGAGATCAGGCCCCCGTATCGCGGAAGCCAGTCCTCGCCCCGTTCGGCCGCAAGCCGGTTAATGCGGTCGGCCTGCCCCTGGGCGGCGTGGTGGCGCCAGAGCTTCACATACGCATGCGGCCGGTTGGCATAGCCCGGCAGTTCGTTCAAGGGGGTGCCGTCGGCTTTGACGGGCACCATGGTGCAGGCGGTGAAGTCCGTGGCAATACCGACGACGGCGGCCGGGTCGATCCCCGCGTCAGCCACCGCGGCAGGGACCGCCATGCGCAGGACGTCCCGGTAGTCGTTGGGCACCTGAAGCGCCCATTCCCCGGGAAGCCGTGCCCCGTCGTCGCCCGCCACGTCGTTGGGCAGGGAGTCCGTCACCACCGCATGCGGATACTCATAAACAGCGCTGCCGAGCTCCTTGCCGTCGCGGACCCGCACCACCACGGCACGGCCCGAAAGGGTTCCATAGTCCACCCCAACGACGCAGTGGTCGTGGCGGGGCTCGGAGCTGGAAGTGAACAACGCATCTGGCATGGGGTTGCCTCCATCCGGGAGGCGCGGGCCTCATTACCGGGTTTTGTAGGGTCAGGGTCAAGCTAAGTGCTGCAGCAAGTGTGAACGCTAACAAAGCAGAAGTCAATGAACCCGAAAGACTTTCGAAGCTTCTGGGAGCACCCTCTTGTTAGCGTTCACAAATCAGTCTATATTGAACCGACACATCAACAATGTGGCCCGGGCCAGGAAGCATCGCTGCCTCGTCCAACAACACTTCGCGGCAGTGCTGCCGCGGAAGGAGAAAATGGTGAGAATCAAAAAACTCGTGGGCGCGGTGGCGCTTGTCCTCGCCCTCACGGTGGGAGCCACCGGTTGCGGCTCACGCGGCGCGGCAACGGAACCCAGCAGTGCGGCAAAGCCCAGCGACTCGCTGGTAGGCATCTCGATGCCCACGCAGACATCCGAACGCTGGATCGCCGATGGCGCCAACGTGGAGAAGTCACTCAAGGACCTTGGCTACAAGACGGACCTCCAGTTCGCCAATGACGACATTCCAACCCAGGTCTCACAGATCGAAAACATGCTGACCAAGGGCGCCAAGGCCCTGATCATCGCCGCCATTGACGGCACCACCCTGACCGATGTCCTGGCCAAGGCCAAGGAGCAGAACGTCAAGGTCATCGCGTACGACCGCCTCATCAACGGCACCCCGAACGTCGACTACTACACCACGTTCGACAACTACACGGTCGGCGTCCAGCAGGCCACCTCGCTGCTGACCGGCCTGGGCCTCCTTGACGCCAACGGCAAGAAGGTGGACGGCAAGGGCCCCTTCAACATCGAACTCTTCGCCGGAAGCCCCGACGACAACAACGCCAACTTCTTCTGGACCGGCGCCATGGACACCCTCAAGCCGTACCTGGATGCCGGCACCCTGAAGGTCCCCAGCGGCCAGACCAAGTTTGAGCAGGCTGCGATCCTTCGCTGGCAGGCACCGGTGGCGCAGAAGCGCATGGAAGACATCCTCACTTCCGCGTACAGCTCAGGCACCAAGCTGAACGGCGTCCTGTCCCCGTATGACGGCCTTTCCATCGGCATCATCTCTGCCCTCACCAGCACCGGCGGCTACGCCAAGGGAACCCTCCCGGTCGTCACCGGCCAGGATGCCGAGAAGGGCTCCGTGAAGTCCATCATCGCCGGTGAGCAGTACTCCACCATCTTCAAGGACACCCGCCAGCTGGGTGCCCAGGCCGTCAAGATGGTTGACGCCGTCCTCAAGGGCCAGGAACCTGAAACCAACGACACCAAGACCTACAACAACAAGGTCAAGGTTGTCCCGGCCTTCCTGCTGAAGTCCGTGATCATCACCAAGGACAACTACAAGAAAGAACTGATCGACTCGGGCTACTACACCGACGCCGACGTCAAGTAGTCAGCGTTTGGGGGCTGCGGCCGGACGTCCAAATCCGGCCGCAGCCCCTCCCGCAGCCCCCTGCAGCAGCAGACAAGGCCAAGCTTCGACCAGTCAGTGGGAATTGACGATGAACACACCCATTCTTCAGATGCGAGGAATCACCAAGACGTTCCCGGGCGTGAAGGCGCTCCAGGATGTCACCCTGGATGTGAACCGTGGAGAGGTCCATGCCATCTGCGGTGAAAACGGCGCCGGCAAATCAACACTCATGAAGGTGTTGTCCGGCGTCTATCCAGACAACACCTTCGACGGGGAGATCCTCTTCGAAAACGAGCCCTGCAATTTCTCCAGCATCTCCGACAGCGAGAAGCGGGGCATCGTGATCATCCACCAGGAACTTGCATTGAGCCCGTTCCTCTCCATCGCCGAGAACATCTACCTTGGCAATGAGCAGGCCACCAACGGGTGGGTGGACTGGCGCAAGACCAACCTGGAGGCAGCCAAGCTGCTTGCCCGCGTGGGACTCGATGAAAACCCGATCACCCCCGTGCAGCACATCAGCGTGGGCAGGCAGCAGCTGGTGGAGATCGCCAAGGCGCTCTCCAAGGAAGTGAAGCTGCTCATCCTGGACGAACCCACGGCCGCCCTCAACGACGAGGACTCCGGCCACCTGCTGGACCTGATCCTCCACTTGAAGGGCCAAGGAGTCACCAGCATCATCATCAGCCACAAACTCAACGAGATCCGCAAGGTGGCCGATGCCGTCACCATCATCCGGGACGGCAAGACCATCGAGACCCTCCGGCTTGATGAAGGACAGATCACGCAGGAACGAATCATCCGCGGCATGGTGGGCCGGGACCTGGAGAGCCTGTACCCGGACCGCCACCCGAACATCGGTGAAGAAGTCCTCCGGATCGAAGACTGGTCCGTCCGCCACCCCCAGGACCACGCCCGAATGGTGGTCAAGAACGCCAACCTGCACGTCAGGAAGGGTGAAGTGGTGGGACTTGCCGGGCTGATGGGCGCCGGCCGCACGGAGCTTGCCATGAGCGTGTTTGGCCGCACCTACGGTACCGCCACCTCAGGCAAGGTCTACAAGTACGGCGAGGAAATCAACACCGCCACCGTCTCTGACGCGATCCGGCACGGCATTGCCTACGCCACCGAGGACCGGAAGCACTACGGCCTGAACCTCATCGAGGACATCAAGCGCAATATCTCCCTGGCAGCGCTGCGCAAGCTCGCAAAACGCGGCTTCGTGGACAAGAACCAGGAGACCGTGGTGGCCAACGGCTACCGCAACAGCATGAACATCAAGGCACCCTCGGTGGCCGCCATCACCGGGAAACTCTCCGGCGGCAACCAGCAGAAGGTCGTGTTGAGCAAATGGATGTTCTCCGATCCCGATGTACTCATCCTCGATGAACCCACCCGCGGGATCGACGTCGGCGCCAAATACGAGATCTACACGATCATTGCCAGGCTCGCGGCCGAAGGAAAAGCCGTGATCGTCATTTCCTCGGAACTTCCCGAACTCCTGGGCATCTGCGACCGCATCTACACCCTCGCCGCAGGCCACATCACCGGTGAGGTGCCCATCGCCGAGGCCACCCAGGAAACCCTGATGCACTACATGACCAAAGAGAAGGAATAGCGAAATGTCCGCCCTACGAGAATCGCTCGGATTCCTCACAAGCCGCCTCCGCCAGGTCGGCATCTTCGTTGCCCTGATCCTGATTGTCCTGCTGTTCCAGGGGCTGACCGGCGGGATCCTGCTGGAACCGCAGAACGTCACCAACCTGGTGGTCCAGAACAGCTACATCCTCATCCTCGCCATCGGCATGGTCATGGTCATCATCGCCGGCCATATC
Organism: Pseudarthrobacter sp. YAF2; assembly: GCF_052113345.1. Lineage (NCBI taxonomy): Bacteria > Bacillati > Actinomycetota > Actinomycetes > Micrococcales > Micrococcaceae > Pseudarthrobacter > Pseudarthrobacter sp. YAF2. The sequence continues at coordinate 16,885 of NZ_JBFRDA010000029.1, read as the reverse complement.
GATCTTTCCGTCGGCTCGGTGGCAGGTTTCATCGGCGCCGTGGCCGGCGTCATGATCGTGCACTGGGGCTGGCCCTGGTGGGCCGCCATCCCCGCCTGCCTTTTGGTCGGTGCCCTCGTCGGCGCCTGGCAGGGGTACTGGATCGCCTACGTGGGGATTCCGGCCTTCATCGTCACGCTGGCAGGCATGCTGATTTTCCGCGGCCTGACGCTCATTACCCTGAAGAACCAGCAGATTACGCCCTTCCCGGCCGAGCTGCGGGCCTTGGGCGGAGGATTCCTCCCGGACATTTCCGGCGGGACCTCGGTGCTGGAATGGCTTACTGTCATCCTCGGCGTGGGCGCCACAGTGGCACTGCTCATCCAGGCCCTGAAGGAACGCCGGATCCGCAGGAAGTTCGACCTCGAAAGCGAACCCCTGGTCTGGTTCGTCATCAAAACCGCCTTCACGGCGCTGCTGATGCTTATCATCACCTTCCTGCTGGCGTCCTACCGGGGCACGCCGATCGTCCTGGTGGTCCTGGCCGCGCTGGTGATCGCGTACACCGCGCTGATGAACAACAGCGTGTTCGGCCGGCATACCTATGCAATCGGCGGCAACCTCCACGCAGCTGAGCTCTCCGGAATCAAGACCAAGGCCGTGACGTTCCGGCTCTTCGTGAACATGGGCGTGCTCGCTGCCCTGGCGGGCCTCGTCTTCACCGCCCGGCTCAACTCGGCTCAGCCGGCAGGCGGAACCGGCTTCGAACTCGATTCGATCGCCGCGGCCTTCATTGGCGGTGCTGCCGTCACGGGCGGCATCGGCACCGTCGCGGGGGCCATGATCGGCGGCCTCATCATGGGTGTGCTCAACAATGGCATGTCCATCCTGGGCCTGGGCACCGACTACCAGCAACTCATCAAGGGCCTGGTGCTCCTGGTCGCCGTCGGCTTCGACATCTTCAACAAGAACCGCAGCGGCGGCGGCGGTGACCTTGGCAAGCGGTTCAAGCTCAAGACCACGCGGCCGCCCGCAGAAGAGAAGCCCGTGCCTGCAGCCTCCGAAACGGTACAGGCGGGCGTCAAGTAGTACCGGCTTCGGCCCCCTGTCAGACAGTTCCCTCGAAGGCCCCCGGCACCGGACGCACCCAGTCCGAGGCCCGGGGCCTTCGCTGCATTGGCCTGGCGTGTGCCCCGTGCCGGTCAGGGCGCGGCCGCCAGCCCCGTCCCGGCATCCGCGGGCGAGCGCCGGCGTCGGCTCAGCAGGATGAAGGGTGCTGCCAGCAGCTGCACTGCGCCACTCATTGCCAAGGATGCAGGGTAGCCGTAAAGGTCCGCGGCCCTGCCAAGCAGCGGCTGCACCACCACCCCGCCGCTTGAGCCCATGAGCGAGGCGAAGCTGAGGACGGTGGCCCGCTGCTTGGAGGCGATCATGTCGTTGAGGTAGGCCTGGCGTACCGGGGTGCCGGCCGAAGCCACCACGGCCCAGAGGGCCAGGAGCACCAGCGCCAGCCAAAAGACGTTGGTTGCCAGCAGCACCACCAGGACCACCGAGCTGATGATGTTGGAGCCGATCAGTACGGAAGTGCGCCGGTGGACCAGCTTCCGCACCAGCGGAGCCAGCCAGCCGCCCACAATGTCGGCCCCCGCAACAATGGCCGCGGCCAGGCCAGCGATGGCGTAGGCCCTGGGATCGCCGAAAAGCTGCAGCAGGTAGGGCTGGAGGGCGTAGAAGACGTAGAACCCGACGCCGTCGGTGAAGGGTGCGGCCAGCATCATGTACCTCACGGGCGGATTCCTCAGGCCGCCGTCGAGCGAAGCCCGCAGGACTGCGCGGGTGGCCTGCAGCGGGTGGGCCGAACGCTCTGGTGTGAACCCGACGTCGTGCATGAGGAGGAACGCAACTGCGAACATAGCCGCCAGCACCGCGACGCGCAGCAGGAACGGCACGCCCAGGTTGGTGGCCTGCGCGATCACCCCGCCCGCCACCGAACCGCCCAGCATTGCGATGCCGGAAACCATCTGGCCGCGGCCCAGGACGGCTTCGAGGCTGCCCTCGTAACCGGTGAAGTGCAGTGCGTCCACCAGCCAGGCCTCCACTGCCCCGGAGAAGAAGGTGAAGCCGAGCCCCAGCAGGGCCGAGACGGCCGCCCACCACCAGAACGGCGCAGACAACTGCCAGAGCAGGTAGTAGAGAAAGGTGGACCCGGCCAGGGTTACGGTCCCCAGCAGGAAGGACACCCGGCGCCCCCAACTGTCTGCGACCACCCCGGTGGGTACCTCGAAGAGCACCATTCCTGCCGTGAAGAACGCGTTCGCGGCGAACGCCTCAAAGTTGTTCAGCCCGGCGTCGAGCAGGAACAGCGTGTTGATGCCCCAGATGAACGACGCCGCGAGGGTGTTGCCCAGCGTCAAGGTCAGGTAGACGTTTTGGATCTTTCGTGCTGCGGCGTTCACGGGTGCCGGCGTTCCTTGGCGATGCTCTTGCCCGGGCGGGATCAGGACGGGGTGAAATTCGATGGCACCGGCTCGTGGCGCAGGTACTGCCGGTGGAACCTCCCGGTGCCGGCGGTCAGGGCCCGTAGTTCCACCGCGTAGCGCAGGAGTTCCTGGTCCGGAACTTCGGCGCTGATCTCGGTGAGGCCTTGGCCCGAGGAGTTGGTTCCGGTCAGGCGCCCGCGCCGGCCGGACAAGTCGCTCATCACAGTCCCCACATGTTCGTCGGAAACTGTGATGGCCACCGCGGACACGGGTTCGAGGAGCTGGATCTTCCCCGCAGCCGCGGCTTCGCGCAGTGCCAGGGCTCCTGCCGACTGGAAGGCGGCATCGGATGAATCGACGCTGTGGGCCTTTCCGCCCACCACTGTCACCCGCAGGTCCACCACGGGGAAGCCCGCGGAGACGCCCCGCTCCATCTGCGCCCGGACGCCCTTCTCGATCGACGGGATGAACGTTCCCGGAATGACGCCGCCCACGGTTTTGTCCACGAACTCGAACCCGGCGCCGCGGTCCAGCGGCTCCACTTCGATGTCGCATACGGCGTACTGGCCGTGGCCGCCGGACTGTTTGACGTGGCGGCCGTGGCCCGTGGCGGGTGCCGCGAAGGTCTCGCGCAGCGGCGTCACCACGTCCACGGTGTGGAGTTTCACGCCTTGCTCGCGCAGCCTGTCGAGAACTACCTCCGCATGCGCTTCACCCATGCACCACAGCACCAGCTGGTGCGTTTCGGCGTTCCTTTCCACCCGCAGGGTGGGATCGCCGGCCGCGATCCGGCCCAGGCTGCGGGCCAGCGCGTCCTCGTCACTGCGGGAGTCCGCTTCCACGGCAACCGGCAGCAGCGGCTCGGGCATTTCCCACGTGGCGAGCAACAGCGGTGTGTCCCGCGCTGAAATGGTGTCCCCGGTTTCGGCGCTTCCCAGCTTGGCCAGGGCGCACAGGTCCCCTGCCACGCAATAGGGAACGGGGCGCAGGCTGGCACCCAACGGCGAGTAGATGTGGGTTACGCGTTCATCGGTGTCGTGGTCCTGGTGGCCCCGGTCGGCCAGGCCATGGCCACCTACATGCACGGGCGAGTCTTCGCGCAGGGTCCCGGAGAAGACCCGCACCAGGCAGATGCGGCCCAGGAAGGGATCGTTGGATGTCCGCACCACTTCAGCCGCAAGCGGACCGGACGGATCACAGGACAGTGTTCCAGCCGGTTCCCCCGCCAGGTCGGTCAGGTCCGGCAGGTTGCGCTCCCCCGGCGGCGGGAAGGCACGGACCAGCAGCTCCAGCAGTTCGGCGGTGCCGAGGCCGGTGACGGCGGACGTGGGCAGCACGGGAAAAAATGAGCCGCGGGCGACGGCGGTTTCCAGGTCGGTTGCGAGCGCTGCGGGGTCGATGTCCTCACCGTCCAGGTAACGGTCCATGAGTGTCTCGTCTTCGCTTTCGGCGATGATTCCCTCGATCAGGCTGCCGCGGGCAGGACCGGCGGCCGCGAGTTCGGCAGGGTCGGCCGGGCGGCTTGCGGGCGAGGCGTCACCCGCCGAGTAGTCTGTGACCTCGCGGGACAGCAGGCCCAGCAACCCTGGGTCCGTCGCTTCCCCCTGCAACGGCACGCAGACGGGCAGGACGGAGTCGCCGAACGCTTTCTGGCAGGCGGCCAGGGTGGACTCGTAATCTGCGCGCGGATGGTCCATCCGCGTGATCACGACGGCGCGCGGCAGCCTGGCCTGCTCGCACTCGCCCCACAGCGCGGTGGTGGTTGCATCGATCCCGTCGACCGCGGAGACCACGAACAGGGCAGCATCCGACGCCCGCAACCCGGCCCGCAGCTCCCCGATGAAGTCCGGGTAGCCCGGGGTGTCCATCAGGTTCACTTTGACGTCCTCCACCATCAATGGCACCAGGGACAGCGTGACCGACCGCTGCTGGTGCACGGCAGCCGGGTCGGAGTCGCTGACCGTTGTTCCGTCCACGATGGAGCCTTTGCGGGTGATCATGCCGTTGGCGGCCAGCAGCGCCTCGATCAGCATCGTCTTTCCGGCACCGGAGTGCCCCACCAGGGCCACGTTCCGGATTCGGCCGGGGTCCGCGGCGGCAATGCCGGCGTTTTGATCGGTGCGGCGGGCATCGGGGCCGTTCTTGCCGCCCGCCGCCCGCACTGACTCCTTGGTGCTCTTCACCGACATTGGAACCTCCTGGCATCATTGCCGGCCGGACCGGACGTATCCTCTGATTCGACACCTTGGACGGCAGGACGGCAAGAGTGCAGGCTATTTGCTGCGGGCTTTGCGGGTGGCCTTGTTGTTCGCCTTTTGAAGTGCCTCCACCAGTTGGTGCTTGTCCATCTTCGAACGGCCCTTGACGTCCAGTTCCTTGGCCAGTTTGTAGAGGTGTTCCTTGGAGGCGTTGGCGTCAACGCCTCCGGCGGTGGGTTCGGATGAGCGGCCGCCCTGCTCCGCGTGTTTGTCCGACGGACCGCGTTTACCCTTGGGCTCCCAGTGGTCTCCCACCTTTTCGTAGCTGTGCTTCAGTGACGCGTACGCTGTACGCGCGGCCCGCTCCTCGTCGTGGTAGGACTCGAGGGCCGAATCGTAGGTCTTGGCGAACGTGTCCTGGGCTTTTCGCCCGGACCGCTGCAGGGTCGAGGGGAGTTCATCCTTGCGGGCGTGGTCATTCTTGCCGGTCTTGGGCATGGCACCCATCCTCCTTTAGTCAGCAGGCTGATTATTGGGATGAATCCAGCTTAGTCCCGGAGCAAGAAAAGGCCCCGGGCCGGGTTCCTGGAACCTCGAGCCGGGGCCTGCGCGCCGGAGCCCCCTGTCGGATTCGAACCGACGACCCCCGCTTTACAAGAGCGGTGCTCTGGCCAACTGAGCTAAGGAGGCGCGCCCCTGGGGGCCTGCGCCGTCAAGACGCTAGATAAGGTTAGCCCAACTCCCGCCGGGCGTAAAAACGCCGGGCACCCCGCGCCGGACGCGGCAAGGACCCGCCCCGGATATATTCCGGAACGGGCCCTTGCACGGGTGCCCGGTCTTTAGCCCTTGGCGGCGATGGCTGCCTGCAGGAAATCCGGGAACGGCGTCTGGGCGCTGTCTCCCTTGCCCCACTGCTTGCCGTCGACAAAGACCGTCGGCGTCCCGCTCACCCCGATGGCCGAGGCTTCCTTCGTCGTGTACTTCACGTACGGGCGGTAGGTCTTGTCATCCACGCAGGAACCAATGTTGACGCCCATGTCGGAGGCCATCTTCTTCAAGTCGTTGTCCGAGAGGCCTGCACTGCCTTCCGCCGGCTGCTGGGCGTAAAGGGCGTTGAAGTAGTCGGCGTACTTCTCTGGAGCGGTGTTGGCCACACAGGCTGCCGCATTGGCCGCGCGGGATGAGTAATTGGTGGTGGACCGGCTGTCCAGGAAGCCCAGCGGCCGGTACTCCACGGTGATCTTGCCATCGTTCCGCAGGGACGTGAGCTGGTCGTTGTACTGCGTCTCGAAGTTCTTGCAGACGGGGCAGATGAAGTCGACATAGAGGACCACCTTGACCGGTTTGCCGGCCTCCGCCTCCGCGCCCGGTGCAACCACCTCGGCCGGTGGAGTCTGCGGCGCATCGCCCAAGGAGTTGGCGTCCACCGTTGCCGGGTCGCTCTTGGCCACATCCGAGTTGGCAAGCAGGGTAACGCCGCCATGGATGTTGGCGTTGGCCGGCGTTGGCCCCTGATCCGCAATCGGGGCGTTCTGCTTCAGGCTGCTGGTGACCACCAGGGCCACCACCACCAGGATGGCCACCACAGCCGCGACAATGCCCCAGCCGATCAGCAGCTTGTTGCGCTTGTCCTTTTTCGCCTGCGCTTCACGGATCAGGCGCGCCTTTTCCCGCGCCTCCGCGGTTCGCTCAGCCTTGGACTTACGTACTTCGTTTGCGGGGCTCATGAATTCCTTGGGTCGGTCGACGAAGGGGGACCACTAGGTGGCACCCCCACATTTTAGGGGAGAAAACTGAGAGCTTGCGGTTTCAACCATTCCTCCGGGTTGACCAACGGACGAATAGCCCCGATGATTCCGTCCCGCTAGGGTGGCTTAGAGGCACAAGCAACCCCAGGGGGCCGCAATGCAAACACCCGTCCAGGAAAAACCCGCCGGCATGGCACATGCCGCCGACTCCGATTCCAGCCACGCCGCGCACACGAAGTACGACTTCATGGTGGTCTCGAACAGGCTGCCGGTTGACCGGGTGGCGCCCGCCGATGGCGGCGATGGATCCGGTTGGCGACGGTCCCCCGGCGGCCTGGTGACCGCCCTCGCACCGATGATGACCAAGACGGACGGCGCCTGGGTGGGCTGGCACGGAGCACCTGACGAGACCGTCAAGCCCTTCAGCCATGGCGGTATGGACCTGGTCCCGGTCCAGCTCAGCACGGAGGATGTTGAGCTGTATTACGAGGGATTCTCCAATGCCACCCTCTGGCCGCTGTACCACGACGTCATCGCCCCGCCGGAATTCCACCGGGCCTGGTGGGACGCCTACCGCAAGGTCAACCGGAGGTTCGCCGACGCCGTGGTGCGGCACGCGGACCAGGGCGCAACCGTCTGGGTCCAGGACTACCAGTTGCAGCTTGTTCCGCGGATGCTGCGCGAGGCCCGGCCAGACCTCCGGATCGGGTTCTTCAACCACATCCCGTTCCCGCCGCCGGAGATCTTTGCCCAGCTCCCGTGGCGGCATGCCATCATCGACGGCCTGCTCGGCGCAGATTTGGTGGGCTTCCAGCGCGTCAGCGACGCCGGAAACTTCATGCGGTCCGCCCGCAGGTTCCTCGGAGCCAGCGTCAAGCAGCAGCAGGTGCACGTCAAGGGCCAGGACGGCCAAATCACGCATATTGCGCGGGCGCAGGCCTTCCCCATTTCCATCGACGTCAAGCAGATCACCGAGCTTGCCGCCAGGCCCGAAATCATCGAACGGGCACGGCAGATCCGGCAGGACCTGGGCAACCCCAAGACGATCCTGCTGGGTGTGGACAGGCTGGATTACACCAAGGGCATCCGCCACCGGCTGAAGGCCTTCGAGGAGCTCCTGGCGGACGGCCGGCTCACGGTCGGCGAGGCAACACTGATCCAGGTGGCCTCGCCCAGCCGGGAGCGCGTGGAACAGTACCGGCTCCTCCGCGAAGAAGTGGAAGGAACCGTTGGCCACATCAACGGCACCTACGACACCCTCGAAAACACCGCCGTCCGCTACCTGCACCACAGCTACCCGGTGGAGGAAATGGTGGCGCTGTACCTGGCCGCGGACGTCATGCTGGTCACCGCCCTGCGGGACGGGATGAACCTGGTGGCCAAGGAATACGTCACCGCCCGCAACAACAACGACGGCGCCCTGGTCCTGAGCGAATTCGCCGGCGCCGCGGACCAGCTCAAGCAGGCGCTCCTGATCAACCCGCACGATATCGCCGGCCTCAAGAACACCATCATGAACGCGGTGGAGCTTACCCCCCGGGAAGCGTCGCGGCGCATGCGGTCCATGCGCCGCCAGATCCTGGACCACGACGTCGACCACTGGTCCGCGGATTTCCTGCGCGCGCTGAACGAAAAGGTGGTCCGCGATGACTCCTGAGGGCCACCGCGCCAAGAGGCAGCTGGCACTGACCCCCGAGTTGCGGGAAGCCCTGCGCCGGATCGCCGGAACCGGGCATTTGCTGGTTGCCATGGATTTCGATGGCACCATGGCGCCCATCGTGGACCGCGCGCAGGACGCGCGGCCGCTCCCGCGCTCGGCAGCAGCCTTTGCGGGCCTTGCGGTGCTTCCACGGACGACGACGGCACTCATCTCGGGCCGCGCCCTCGCAAGCCTGCGGCAGGTCGCGTCCCCGCCCGTGGACACCCTCCTCATCGGAAGCCACGGCGCCGAAGCGTGGCTGGGACCGGGTTCCACGGAGTTGGCGCTGGAGGAGGACCAGAAAGCGCTTCTCGCCGAGGTCCGGGCGGTGCTGGCTGAGATCGTGGCCGAGGCTCCCGGAACTTCCCTGGAAGACAAGCCCGCCGGCGTCGTCCTGCACACCCGCCAGGCTGACGACGACGTCGCCGAGGACGCCGTGGCGGCCGCGCGCGCATCGCTGCAGGACCGCAAGGGCGTCTTCCTGAAGGAGGGCAAGCGCGTCCTGGAGACATCAGTGGTCAACGCCTCCAAGGGTGAAGGCGTCGCCTTCCTGCGGCAGGCCACCGGCGCCACCGCCGTCCTGTTCGCCGGCGACGACGTGACGGACGAGGACGCTTTCGGCCGGTTGGAGCCGGGCGACGTGGGGGTCAAGGTGGGCCTCGATTTCACCCAGGCCCAGTACCGGGTGGAAGCACCTGTGCACATCGCCGAACTGCTGGAGGTGCTGCTGCAGGAACGGAGCATCACCGTGGCCGAGGAAGATCCCGAGGCCGCCTCCGGCTAGGAAGTGACCCACGCCGCATGTGACGTTCGTAACATTTGCGCTAAAAGAGGCCCACTCTGGCATACTCTTTTGTGTGATGTGGCGCACAAACACCGTGCGGCGTCATTGGGTGCTCCGGGGCAAAGACCCGGAGCACTTTGCTGGAACACAACTGAATAAACATGAACCATTCACAACGGATCGTCCGGCACGTACCTGCCGGTGAAGGGATTGATAACTGTGGCTACAGTTACTTTTGATAACGCTACGCGTCTGTACCCGGGCACAGATAAGCCCGCCGTCGATAAGCTCAACATCGACATCGCCGATGGCGAATTCCTGGTCCTCGTCGGACCCTCCGGTTGCGGTAAGTCCACCTCGCTGCGCATGCTCGCAGGCCTCGAGGACGTCAACGCAGGCCGCATCCTGATCGGCGACCGTGATGTCACCGATGTTCCGCCGAAGGACCGCGACATCGCGATGGTCTTCCAGAACTACGCGCTGTACCCGCACATGACTGTGGCCGACAACATGGGCTTCGCCCTGAAGATCGCCGGCGTCTCCAAGGAAGAGCGCGCCGAGCGTGTCCGCGAAGCCGCCAAGCTTCTGGACTTGGAACAGTACCTGGACCGCAAGCCGAAGGCGCTCTCCGGTGGTCAGCGCCAGCGTGTTGCCATGGGCCGCGCCATCGTGCGTAACCCGCAGGTCTTCCTCATGGATGAACCGCTGTCCAACCTGGATGCGAAGCTCCGTGTCCAGACCCGTACCCAGATCGCATCACTGACCCGCCGCCTGGGCGTCACCACCGTCTACGTGACCCACGACCAGGTCGAGGCCATGACCATGGGCGACCGCGTGGCAGTGCTGAAGGACGGCCTGCTGCAGCAGGTCGACACCCCGCGCAACCTCTACGACCGCCCCAAGAACGTCTTCGTTGCCGGCTTCATCGGCTCCCCCGCCATGAACCTGCTGGAACTTCCGGTCGTCGACGGCGGCGTACAGTTCGGCGGCACCGTGTACCCCGTGCCGCGCGACGTCCTCGAAGAGGCGCACGGCTCCACCGTCACCTTGGGCTCCCGTCCCGAAGACCTTGAGACCGCTCCGCAGGGCGAAGGCCTGAAGGTTGAGGTCGACGTCGTCGAAGAGCTCGGTGCCGACGCCTACGTCTACGGACACACCACGCTTGACGGCAAGGACCACGACATCGTGGCCCGCGTCGACGGCCGCCGCCCTCCGATGAAGGGCGAGGTCATCTACGTCCGTCCGCAGTCCGGCCACGTGCACCTGTTCGACACGAAGACCGGCCTGCGCCTGGGCGACTGATAATCAGCGAAGCTGAATTAGCCGACGGCGGCCCGCACCCTTTCACAACGGTGCGGGCCGCCGTCGGGCTTTAACGAAGATTTATCGTCCTTGCCCTGCGTACGGAAGAATTGACCCATGACCGAGGAAAACAGCGCCCAGTGGCACGACGAACCCACCGACTACGCGCAGGTCGGTAAACTGCCGCGGTTCGTGGCCGCCAGTGCCGATGACAACAAGGCGGCCTCGGTAGCGTCGTCGCTTAACATCACGGCCGCGGCGGCAGACCCCGAACTGCTGGACCTGCCCTGGCATATCGCCTTGGAGGAATGGCCCGCCGAATACCTGGCAGCGCTCCCCCGCGGTATCTCCCGGCACATCGTGCGCTTCGCACACCTCGGGGGCTCGGTCATCGCCATCAAGGAGACGTCCGAGCACGTGGCCCGCCACGAGTACCACATGCTCCGCAAACTGGCACGGCTGGACGTACCCTGCGTGGAACCCGTGGCCGTGATTACCGGACGCACCAACCCGGACGGGCGCCCACTGAACCCGGTCCTGGTGACCCGGCACCTGAAATTCTCCATGCCGTACCGCGCACTGTTCTCCCAGATGCTGCGCAAGGACACCCTCACCCGCCTTATCGACGCCCAGGCCCTCTTGATGGTGCGGCTGCACCTGATCGGGTTCTACTGGGGCGACGTCTCGCTTTCCAACACCCTGTTCCGCCGCGATGCCGGCGCTTTCGCCGCCTACTTGGTGGATGCCGAGACCGGTGAGCTCTACCCGGACCTGTCCACCGGCCAGCGCGAATACGATCTCGAAATCGCCCGGGTAAACATCGCCGGTGAACTGATGGACCTGCTGGACGGCGGGCTGATCGAGGAGAAGGTGGACCCGGTCGCCACCAGTGAACTGATCATGGACAGCTACCGGCGGCTGTGGGCGGAACTGACGGAGAAGGAATCCTTCGAGCTCGGCGAACGCTGGCGGGTTGGGGCGCGAATCCGGCGCCTGAACGAACTCGGCTTCGACGTCGAGGAATACGCGATCAAGACCACGCAGAACGGTGCCACCATTCAGCTGCAGCCCAAAGTGGTCGACGCCGGGCACCACCAGCGCCGGCTGTTGCGGCTGACCGGCCTGGATGCCCAGGAGAACCAGGCCCGCCGGCTCCTCAACGATATGGACTCCTTCCGGGCGGACAACAACCCGGAGATGGACGAGGAATACAGCGCCCACCTCTGGGTGAGCCAGGTCTTCGAGCCCATTGTCCGTTCCATACCGCGCGACCTCTCCGGCAAGCTGGAGCACGCCGAAGTAGTCCATGAAGTCCTGGAACACCGTTGGTACATGTCCGAAAAGCAGGAACGCCACATACCCCTGGCCGAGGCCGTGCAGTCCTACATCGACTCGATCCTCCGGCACCGGCGGGACGAGGCCGCGATCATGCTGAACCCGGATACCGAGATGCTTAAGATCCTTGACGTGGAGAGCGAGGAATCCCGCTACGGTGCCGATGAATCCGAGGATGACTACCCGGACGCGGACGACTGAACGCTAGATCGCCTTTCCGGGGTTGAGGATTCCAGCGGGATCGAACAAGCCCTTGATCCTGCGCTGCAGCTCCCGGACCGGTTCGGGCTGCTCCTGGCTCAGCCAGCGCAGCTTGTACTGGCCCACGCCGTGTTCCCCGGTGATGGTGCCGCCCATCGCCAACGCCGCCGTGATGGACTCATCCAGTGCCGCTTGGAGGCGCCCCATGGCGTCGTCATCTACACCGGTATCCTGCCGGTCGATCCAGAAGGTGGGGTGCAGATTGCCGTCACCGGCGTGCGCCACCACCTTGAGGTGCACCCGCTGGATGGCGGCCAGCGCCTCGAGCGCCGCGACGTAGTCCACCAGCCGCGACCGCGGCACGGCGACGTCTTCGCCCACCCGGTATTCGTCGTCCACCTCGGTGCCCCTGCTGTGCCGTCGCAGTTCCACCAGCCGTTCCGCTTCGGCGCTTGCTTCTGTGGTGACCGTAGCGCCGCCGGCCCTGAGGACCTGGCGAACCACGTCGGCTTCGGCGGCAGCACCAAACCCGTCTGTCTGTACCAGGAGCAGGGACTTTCCGCGGGCCGTGAGATCCGATCCGTGGATGTCGTCAAGCTGGGCGAGGGTGCCGCCGTCGAGCAGCTCCATGATGGCGGGCTGGACGCGCGCTTTGCCCACGGCCAGGACCCCCGCGGCGGCGAGCCTGAAGTCCGGGTAGAACGCCGCGACGGTGTGGACCTCCCGGGGCAGGTACTTCAACCGCACCGTGACGCCGACCACTATGCCGAGTGTTCCTTCGGATCCCACGATGAGGCCCGTAAGGTCGTAGCCCGCCACACCCTTGAAGGTTTGGTGGCCGGTGTGGATCAGGGAGCCGTCAGCCAGGACGACGTCCAGGGCCAGGACCGAGTCCCTGGTGACCCCATACTTGGCGCAGCGCAGCCCACCGGCATTGGTGGCCACGTTGCCGCCGATGGTGGAGCTCCGGAAACTCGCAGGGTCGGGGGCGAACATAAGGCCGTGCACCGCGGCGGCCTCGTTGAGGACGGCATTGACCACACCCGGTTCCACCACGGCCGTTTCGTCGTCCGGGTTCAGGGCAAGGATCCGGTCCATCCGCTCCAGCGAGAGGATGATGCAGTTCCTGGTGGCATGGGCCCCGCCGGACACTCCCGTACCGGCGCCGCGGGGTACGATCGCCACTCCCCTGGCCGCGCAGGACCGCACGACTGCCTGGACATCGGCCACCGACTCCGGGAACACGACGGCCAGGGGAAGCTGGAAGTCGATGACGGGCGCATGGTCGATGGCGTACTTGCGGAGCGCGGCCTCGCCGATATCCAGCTGCCCTGGCGCCAACATAGTTTCCAGCTCGTCAACGACACTTCCCACAAAGCCTCCACCCGTCGTCGGACACATCCATCAAGTCTAGGTGCCGTCCGCCGGGCCGGCGTGGCTTTGCCGGGCCTGCAATCGCTTCCACACCCTTGGTCTATTACGTGCCACAACGCCCCTGAACAGCCTGTTTATCAGTTATGGAAGCGTTTTCATTTATACCGCCTCCGGCCGTTATGCTATCTACCATGTCTGTCGAAACTGTGACCCAGGACACTGCGAGCATTGCCGGTCCGTTGACGCTTATCCACGCCGCCGACGCCCTCCCCGGCTGGTGGCGGTCCGCGGTGATCTACCAGGTATATCCCCGTTCGTTCCGTGATCTGAACGGCGACGGCGTAGGAGACCTGGCGGGAATCACCGAGGAACTGCCGCATTTGGCGGACCTCGGCGTTGACGCCGTCTGGCTCTCGCCCTTCTACCGGTCACCGCAGCGCGACGCGGGATACGACGTCAGCGACTACTGCGATGTGGACCCGATCTTCGGCACCCTGGGCGACTTCGACGTCATGATGGCAGAATCACACCGGCTAGGGCTGCGGGTCATCGTGGACCTGGTACCCAACCACTGCTCGGACCAGCACCCGGCCTTCCAGGCGGCCGTTGCAGCGCCGGCAGGGAGTCCAGAGCGGGCAATGTTCATCTTCCGTGATGGAACCGGCCCCGACGGCCAGGAGCCGCCGAACAACTGGCAGTCCCACTTCGGCGGTCCTGCCTGGACCCGCGTGACGGGACCGGACGGCGAGCCTGGCCAGTGGTACCTGCACCTCTTCGACTCCTCCCAGCCGGATTTCAACTGGGACAACCCGGCGGTCCATGCAGAGTTCGAGCGGGTACTCCGGTTTTGGCTGGACCGGGGCGTCTCCGGCTTCCGGGTGGATGTGGCCCACGCATTGGTCAAGGCACCGGGCCTGCCGGCGTGGGGCGGCCGCGCCGACGGCGGCAGCAGCGACGGCTACCCCGGCCACGAGGCACCCATGTTCGGGCAACCCGGCGTCCATGAGATCTACCGGAAGTGGCGGCTGATCCTCGACGAATACGGCCCGGACCGGATTCTGTGTGCCGAGGCGAGCGTGGACCTCCACCGGCTGGCCCACTGGGTCCGGCCCGACGAGATGCACCAGGCATTCAACTTCCCCTACCTTCATGCCGGACTGGATGTTTACCGGCTGCGGTCGGTCATCACGGACTCCCTGACCGTCCTGGACGGCGTAGGCGCCCCGAGCACGTGGGTGCTCTCCAACCACGATGTCGTCCGGCATGCCAGCCGGTTCGGTTATAACGGCCACGGTCCGCGGGACGGCGACGGCATTGGTGCCGGCGATCCCCAGCCGGACGAGGACCTGGGCCGGCGCCGCGCAGCGGCCGCTTCCCTGTTCATGCTGGGGCTGCCGGGCGCTGCATACCTGTACCAGGGCGAAGAGTTGGGGCTGCCTGACGGCATTGACATCCCCGGGCACCTGCGTCAGGACCCGACGTTCGCCCGTACCGGCGGCCAGCGCCTTGGCCGAGACGGCTGCCGGGTGCCGCTGCCGTGGCGGGCCGACGACCGTCACCTGGGATTTGGTTCCGGGAACGATCCCTGGCTGCCGATTCCGCCGTCCTTCGCGGAGCTCGCCCGGGACGTGCAGGCGGTGTCACCGTCGTCGCACCTGGCCCTGTACCGTGAAGCGCTGGCCCGGCGCCGGGAGCTGGACCTGGGCCGGGGATCCCTGTCCTGGGCCGAGGACTGGTGCACCGGATCCTCACTTGGCTACATGAACGGCACTACGCTGGTTCTTATGAACCTGAACCATGAGCCGCTGGACATGCCAGTCGGCCACGTACTCCTCCGCAGCCTGCCGGCAGCCACGGGCCACTCCCTTGCCTCCGGAGAGACAGCATGGCTGCAGCTTGGGCCTGACACCACGGCGGACTGACATTGGCGGGCATCAAAGAAGTTGCCAGCCGGGCCGGCCTGTCCGTGGCCACCGTTTCGCGGGCGTTGAGCGGCAAGTCCAACGTGTCGTCGAAAAGCCGCCGCCTGGCACAGGAGGCAGCCAAGGAGTTGGGGTTCGTTCCGTCGTACCACGCTTCGAGCCTGGCTTCGGGGCGCAACCGCAACATTGGGCTGGTGGTGCCCAACGTCCAGCGCTGGTATTTCTCGTCTGTACTCGAGGGGGTTTCGGAAACCCTTCTGGATGCCGGGTACGACCTCACCCTCTATAACGTGGGTGAGCAGCCTGAGCGGCGCAGCAGCATCCTTAACGATTTCCTGCTCCGTAAACGTCTGGACGCCGTCATCGCGGTTGCGTTGGTCCTGCGTGAGGATGAGATCGGCCAACTGCTGGCGGTCCATCGTCCCATCGTGGGCATCGGCGGTGTCCTGCGGGGAGCCTCAACCATCAGGATCGACGACGAAGGCCTTGCCAGGCGTGCTACCGGCCACCTGATCCGGCTTGGCCACACCCGGATTGCGCACATCACCGGAGACGCGGGCCTGAACCGCGACTTCAAGCTTCCGAAACTGCGACAGAAGGGCTTTGCTGCAGCCATGGCGGAGGCAGGCCTGGCGGTTCGGGACGAATGGGTGGTGAACGCGGACTTCACCATCCAGGGCGCGTACGCGGTGGGACGTCAGCTGCTGGGAACGACCGCGGAACGGCCCACCGCAGTTTTTGCTGCATCCGACGAGATGGCCATCGGCGTCATGCTCGCGGCACGCGACTTCGGCCTGCAGATCCCGCAGGATCTCTCGGTCGTCGGGATGGACGGACACGAGCTCAGCGAGACTCTTGGCCTCACCACCATCAGACAGGATCCGCGCGGACAAGGTAATTTGGCCGCCGCCACCGCCCTGTCACTGCTGGAGGCCGGCAAGGATTCCGACGGCGGCCCGCCCGCTGGAGCAGTCCAGGACCAGGAGTATCCAACAGAGTTCCTAATCCGAACCAGCACGGCGGTACCGCCGGCACCGACTGTCGCCTGAACGAGGACTAACCGGCCGGCCGCGTTTTAGTCAGCTGTGTCTGGGGCGCCCATGAAGCGGGCGTACTTGTCCAGGATTACGGGCCAGGCCTGCAGATAGTGTCCCCGTACGGCGGCGGGGTCCTCGGCGCCCTCCCACCCATCGTGGAACACCCGCACCTCTGTTCCCCCGTCAACGGCGCGAAAGGCCACCAGGACCTCCGTGGACCACATGGCAGTGGTGCCCGGGTGCCACGTTGCGTGGAAGGACAGCGGCGGCTGCCAGTCATCCAGCGTCCCCCAAATGCTGGTGCGCCCGTCGTCCGCTGTCTCGAGTATCAGGTTCTCTTCAAATTCGACGTACGACCCTGCCCCGTAGACACCATACGGCTCCAGCGGCCACCACAGGTGGGCGTGGTCGGTAAAACCAGTGAAAGCCCGTGCCACGGGCCCGGGAACCACCACCGTATTGACCACCGGCTCCAGTGATTCGACACCGGGTCGTCCATCCGCTTCGAAGGGGTCCTGGGCATGGCTGAAGATGCTGCTCATGGGGAACAACTCTACCCGCGGGCGGCCGCTCGATATTAGCGGGCCGTGTCCCGGGCTGCTGTGGGTTGTTGTGTGGGTGGTGGTGTTTTAAATGTGGGAGGCCCCAACCGTGTGGTTGGGGCCTCGACCAATGWKTGTCCGGCGGTGTCCTACTCTCCCACACCCTCCCGGGTGCAGTACCATCGGCGCTGTGGGTCTTAGCTTCCGGGTTCGGAATGGGACCGGGCGTTTCCCCCACGCTATGACCGCCGTAACCTTGTTACCCGCACCCGTTGGGGGGTGGG
>NZ_JBFRDA010000028.1:0-34361 GCF_052113345.1 Pseudarthrobacter sp. YAF2 | reverse complement strand
ACAATCCAGCCAAAACAACCAATCAATAAAACAATTGGTATCAACAAACTTGGCACACTATTGAGTTCTCAAACAACAGACACACCCAGCACCACCACAACCCACCAGGGCCGCAGATCGCTCCGGAGCAACTTTCCAAACTTACCCGATCTTCGACTCCGACGCAAATCCATATCCAGGATTTCCATCAGCGGGAAGATCTCCCCCGCCAATTTCCAGCGCCCTAAAGAGCAACCAGATTTCAGTCTGTATTTTGGGGGTTTGGCCGCCCGCGGTTACCAGCTCTTCGCTGTCTCCCCCGCGGCGACTTAGAAAACAATACACGCAGTCGGGACCGACCGCAAACCCGTCCCCGCAGGGCATGAAAACCCCGGGATTCCGGGGCAACAGCGGGCAGGAAGGGACCGAACTGCCTTGGCGCCGCAGTAAACGGTCCGTGTGTGCTGCCGCACAGATTTCGACAAGCTCAATCACCGGGGCGGCAAGCTCAATCAACGGGGCGGGCCGGCTTAAACGCAGAAGGGCCGGCAACCGTGAGGTTGCCGGCCCTTCTCAAGCAGCTGGTATCAGCGTGGCTGGATTACCAGGAAGACTTGGTGATGCCCGGGAGCTCACCGCGGTGAGCCATGTCGCGGAAGCGAACACGGGAGATGCCGAACTTCTGGAAGGTACCGCGGGGGCGGCCGTCGATGATGTCGCGGTTACGCAGACGGATCGGGGACGCGTTGCGGGGCAGCTTCTGCAGGCCCAGGCGGGCTGCTTCGCGTGCTTCGTCGGTTGCGTTCTCGTCAACCAGGGTCTTCTTCAGCTCGAGGCGCTTGGCAGCGTAACGCTCAACGATGACCTTGCGCTGCTCGTTGCGAGCAATCTTGGACTTCTTAGCCATGTTTAGCGCTCCTCTCGGAATTCGACGTGCTGGCGGATCTTGGGGTCGTACTTCTTCAGGACCATGCGGTCAGGGTCGTTACGACGGTTCTTGCGGGTTACGTAGGTGTAACCGGTGCCCGCGGTCGACTTGAGCTTGATGATCGGACGTACGTCCTTGTCCTTAGCCACTAGAGCTTCACCCCACGAGCAAGAATGTCGGCGACGACTGCGTCGATGCCGCGCACGTCGATGGTCTTGATGCCACGTGCAGAGACCTGCAGCGTGACGTTACGGCGCAGGGACGGAACCCAGTAGCGCTTCTTCTGAATGTTCGGATCGAACCGGCGCTTGTTGCGACGGTGCGAGTGCGAAATGCTGTGCCCAAAGCCCGGCTCGGCCCCGGTCACTTGGCAGTGTGCTGCCATGACTTCTCCTCAAGAATTGAAAGTAATGATCCGCATATCTTCTGCTGGACCATGCTGCTAAGGGCGACCCAAAATAAGGAAGGGCAACGGTTAGTCACGCAACTTGAGCCCCTAACTACCGGCCACCCGAAAATTACAGGGGCAACCGGAGCAATTGCGCACGCTCCGCGCACTTAGCGCCTACCAAGTCTACGAGTTGACGCAATTAAAGACCAATCGGGTGTATAAGGGCAGCCGCAGGAACGAAAGGTCACAGCTGCCGGTTGCCCCTTTTCACAGCAGGGACATAGCTTCCCAAAGCAATCTTGGAGGCATGAACACGCAGCTCCTGCCGACAACACCGGCCGCAAGCAGCTCCGGCCGTCCGGGGCGTCCTTCCCAGTCCACCACGAGGCCCATCCGCAGCTGGTTCACCCGCCAGCACAGGCAGCGCATGCTGCGAACGGACCTCCTGACCGTCATCGCCTGGGCATCCGTTGCCGCGGCAATCGCGCTGTGGCTGGCGGACGGCGGGGCTTCGAACATCACCTCGCCCGCCGGGCTGTTCACCGCAGGCGGGATCGTCGCCGGACTGGCGGGCATGGACCTGGTCCTGCTCATGCTGCTCCTGGCGGCGAGGATCCCGTTCATTGACCGGACCATCGGCCATGACCGCGCACTGGAGTTCCACGGCAAGCTGGGCAAACCCTCCCTCTATCTGCTCCTGGCCCACGGCGTGCTGATCGCCATCGGGTATGGCATGGCGGAGGGGCTTGATCCCATCACCGAGTCCATCAACTTGTGGGTGCAGGTGCCCGATATGTGGCTGGCCTTCGTGTCCATGGCACTGTTTATCGCCGTCGTGGTGACGTCCCTGGTGGCCGTCCGGCGCCGCTTTCCGTACGAGTTCTGGTACGTGGTGCACCTCCTGACGTACGCCGCCGTCGCCACCTCAATCCCGCACCAGTTCAGCGTCGGCGGGTTGTTCGCCGAAGGTACCTGGCAGCGCTGGTACTGGCTGGCCATCTGCATCTCCACCGGCACCGCCCTGGTGTACTTCCGCATCCTGGAACCGGTGCTGGCCACCCTGAGGCACCAGCTCACCGTGGCCCGGGTTGAGGCCGTGGCGCCAGGCGTGGTGAACATCGTCATGCGGGGCCGGCAGCTGGACCAGCTGGCAGGGACCGGCGGGCGCTTCTTCATCTGGCGGTTCCTGGCACCGGGAATGTGGTGGCATCCGCACCCGTTCAGCCTGTCCGCCGAACCCGTCTTCAATGGCCCCGACGGCCAGGGGACCATGCGGATCACCGTACGCAACCTCGGCGACGGATCAGCCCGCCTCCTCCGGCTGCGGAAAGGCACCAAGGTGGCGCTGGAGGGCCCGTATGGCCTGCTCAGCACCGCCGCCCGCACCAAGAACAAAGTGGTCATGATCGGGGCCGGCATCGGCATCACTCCGCTGCGCGCACTGCTGGAAACCACACCGTTCGGCCCCGGGGAGGCGAGCCTGCTGCTCCGCGGCCACACGGAGCAGGACCTCTACCTCAGCAGCGAAATCCTGGAGCTCTGCCAGGAACGCGGGGTCAGGCTCTTCCACCTCACCGGGCGGCGCTCCCATGGCCGCTCCCCCTGGCTTCCCGAGGACGCTGTGCGCAACGGCTACAGCCTCACCTCCTACGTCCCGGACATTGCGGACGCCGACGTGTACGTCTGCGGCCCGGCCACCTGGGCAGCCAACGTCATAGCGGATGCCGCGAACGCCGGCGTCCCCGAGGACCAGATCCATCACGAAAGGTTTGACTGGTGAAAATACGCGGAATTGCAGCTGCCGCCTTCGCCTCCGCCGGGATTCTCCTGGCGGGCTGGCAGGCAGGCACGCAGGTATCAGGCATCAGCACCGTTGCAACGGGCACGACGGCGACAGGCACCACGGGTGCCACCGGCACCGGATCATCCGGGACGGGTTCCTCCGGCGCAACAGGCTCCTCCAGCACCACAGGGTCCTCCAGCACTTCCGGGTCCTCGGGTTCAACCGCCTCCGGCACCTACAAGGGAACCGCCGTCCAGACCAGGTTCGGTCCCGTGCAGGTCCAGATCACGGTGGCGAACGGCAAGATCACGGACGTCACTGCCCTCCAGCTGACCAACACCGACGGCAAGTCGATCCAGATCAGCAACCGTGCGGCACCCCTGCTCCGCAGCGAGGCGCTGGCTGCCCAGTCGGCCAGCATCAAGACCATCAGCGGCGCCACCATCACCAGCGGCGCCTACCTCACCTCACTCCAGGCAGCCATCGATGCAGCGCACCTCTAGCCCCGTGCCGGCGGAAACTGGCACCCCGGCCCTGAAAGCCCGCACCTTTGAGTGCATGGGCACTGTCATCAGCCTGACCATGCCTGTTGGCATCGACGCGGAAGGGCAGCCACGGCTTGACGAGCTCGCTGCCGCCACCGCCGTCGTCGAACGCCTCTTCCGGGACCTCGACGAAACCTTCAGCCTGTACCGCCCCGATTCCGAGGCGAGCCGGCTGGCCCGCGGCGAACTGACGCTGCGGACCGCCTCGGTCCGAATGCGGGAACGGTACGCCGAGGCGCATGAATGGCGGCTGCGCACGGAGGGCGCCTTTACGCCCGAGAGGCCGGACGGTGTCCTGGACCTTTCCGGCATCATCAAGGGCCACGCGATTCGCGAGGCCGGAACCTCCCTCCTGGCGTTGGGCCGCCGCGACTGGTGCCTCAACGCCGGCGGGGACGTCCTGGTCAGCGGCTCGCCCCGGCCCGGCGGCACCGAGCCGTGGAAGGCAGGGATTGTGGATCCGGCGGACCGCCGCACCCTGGTCACCGGGTATGCACTCGGGGCGGCCGGGCAGCACACAGCGCTTGCAACCTCAGGCTCCGCGGAGCGGGGCGAGCACATCTGGCGGCTGGGCGGCGGGAACGGGTTCGTCCAGGTCACCGTGGCCGCGGCGGACATCGTCACCGCGGATGTGCTGGCCACGGCAATCGTTTCCGGCGGAACGCCGACGCTGAACCTGGCCACTGACAACTGGGATGTTGCGGTACTGGCGATCCGCGCCGACGGTTCGATGCTGGCGACTCCGGCGTTCCAGTACGCCTGAGGCCGGCGGCAGGAAACTGCCGGTCAGAGGCGCGTGAGCTGCGCGTACTTGGGCCGCAGGTTGTCCCCGGATGACTTGCCGGTAACGCGGCGCACCACCCACGGGGCCGCATACTCCCGGAACCATTGGGCATTGGCGCGGAGCGCATCCCTGCCGCTGAGTTCAGGGACCGGCGTCATGGGCGGGACATCGATGGAGTGGTCATATTTGAGGACCTCGAGCACGCGCTTGGCCATGTTGGCGTGGCCCGCAGCGGACATGTGCATCCGGTCGTGGGCCCACATGCCCCAGTCGTAGTACTCGCTGAAGCGCCAGTAATCCACCAGCAGCGCGCCGTGGTCCCCCGCAATGCCGCGGACCAGCTCGTTGTAGATTGCGGTCCGGCCGCGCATAGTGCCGAAAACCTTCGAACCCCGGGCGTCGAAACCGGTGAACATCACCACGGTGGCTCCGGTGGCAGCCAGCCTGCCGACGGCGTCGTTGTACTCCACCAGCAGTTCGTCGATGTCCACGCGCGGGCGAAGGATGTCATTGGCGCCCGCGTAGATGCTCACCAGGGTGGGCTTGAGTTCGACGGCGGCGTCCACCTGCTCGGCGAGGATCTGGCGGAGCTTCCTGCCGCGGATGGCGAGGTTGGCGTAGCCGAAGCCGGGATCGGCGGCGCAGAGTTGCTCGGCCACGCGGTCGGCCCAGCCGCGGACACCGTTGGGGCGTGCGGGGTCGTCGTCTCCAACGCCTTCAGTAAAAGAATCGCCCAGGGCCACGAACCGGGAAGTGAAATCCATGCGGTAAGTTTGCCACCCGTTGCCGGAAGCAACCAATCGCCCGGGATCTTCCCGGCTCAGCCCTTGGTTTCGCGCAGGATCCAGTGGTCCGTGTCCAGCCGCCCAACCACTTTTTCGCCGATCCGCGCCAGGTCCAGGACGTCCTGTTCGGTCAGGGCATCGAGGAAGAGGTCACGGACGTCCTCGACGTGGCGGGGCGCCAGCCCAACGATCGTGGACATGCCGTCCTCGGTGAGGTGGGCGGTGGTCACCCTTGCGTCATGGGGGTGCGGCCGGCGTTCCACCCAGCCACGCTTCTGCAGCTTCGTCACCACATGCGACAGCCGGGACAGGGAAGCGCTGCTGCGGGCGGCAAGCTCGCTCATGGGCAGGAACCGGTCCTCGGCTTCGGAGAGCATGGCCAGCACGGTGTAGTCGAAGAGGGACAGCTTCCCCGCGGTGTGCAGCCTGGTGTCAAGGGCCGCAGGCAGAAGGGTGTTGATGCTCACCAGCGCCAGCCAGGCACGGCGTTCATCTGCGTTGAGCCATCGGGGTTCGGTCATGAAGCCATTCTACGATTGATCCTTCAAGTAGCTTGTTCCGGCGCCGGTAGGCTTGGCACATGTATGTTGTCTCCCTCACCTACCGCGTGCCCCAGGACATCGTCGACTTCCACAACGAAGCCCACATGGCCTGGCTGCAGAAGGCGTTCGACGACGGCGTGTTCATCGCCGCGGGCCGCAAGATTCCCCGGACCGGCGGGTTGTTGTTGTCGCAGGCCGAGCGCGCCACCCTCGACGCCAGCCTGGCGCTTGACCCGTTCTACTCCAACGGGGTGGCCGATTTCGAGGTGCTGGAGTTCCATGCCGGCCGGGTGGCGCCAGGGTATGAAAACCTGCTGGACAGCCCGCCCGCACAAACCGGCTAAGGCGCGGCGCCGCCGTCGGGCGTTTCCGACGCAAGCTTCTTCAAACCCTTGCGTGGCACCTTCACCGGCTCGGGCCAGCGCGGGGTGAGCGTGTCTCCCAGCGTGACGCCGCGGAGTTTGCGGCCGAACAGCGGCAGGACCCAGTCGTGGACCCAGCGCCGCTGCTGCTGCTCCCATTCGCGCAGGCTCAGCCGGACCGGCGGTTCCCAGTCCTTGCGCTTGATTTTGTGCTGTACGCCCAACTGGTCCAGCACCTGCCCGGCCAGGTATTTGTGCCCGGCCTTGGACATGTGAAGCCGGTCCGAGTCCCACATCCGGCGGTCATGGAAAGCGTCCAGGCACCAGTAATCCACCAGCAGGGCACCGTGCTTCGCCGCGATGTCCCGCACCCGCTGGTTGTAGTAGGTGTTGCGCTTCTTCAGTGGCTCCAGCAACGCCGAAACCTTGACGTCGAACCCGGTGAACAGGACCACCGTGGCCCCGGTGCCGGCCAGTTTGGCGACGAATTGGTCGTAGTCCGCCATCAGCGCCACCATGTCCGTCTTCAGGTCCAGGATGTCATTGCCGCCGGCGTATAGCGTGATCAGCGTGGGCCGCATCCGAAGCGCAGGTTCCAGCTGCTCGTCGATGATGTGACGCAGCCGTTTGCTCCTGATGGCCAGGTTGGCGTACTTCCAGCCGGGCTGCGCCTTGGCCAGTTTCTCGGCCACCCGGTCGGCCCACCCGCGGACCCCGTTCGGCAGCCGCTCGTCCCGGTCCCCCACGCCTTCGGTGAAGGAGTCCCCAAGGGCAACAAAAACCCGCCGCCCCGAGTCAGGAAGCAAGGATTCAGGCACCACCGACCCAACGTACCGGGGCAAGGAAAAGCCCGGACGACGCCGGGGTGAACAGTGAGTGCCTACCCCTCGGCTTTGCCCTGCCGCCAGTACCCCATGAAGGCCACCTGCTTCCGGTCTATGCCCACCTCGCGGACAAGGTACCGGCGCAGGTCCCGGATGGTGGCCGCTTCACCGGCGATCCAGGCGTAGAAGGGCATGGCGCCGGCGGGGAGCTGCGGATTCCTGGCGGCGGCGATACCGGCGGTTTCCATCCGGGCGGGCGTTTCCCAGAGGATGTCCACGTCAACGTTGACGTCTTCGGGCTCCGGCCCGGCGCCGCCGTCGTCCGCTGTGATGCCTACCCAGCCCGGCATGGGGACGGCCTTGCGAACGGCCTCCTGCAGCAACTGGCCGTGCGGCCTGGACCTGCCGATGGCGGCACCCCGGGCCAGCCAGGTGATCTCGATGTCCGCCGGGGAGCTGAGCTCCAGGAAGTCCGCAGCCTGCTGGACCTCCAGGAAAGCGTGCCCGCTCATATAAGGCGGAAGGGTTTCCAGGATCGCTGAGATGGCGGGAACGGCGGTTTCGTCACCGGCGAGCAGGATGCGCTGGGCCAGTCCGGGCCGCCATTCGATGCCGGAATAGGTCTCCGCGGTGACGCAGTGGGCGGCGCGGTTGTTGGGCCCGATGATGGTGAGGGCGTCGCCCGGTTTGGCGTTCACGGCCCAGTTCGCGGCCGGCCCGGAGGCTTCGTGCGGCTGCCCGCGGTGATCGCCGTGCAGGGCGAAGTCAACATCGATCTCCGGGTACACCGCGTCCAGCCGGGCCTCCCGGACCGTGTAGGTGCGCATGGCGCCGCGGACGTGCGGGTCCATGGCCAGCCAGTCCCGGTACCAGCCCGCCTGGCTGGTGTTGAACGCCGGAAGCGGCAGTTCCGTTCCGTCGGCGGCAAGGGAGGGAATCAGCAGTTTGATCCGGAGGTCAAGCGTGTCCCCGTGGACGCCGAAACCTCGCAGCGAGTACCCGCCGAAGGTGATCCTGCGGAAGTTGGGGCTGAGGTCGCGGACCGAGGTGACACTGACGTCGAAGGCCACGCTCATCGGCTGGGTGGCGGCGGTTTCGCGGGTCTTCATGAGACGGGCTCCAGTTCGTTGGCTGTGGCGTGGTGGCGGCCGATGGGAATGATGAGCGGGGTACCGGAGACGGGATCAGGGATCACTCGGCTCTCCAGGCCGAAGACATCGCGGACCAGGCCTTCGGTGACCACGTCGCCGGGGGCGCCCGCGGCGGTTACGGCGCCGCCCTTCATGGCGATGACGTGGTCCGCGTAGCGTGCGGCGAGATTGAGATCGTGCAGGACGATGGCCACGGTGGTGCCGCGCGTCCGGTTCAGGTCCGTCACGAGGTCCAAAACCTCCACCTGGTGGGCAAGGTCAAGGTACGTGGTGGGTTCGTCCAACAGCAGCACGTCCGTTTCCTGCGCCAGCGCCATGGCGATCCAGGCCCGCTGCCGCTGGCCGCCGGACAGCTCATCCACCTCACGGCCGGCGAGTTCCAGCGTCCCGGTGGCTTGCAGCGCGCGCTGCACGGCGCTCTCATCGTTGTCGCTCCAGCTGCGGAACAAGCCCTGGTACGGGTAGCGGCCGCGGCCCACCAGGTCCCGGACCGTGATTCCGTCCGGGGCGGCGGGATGCTGGGGAAGCAGGCCAAGGGTGCGGGCCAATTCCCGGGCCGGCCGCGCGTGGATGTCCTTGCCGTCGAGGGTCACGGCTCCGGACGCGGGTTTGAGGAGCCGGGACAGGCCGCGCAGCAGGGTGGACTTTCCGCAGGCGTTCGCACCGACGATCATGGTCACCTTGCCTTCGGGAATCCGGATGCTGAGCCGGTCCACCACGCAGCGTTGGTCGTATTTCAGCGTCAGGTCCTGGGCGTTCAGAACGGGCACGTCAGGCGTCCTTTCGGTTGGCCGTGACCAGGAGCCACAGCAGGAACGGGGCGCCGAGCGCGCCGGTGACCACTCCCACCGGCAGGACGGTTCCATCCAGCAGCAGCGGGGCAAGGTTGGCGGCGAAGTAGTCCGCCGCGAGGACAATCAGGGCACCCACCAAGGCCGACGCCGGCAGGCCGGGGTTGCCGGTGAATCGTCGGGCGATGGGCCCGGCCAGGAAGGCGACGAAGGCGACCGGCCCGGCAGCCGCCGTCGCCACCGCCGCCAGCGATACCGCGATGACTACCAGGGCCAGACGGGTGCCGGCGACGCGGAGTCCCAGTCCGGCGGCGGTGTCATCTCCCAGCTCCAGGATGCGCAACGGCCCGGCGATGAACACGACGGCGGGGACCATGACCGCGAGCGCCAGGAACAGGACGCCGGCGCGGTCCCAGTTTGCGGAGTTGAGCGAGCCGTTCAGCCAGACCAGGGCGTCGGCGGCGGTGCGGATGTCGGCGCGGGTCATCAGGAAACTGACCACTGCCTGCAGGGCGGCGGCGATGCCCACCCCGGCCAGGACAAGGCGGTTCCCGGCGGCGTTCCCCCGGCCGCGGGAGGTCCCGCCGCTGGAGATCGCATAAATGAGGACGGCCACGGCGAGCGCACCCGCCAGCGCCGCCCCGGACACCGTGGCACCGGACGCCCCGAAAACAACGATCGCAACCACCGCCGCGGCACTGGCCCCGGAGCTGATCCCAATAACGTCGGGGCTGGCCAGCGGGTTGCGGAGCATCGTCTGGAACAGGGCACCGGCCAGTCCGAAGGCAACACCGATCATGGTTCCGATGACGGCATGCGGAAGCTTGTTCTCCATCACGATGAAGCTGGCGCCCGGGATTTTAGGGCCGCCGGTCAGCTGGTTTGTGACGATCGTGAAGAAGTCCGGGATGGTGACCGTGTAGCTTCCCAGCAGGACGGACACGAAAAACATCACCACCACGGCGGCGGCCAGCACGGCAGTCCGGCGGACCCTCACAGCCCGGCTCCCTTTCCGCGGCGGATCAGCCACACGAAGACCGGCGCGCCCACGAGGGCGGTCATGATGCCGGCCGGGACCTCGCCCGGGAGCAGCACCACCCGTCCGATGATGTCCGCCCCGAGCAGCAGCGCCGGAGCGGCCACCAGGGAGAGGGGCAGGATCCAGCGGTAATCCGGGCCGGTGAGGAAACGGACGGCGTGGGGAACCACCAGGCCGACGAAGCTTATAGGGCCGGCCAGCGCGGTGGCGGTGCCGCACAGCAGGACGATTCCCAGGGCGGTCACGGCGCGGGCGGGGCCAACACGCTGCCCGAGCCCGCGGGCGGTGTCGTCGCCAAGGGCCAGGTTGTTGAGGATCCTGCCGCTCAGGAGCACAATGAGCGCGCCTGCCGCCAGGAAGGGCAAGCCGGGCAGCAGCACGGCCCAATCCCGGCCGGCGATGCCGCCGACCTGCCAGAACCGGAACCTGTCCAGGGTGTCCTGGCTGGCGACCAGGATGACGTTCGTGAGCGAGGACAGCCCGGCGCTCAGCGCAGCACCCGCCAGCGCGAGCTTGACCGGCGTGGCGCCTTCCCTGCCCAGCGAGGCGATGAGGTACACCACGACGGCGGCGGTTGCGGCCCCGATGAAGGCGAACCAGATGTACCCGGAGAAGCCGGTCACGCCGAAAATGTAGATGCCGGTCACCACGGCGAGGGCTGCACCGGCATTGATCCCGATGATGCCGGGATCGGCCAGCGGATTGCGGGCAACGCCCTGCATTGCCGCGCCGGCCAGGCCCAGGGCGCCACCGGCCAGCAGGCCAAGGATGGTCCGCGGAATTCGTGCCTGGACCACGGCATGGTCGCCGTTCGCGGGGTCGAAGGCGGCCAGCGCCTGCCACACCGTGCCGAGCGGAATATCCCTGGCCCCGACGGCCAGCGATGCCCCGGCCATGAGCACCAGCACGACGACGGCGGCGGCCAGCCAGGCGGCCCGCTTCCTTCCCGGGGCGTCACCGCGGAGGAGGGCAGCCGCCGCCCGGGCCGGCACCTGGGTGCCGGGCTCCGTGGCGGGACGTGCTGTCGTCGTACTCATGGCGCTGGACCTACTTCATCGCATCCGCTGCGGCGGCGAGCTGTGGCAGGAACGTGTCCAGGGACCACGGCAGGCTCAGCGGCGAGGATGCCGAGATGGAAAGGGTCAGGGTGTTGTCCGAATCGGCAACCAGGGCGCCGTTCTTGATGGCCGGAATCTGGCCGAGGAGCGGATCGGCCTTGATGGCGTCTGTGGTGGAGGCATCCGGGACCCAGGTGACGAAGATGTCCGAGGCCAGCTCGTTCGCCTTTTCCGCGGACCACGGAATGTAGAACTCTTTGGAGCCCTTGGAGTTGTCCGCCACCACCGGGGCCAGGGTCATGCCGATTTCGGTGAGGAAGCGGGGGCGGTTGTCGTTGGCCGTGTAGACGTTCACGCCGTCACCCTTGGCGGGCTCGAGGTTGCCGTAGATGAAGCTCTTGCCGGCGATCTGCGGGTACTTGGCCACCTTGTCCTTGACGCTGGCTTCGGTGTCAGCCACCAGTTTTGCGGCCTGCGCTTCCTTGCCCAGGGCTTTGCCGATGATGGTGGTTGAGTCCTGCCAGGAGGTTCCGTACGCCACCTGGGGGTGGGCCACCACGGGGGCGATCTCGCTGAGCTTCTTGTAGTCCTCCTCGGTGAGGCCCGAGTAGGCGGCGAGGATGACGTCGGGGCTGAGCTTGGCGATCTCGGTGAAGTTGATGCCGTCCGCTTCCGAGTACTGGACCGGCGCCTTGTCGGAGCCGAATCCGGCGCCCAGCTGTTCCAGGGCGGCATCCTTCCACGGGGTGGAGCCCTTGCTGTTGCCGCCCCAGTCGTTCTTGGGGACGCCCACCGGCACCACGCCCAGGGCTATGGCGACGTCGTCGTTCACCCACGAAACGGTGGCCACCCGGGCGGGCTGCTTCTCAATGGTGGTACTGCCGAACACGTGCTCGATGGTCACCGGGAACGCTGCGCTGCTGCTGGAGCTGCCGGCGTCGGCAACGGAGGAAGCGGGGCCCGTGGAGCAGGCCGAGAGCGTGAGCGCGGCTGCTGCCACAACGGCTGCTGCTTTGCCGGCGGAGGAAAACAAGGTCCGGCGGCTGGGGAGGGGACCTGGGAAAAGGGGGGACGTCACGAGGCTCCTTCAAGGGGGCGGATGAAAACTTAAGTAAGGCTAACCTATGTAAATCATCATTACGCAACAATTTTGTCACCTAATCCAAAGTGGGTGATCAACAACACATCCAGGCACCATTCCTTGGACAGTTGACTCTCGATTTGGCAGGATGGCCTTGCCGGGCCGGCCAAAGCCGCACCGGGACACTGAACACCGGACAGGACAACGGGAATGCGCATGCAGAGGGTCGTCACGGCCGCCGCTGCCATGGAGAGCGGGGTGGCCGCTTTGGCCTGCTCCGCGGAGACTGACTGACTCTCCCCCGTTACCTTGGCCCTGATCCGGGCCGCCCACTGCTACGAAAGTTCAGCCATGCAATCAGTCACGCCTCAGCAAATCCGCTCCTCCTTCGTCAACGCCAGCCGCTCAGAAGCTGCGAAACTGACGCTGCCCAAAAACTTCGACTCCCTGGACTGGGACAGCCTGGAGTTCATGGGCTGGCGCGACGCAAAGATGCCGCTCCGCGGTTACCTGGTGGTTCCTGGCCCCAAGGGCCTCACCGGAATCATGCTCCGGGCCCCCGAAGGAGGTGCCCGGAAGAACCGCTCCGTGTTGTGCGAACTCTGCCGGGACGTGTTCTCCAAGGAAGACGTCCTGCTCTGGGTCGCCAAGCGGTCGGGCCAGTCCGGGCGCGACGGCAACACGGTGGGCACCCTGATCTGCGCCGACTTCGTCTGCTGCGGCAACGTCCGCAGGGAACCGCCGGCCAACGAGATCAACCCGGACCCCGCCGTCGTTGTGCAACGCCAAATCCAGGGGCTGCAGGACCGCACGGCGCAGTTCCTGGCGCGCGTGCAATCCAGGTAACCGGCCCCGTCCACCTCCGGCAAGTTACCGCAGGACGATGTCCACCGGGTTCGCCTCGGACCGCCAGGCGCCTTCCTCCCCCGGGCGGGGGCGGATGACGGGTGCGGTCAGGACCCCGGAGCGGTTGGTGCGTTTGTCACGCAGGATTTCGGTGACGGAGCCCAGGTGCCGGGACAGGTCGATCACGTTTTCGGGGGCGGCCAGCAGCAGCTGGAACCCAAATTCGTGCAGCGCCTTGATCCCGGCACCGGCGAACTCCTCGGAGGCGAGCACGAAGGCCTCGTCCATCATCACCGTGCCGTAGGTGGTGAAGCCCTGCTCGGCAATGCCCAGCTGGTAGCTGAGGGCAGCGGCCATGATGAACGCGGTGAACCGCTGCCGCTCGCCGCCGGACATGGAACCGGTGTCGGCGTGCATGAACACTTCGGTCTTCTTGCTGCCGCCCTTCTTTCCCGAGGTGGGGGCGGCGACTTCGCGGTGTTCCTTGCACTGGATGAACAGGTGGCCGCGGACGTCCAGGACCTCGGCGCGCCAGCGCCGGTCCTCGGGCGCCTGCGAACCCAGCCGCTTGACCAGCGTTTCCAGGGACTTGTAGCGGGCGGTGAGCTCGCCGTCGTCGTCCCTGCCTGGGCCGGGGCCATCTGCACGGCCTGCCTCCGCCTTCGCCGGCCGGGTATGCCGGGCCTTCAACGCATTCTGGATGGCGTCCTTGAACTGCTTGGCGGTAGGCGGCAGTGTCTGCTTGATGTCCAGTTCCAGATAGCTGCCCTCGTGGAAGTTCACCTGGGAGAGGATGCCGTTCAGGGGCAGGATGCGGCTGGTAATGGAGCGGCGTTCCTCGTCCAGCAGGTGCAGCAGGGTGCTGAAGGACTCATGCGTGCGCTGGTTGAAGAATTGCCGGAACTCCGCTTCCTGCGCGGGCAGGCCGTCATTCACGATCGCGTGGTAGCGGGCCTCGAATTCACTGGCCGCCCCGATGCTGGTGCCGTGGTCCGCCGAGATGGCGCTGCCCCACTCCCGCACGAAGCCTTCGAAGATGCGGGTGAGCCGCTCCGCCGTGGCCTGGCCCCGTGACTCTGCCGTGTGCAGTTCGCCCAGCAGGGCTGTCCGGACCCGGTTCGCCAGGTTGTCCAGTTCGTGCATTTCGGTCACGTCGCCGAATTCCGCGAAATGCGGTTCCAGCGCTGCGGCCGTGGCGTCCGACGGCGGCGCCTGGGCCAGGCGGACGCGCGCGGCTTCCAGCAGCGCGTCCGCCCCCGTCAGCTGGCGGTCCAGTGCCTTGTATTCGCTTTGCAGGACGGCCGCAGACTCGGTGCTGGACTGGTGCTTCTGCCGGGCCTCCTCGATGGTGGCGCGGAGCGGTTCCAGGTCCGCCTGTGCGGCCAGGGCGTCCTTGAGCCGCTGCTCGATCCGGGCGAGCTCATCCGCCGCGACGGCCGCGGACACCTGCTCCCACGGGCGGTCATCCTCTGCGATGCGGCGCAGGGCATCGAGCTGGCGGCTCATGCCCTGGTGCGAGTCCTCGCGGCTCTGGGCCAGTTCCGCGGCCTTGGCCACTTCCTGGCGGAGGTCCTCCACCTGACCTGCCACAAGTTCCAGCTTGGCGGCGTTGTCGAAACCAAGCACGTAGTCCTGGCGGCTGGTAAAGCGGTCATCCTTCTCCACCGTGTGCCGGTTCCGCTTGACCACGCCGCCCAGGCTCAGGCCCTTGTCCAGCGCTGCCAGCTCATCCGGATCCTCCACGCAGGGATAGGCAAAGTCCAGCGCGATCCGCTCACGGACCCATTCGCCGGCCTCGGCCACCGCACCCGCGGCGAGGATGTCCAGCTTGGCCAGGAGGTCGCCGTCGCGCGCGTCCTCCACGGCGAGCGCCCCACCCGCCAATGGCTTGGAGACGTCCACCGCCCGCAGCGCGCCGCGGACGTTGTGGTCGTTGAGGTACCGGGTGACGGCACCGAAGTGCTCGCCGGGCACCAGCAGGGTGGTGGCAAGGCTCCGGAGTGCGCGCTCCGCTGCCGGGCGCCATCGATCCTCCCCTTCGGCGAGGTCCATGAGCTCGCCTGCGAACGGCATCCGGTCTTCCGGGATCCCCGTGGCAGCGGCGATCGCAGCCCGGTTTTCAATGCTCGACGGCGGCAGCAGGGATTTGCGCGTCTTCAGCGAGACGAGTTCCTGCTCGGCGGCCGCGAGCTCCCTCTTGCGGGTGGCGTGGGCGTCAAACGCCTCGAACCGGAGCTCCTGCAGGGCCTGCGAATCATCCTTCAGCTCGGCGGACCTCGCTGCCGCCTGCTCATGGGCTTGCTCCCAGCCGGCCGCGCTCCACTCAAGCTGCAACCCGGCGTCGGACAATGCCTGCTGGGCCGCCTCCTCCACCTGCCGGCGGAGCTTCAAGCCCACCTTGGCGTTCTCCAGCGACTGCTCGATCGCCGAGATGGCGTTGCCACCCTGGTTGTTGTAGTCGGTCTCCAGCTGCCGCAGCTCCTTGGCCAGTCCGTCACGGACCGCACGTTCGGCGCCGAGCTCCTTGGCCTTCGCCTGCGCCAGCTCACGGAACCGGACCAGGGTCTTCTGGTGGACCTCGACGGCCAGCTTCTGCTTGTAGGCCTCGAACTCCTCGCCCACCAGCTCCCGGAGCCGGTTCGCGTCCAGCAGGGACTGGGCATATTCACGGTTCAGGCCAGGGACGGGAGCCAGCTGGTCGCGCTGCTGCCGGACGTCCTCCAGCCGCTGGCGGATGGACATCAGGTTGCTGAACTCCTCCACCACATCATCCGCGGCGGCCAGGGTGGCAGGGGCATCCAGCACCTGGTCGCGGAAGAACGTGTTGACGCTGCCGCCCAGGCCCTTGCCCGCCTGGATCACGCGCAGCAGGGGCAGCGCCTGGTCCGAGCTGATGCCCAGCAGCCGCCGGAACCGCTCAGCGAACGCCTTGTGGACATCGAACACCTGCGCGTGCGGGAAGATCGCCTCCAGCGCGCCCTTGGTGAAGCGCTTGTCCGCTATGTCTTCAACGGCCTCCAGGTCCAGCGGCACATTGTCGATCAGGTAGAACCGGCCCACGCTGGATTCCGTGCCGTTCTTGGGCAGGTCGAACAACGCCGAGACCGTCACCCTGGTGCCGGCTGCGTTATCGAACGTCAGGGCGACGGCGGACCAGGTGGCACCGGGGCGCTGGAACGCACTCGCCGAGCCCTCCCCCACCGCCTTGTCCCCCACCTTGCCGCGCATGTACGTGAAGGTGGTGCGCTTGTCCTCCACCGCACCGCCCGAACGCTGCGCAGCCGCCTCGTTGGACCGCGGCCGCGCATCGAAAACCCGCAGCATGGCATCGAACAGCGTGGACTTGCCCACGCCTGAATTGCCCGTCAGCAGGGTGCCGTTGCGGTCCACATGCATCGTGTGCGCGCCGTGGAACGTCCCCCAGTTGACCACTTGCACCAAGGCAAGCCGCATCTGGCCCGGGTTGGTCACGTCCCCGAGCGGGAGCATGCTTGCGATGGTCACTTGGTCACCTCAGTCGTGGTTTCGTTCGCGCCGCCACCGGGCACATGCTCGGCGTGCTCGCTCGTTCCTCGCTTAGACGCACGCTGCCGCATGTCCCCGTCGCCACCGCTAGTGCCCGGAACCTGGGCATCCACTGACGATGACGCCGGTGCCGCCCCGGGAGTGGCATCGGGCCTGTCGGAGCCGGGCGCATCGTCCGCAGGACGAATGCCGCCCGGCGAAGGGGCGGGGGCGGCGTCGGCGTCGTCGTCCCCCGCTCCGTCTTCGTCCTCGTTGGATGAAGTATCCGCGTCGAGGTCAAGGAGTGGTTCTGTTCCTGATTGATCTGCCGAGGCGGCGACCAAGGCCTCTATGTGGGCCGGGATGTCGCCGATGTTTTCGAACGGCAGCGCCAGGGGCAGGGCGTTGGAGATGGTGTAGACGTCGTCCAGGCCGGTGGGGAGCAGGAGTTGGCGGGCCAGGAGCTTGGTGATGGCGCGGGTCACCACGTCGGAGTCACGGAGGGCGTCCTGCTGGCCGGCCGGCTGGTAATGCGCCACCAGGTCCGTGATTTCCTCGCGCGTGATGGTGGGGTCTGTCTGGGCGGTGACGTGCCGGTCCAGGAGCAGGCGGAGCCGGAGCAGCACGATGGTTTCGACCCGGCTGAGCGCGCGCTGCTGCCGCAGAATGCTTGAGCGGGTGCTGCCACCGATGACCTCCGGATCCACGGGACGGAGGACGGCGATCTTCCGTTCATGGTCCAGCTGCAAGGTAAGGAACAACTCGGAGAGGCGGCTCCGAAGAATCAACTGGTTGTCCAGCAGCACCGTCCACAGCTTCTCGTCGCGGCCGCCGTCGATGTAGGGGCCCTTGAGGAGCTTGACCAGGGCTTGCCGCACCTTCATGGGCAGCACACCGGTATCGCCCGGGAACAGGGCTGCGCCATCGACGAACGTGTCGCGGGGCGAGACTGCGAAAGGGTGCTCAACGCCCGGTGCCGCCCCCGCCCTGGTTTCGACGGACTCAACCACAGGGCCGTCTCCTGCGTTGCCGATGGGCTCAACAACCGGCGTCGTGATTTCCTCAGTCATCTGAATCCTTTGCGAGCGTAACCACCGGCAGGTAGGCCCTGCGCATGGAACCGTCTATCTGTTCGAAGTCCAGGCCGTCCCAGGCTCCGCGGTTGAAGTCCGCACCCCGGTGCAGGGCTTCGGAGAGGAGGGCGCGGATGGAGTTGATGTGCTGTTCGCCGGGCGGCAGCTGCTGCCAGGCGTCGGCCAGCGTCGCAGCCCCGGCCATGGCCGCCCGGACCAGAGCGGGCTTGGCCTTGCCGGTCCTCTGCGAGCGCACCCGGTCCGAGTCGGTAAAGGCGATGGGATCGGCCAGGCGGGGCGGGGCCGCGAACTCGTCGGGATCGAAGAGCTTCACCATGGACAGTGACTCGAAGCCGGCGTTGTACAGGACCGGGCCCGGTACCAGGCCGGGCCGTTCACGCTCATATGGCAGGGAGCGGATGGCCTGCTCGGCTTCGCGCAGGACCTGGCGGAGCCGGACCGACTGGCGGAAGTCGTCGCTCTGGACGTATGTGTTGAGGCTTTCGCTGAGCTTGCCGTAGATGCGCTGGATCTGGCTGTGCTGCTGCCGGAGCTCGGCCACCAGGTTCTTCAGCGTCTCCCGGTCCTCGGGTGAGAGGTCGTCCGCGAACTGCCGGCTCAGTACTTCGCCGATGGCGGACCGGAACCGCAACTGCTGCTGCGGGTCCTCCAGGAATGCGGTGAAGGACCGGAACGTCCTGCCTTCCGGGCTCTGGCGGAGCCGTTTGTCCGCCTCCAGGACCTGGGCCATGGTGGCGCCCTTGGTCAGCGACTCCTCGATGATCTGGTTGCGCAGGCCGCCCACCAGTTCCTCGATCCGGTCGCGCATCTTCTTGTAGTCCGCGGGCAAGCTGGCAGCCAGGTCCAGGATGTTCCCGGCAGCCTCCACGGCTTCGTCGTCGTCCAGCAGGCCGTCGAACTCGCCGGTGCTGATGTCCTGGATGAGCTGCTGCCGTTCTTCGATTTCCTCTTCCAAGGCTTCCAGGCGGGCGCTCTGGTCCGGGTTGGTCTCGTTGGCGAGTTTCTCCACGTCCCCCAGCAGCGTTCCCAGCCGGGACCCGTTTAACGTGGACCGTTCGCTGGAAAGGCTGTCCAGGAAGGCAAGCACGCGCGCGGCCGGCTCGGTGACCTCGTAGACGATCTGGCCCGACTGGTTCCGGCGGGTCAGGAACTGCCGGCGGGTCCACTCATCGCCGAAGGACTTCCCGTTGGCCCCTCCGCCCAGCCCGGGATCCTGGCGCCGGAGCTCCTCAAGGAAGGAGTCGACGTCGGCGTGGAATTCTTCCAGCGGCAGCTGCGGCCGGGTACGGGTAAAGGAAGCCTGGAGCACCGCGATCACCCAGGGCGCCGAACGCGTCAAGGCCCAGGCGGGTCCCTTGGTGAGGAGTTCGAGGTCCCGGAGCCGGGCGCTGATGGCGTCAGCGGATGACCTGGCGGAGCGGGGCACACACTCTCCTCGGGCTGGTGGGCGGGGGCGCGGCAGCGGGACGAACCGGAAAACTGCCAAGTACAAGGTTAACGCAGGCCGCCGCGACCACTCCGTGACCTACCTGCGGGTATTGTTTCGATCCCGTATCAACAGCCACTTCCGCCCCATGCGCCTCTGGCTGGCCGCGGGCCTGTCCCCCTAGGCTGCTGCTACTGGTCTTCGCCACAGCAGTCTTTCGCAACGCAACGCCGCAGCAGCAGGGGGATTCATGCAGTTCGATCTGAGCACAGTGGAAACAGCCACCATGGTTTTTATCGGGACGCTGGTATTTGGCGCGATCCTGGCCGCATTCGTCCTCGCCGCCGGGCTGGTTGCCCTGGTGCTGCTGGGCGCCGGCAAGCTCACGTGGACAGTGCTGGCCACGACGCTCCTGGCAGTGGTCCACGGGATCAACGCCGGGTGGGACAGGCTGGTCCACCGCGCGGCCGCCGTGGATATTTCCGGCGATTTCCAGGGGCAAACGTCCCCTGGTACCGGAACCTACCCGCGGGTAATCTTGAGTGACAGCTGAAGGGTTCTCCAACCCGGCGGATCCATGGCTACACCGGCCATTCCGGCCCAAGGAGATAACCCATGAGCTCCGCTACTGACAGCCAGGCCAAAGACGCCCCGGCTGAGGAAACCCCCGTCCCGGCCGGCAACATCGGGGCCGGCGCCACCGCCGAAGACGCCCGGGCCGTCGCAGAAGCCGCCCGGGAAACCGGCTGGGACCGTCCCAGCTTCGCCAAAGGCCTCTACCTGGGCAGCTTCGACCTCGGCCTGGTCCATCCCTGGCCCGCCGCCGATCCCGCGTCCGTGGAAAAGGGCGAGGCATTCATGGCCCGCCTCACCGAGTACGCCAAGACCATGTCCGGGCGGGTCATCGAACGCGACGCGAAGATCCCGGACGAGTACATCAAGGGCCTGGCCGGCCTGGGCGTCTTCGGCATGAAGATCCCGGAGGAATACGGCGGACTGGGCCTCTCGCTGGTGTACTACGGCCGGGCACTCGCCCTTCTCGGCAGCGTCCATCCCAGCCTCGGAGCGCTGATCTCCGCCCACCAGTCCATCGGCGTTCCCGAGCCCGTCAAGGTCTTCGGCACACCCGAGCAGAAGCGCGAATACCTCCCCCGCTGCGCCGCCGGCGCCGTCACTGCGTTCCTCCTCACGGAACCGGACGTGGGCAGCGATCCTGCCCGGATGGGCAGCACGGCAACGCCAACGGACGACGGCGAGGCGTACCTCCTGGAAGGCGTGAAACTTTGGACCACCAACGGTGTGATTGCCGAACTGGTGGTGGTGATGGCACTGGTCCCGGCCCACACCGACGCCGCGGGCACAAACCACAAGGGCGGCATCAGCGCGTTCGTGGTGGAGATGGACTCCCCGGGCATCACGGTGGAAAACCGGAATGCTTTCATGGGATTGCGCGGCATCGAAAACGGCGTGACCCGCTTCCACCAGGTGCGGGTCCCGGCCGCCAACCGGCTGGGGCGCGAGGGGCAGGGCCTGAAGATCGCCTTGACCACACTGAACACCGGCCGCCTGGCGTTGCCGGCGTTGTGCGTGGCCTCCGGGCGCTGGAGCCTGAAGATTGCCCGCGAATGGTCCAACGCCCGCACCCAGTGGGGCCGGCCGGTGGGCGAACACGAAGCCGTGGGCAAGAAGATCGCCTTCATCGCGGCGTCCGCCTTTGCCCTGGACGCGGTCTTCGAACTTGCCGCCGAACTTGCCGACGCCGGGCAGAAGGACGTCCGGATCGAAGCCGCGCTCGCCAAGCTCTGGGCCACCGAGATCAGCTGCCGGATCGCTGACGAGCTGGTGCAGATCCGCGGCGGCCGCGGGTTTGAAACGGCCGAATCGCTGGCGGCCCGCGGCGAACGCGCGGTACCGGCAGAGCAGCAGTTGCGGGACATGCGCATCAACAGGATCTTCGAGGGGTCTTCCGAGATCATGCGGCTGCTGATTGCCAGGGAAGCCGTGGATGCGCACCTGGCCGCCGCGGGCGACCTCGCGTCCTTGGATGCGAGCCTTGCCGATAAAGCCAAGGCCGCCGTCGGCGCCTCCGGTTTCTACGCCAGGTGGCTGCCCAAGCTCGTGGCCGGCGCCGGCATGGACCCCCGCTCGTACAACGGGTTCGGCAGGCTGGCCAAGCACCTGCGGTTCGTGGAACGATCCTCGCGCCGGCTGGCACGGCAAACCTTCTACGGCATGGGCCGGTGGCAGGCCAAGCTGGAGCGGAAGCAGGCGTTCCTGGGCCGCATCGTGGACATCGGCGCCGAACTCTTCGCCATGACCGCCTGCTGTTCCCGCGCGGAGATGCTGCTGCGCACCTCACCCGGCACGGCCGCCGGCGCATACGAGCTCGCAGACGCCTACTGCGAGCAGGCGAAGGTCCGGGTGGACGAATACTTCGACCAGTTGTGGCGGAACACCGACGATGCCGACCACACACTGACCCGCAATGTCCTCGCCGGTGACTACACCTGGCTGGAAGCGGGCGTGCTGGACCAGTCCGAGGGCACCGGTCCGTGGATCGCCGACGCCTCCCCCGGCCCCTCGCAGAAGGAAGACCTGCACCGCAAATACCGGTAAAACCGCAGGTCACAAAGTAGTAAGCACGCTTGCTATCGGTGGTGGCGGGTGGTTGAGTTGGTTCATGAGCAGCTCAACGGACCCAGAGAACCTGCCTCCCCGCCGTGTCCGGGGGGACGAAACGTCCCGCAATGGC
Organism: Pseudarthrobacter sp. YAF2; assembly: GCF_052113345.1. Classification (NCBI taxonomy): domain Bacteria; kingdom Bacillati; phylum Actinomycetota; class Actinomycetes; order Micrococcales; family Micrococcaceae; genus Pseudarthrobacter; species Pseudarthrobacter sp. YAF2. Next base: position 12,696 of record NZ_JBFRDA010000028.1, on the reverse strand, counting down.
AACTACCGCCCGGGCGCAGCGGAGGATTCCGCCACGCGCTCGATGGACAAGACCCCCGCCCGCTCGGCGGAGGGCACGGATTATGCCGCCGCCCCCTCCGCCGAGCGGGAGTACCAGCCTGCCCCCACCAGGGCCACGCCCGTGGTCGAACCGGTGGTGGACCCGACGCTGACGGACAGGGAAACCGCCATCGCCCGCCAGAAGGAGCGCTTTGGCGGCATCAAGGCAGGCTCTGCGTTCTTCGGCTGGCTCACCGCCACCGGCATGGCCGTGCTGCTGACGGCACTGGTGGCAGCCGCCGGGACCGCCGTTGGGCTGGCCAACAACACCGATGTCAACGCGGCCGTGAACCAAGCTGCGCAGAACAGCGGCACCGTGGGGCTGGTGGGCATCATCGTCCTGCTGGTGATCCTGTTCCTCTCCTACTATTCCGGAGGCTACGTCGCGGGGCGGATGGCCCGCTTCAACGGCGCAAAGCAGGGGCTCATGGTGTGGATCTGGGCCCTGATCGCGGCGGTCGTGGTCGCCATCCTCGGCTTGGTGGCCGGGCAACAGTTCAACGTCCTTGCCAATCTCAACAGCTTCCCGCGGATCCCCGTCAACGAAGGCCAACTGACCACCACCAGCATCATCGCAGCAGTCGTGGTGGCAGCCGTGGCCCTGGTGGGCGCCGTGCTGGGCGGGCTTGCGGGCATGCGGTTCCACCGCAAGGTTGACCGCGCCGGCTTCACGCCGGACAGCGAGTATTACGATGACGGCGCATAGTCCGCAGGCAGCGCGCGGCTGCTAGGAGGACAGGATGTCGCCATCCACATAGAGCCACCGGCCGCCTTCGCGGACAAACCTGCTGGCTTCGTGGAGGATGCCGCGGTCCGCGCCGTGCCGGTAGTAGGCCTTGAACTCAACCGTCCCTTTGCTGTCGAAGGGACCACCCTGGCTGGTGGCCACAATATCCAGGCGCCGCCACTGCATGGCCGGGTCCAGGTCCAGGCTGGCCGGGACCGTGCCAGGATGCTGGGTCCGCAACAGGTATCCCTCATCCAACCTGACGAACGCGGTGTAGCGGGACCGCATCAGCTGCTCCGCGGTTGCGGGTTCGGCCGGGCCGGAATGGAACCTTCCGCAACACATTGCGTACGTTTCGCCGGACAGGCACATGCAGTTCGCGGACTCATTCGATTCGGTCACCCGGTGATGCTGTCATATCGGGTAACAGCTTCGCTACAACACTGGCCGCGACACCGCTCCCGGCCGCACGACTGGCCAAAAATCCGTATGGTGGAGGAGGAGCTTGGCCCCCCGGTGCTGTGCGCCGGCCGCAAGCCCGGGGATGTTGGTGGAAAGGAGTGATGACGTGGAGCAACCGGACACTCTGGTCCTCAACCTGACCTTCTTCGGCACCATGGGCGTAGCCCTCCTGATGTTCTTTGTCCTCTTCCTCCTCGGGGTGCTTACCTTGGTCCTGGCAGGCCTGGGCCGTCTTGCCGGCATCGTCCTGATGACGTTGTTCGGAAAAGGCCCGCTCAAGGTCCGTGCGCTTTCCGCGGCGGCACGGGATCAACACCCGGAAACCCGCAAATCCTGGCGGGAACGCGCCGCCACCCTCAGCCCGGCCCGGCTCACGGAGTCGCTGCGCACCGCCGTCGTACGCCACCCGAAGTTTGCCGTCCGCCGCGAACCCCCTGTCCTCGCAGAAGACTGGGCCTCAGCCGTCGCGCGGGCGGATGCCCGCGCCACGGCCCGGGCCAAAGCCGCGGCACCGGAGATCAAATTGTCGGTGCGGGACCTTCCGGATCCCGCTGTGCCCGCCGACAAGGTGGAGGAGGTGGCTCCGCTGGTGGAATCCGCGCTGCGCAACCACCGGCCGCCGCACGAGCTGCCGAGGTCCTTCAAGAGGCCACAGCCATCCCATCCGCTCGCACCATTGGACACCGGGTCCCTCGTTTCACTGGCCGGCCCGCAGCAGGTGCTCAAGGAACAGGAACCGGACAGGAACAGGACGTCGCCCGCGGCGTCGCGGGAGAACGGCAAGCAGCCCTTACCCTGAGCAACCAACTGGGTTAGCGTGAAACCCATGGAATTCAGATACCTCGGAAACAGTGGCTTCAAAGTCTCGGAAATCACGTTCGGCAACTGGCTGACGCACGGCTCGCAGGTGGAAAACGACGTCGCCAGCCAGTGCGTGCGCGCGGCCCTCGATGCCGGCATCAGCACCTTCGACACAGCGGACGTCTACGCCAACACGGCAGCGGAAACCGTCCTGGGCGAGGCGCTGAAGGGCGAGCGCCGGGAATCCCTGGAAATCTTCACCAAAGTCTTCGGCCCCACCGGCCCCAAGGGCAAGAACGATCTGGGCCTCTCACGCAAGCACATCATGGAATCCATCAACGGGTCACTGCGCCGGTTGCAGACAGACTACGTGGACCTCTACCAGGCCCACCGCTACGACTTTGAAACACCGCTGGAAGAGACCATGCAGGCGTTCGCCGACATCGTCCGGCAGGGCAAGGCGCTCTACATCGGGGTGAGCGAATGGACCGCTGACCAGCTGCGTGAAGGCCACAGGCTGTCCAAGGAACTGGGCTTCCAGCTCATCTCCAACCAGCCGCAGTACTCCATGCTGTGGCGGGTTATCGAGGCGGAAGTTGTCCCGGCGTCGGAGGAGCTGGGGGTGTCCCAGATCGTTTGGTCGCCCATGGCCCAGGGCGTCCTCAGCGGCAAGTACCTTCCCGGCCGGCCGGCCCCGGAAGGCAGCCGCGCCACGGATGAGAAGGGCGGTGCCAAGATGATCCAGCGGTGGATGCGCGACGACGTCCTGGCAGGTGTGCAGGACCTGAAGCCGATTGCCGCCGAAGCGGGCCTGACAATGCCGCAGCTGGCCGTTGCCTGGGTCCTCCAGAACCCGAACGTGGCATCCGCCATCGTGGGCGCGTCCCGGCCCGAACAGATCGCGGACAGCGTTGCGGCGGCAGGCGTGACGCTGGACGCCGCGGTCCTGAAGAAGATCGACGACGCCATCGGCGGCCTCGCCGAACGCGACCCGGCCCAGACCAAGTCGCCGGCCACCCGGGAAGCCTGAATGCAGTCCCCGGCCGATCTCCCGGAGCTTGCGGTCACCGGATCAACCGGAGGCCTGGGCGGCATGCTGGCGCGGCAACTTGCCGCGTCCGGATTCGCGCAACGCCTGCTGGTGCGCGACGCCGCCCGGGCCCCCGAACTGGCCGGGGCCTCCGCCGTGGTGTGTTCCTACGGGGACGGCGCTGCGTCCCGGCAGGCCCTGGACGGGGTAAAGCTGCTGTTCATGGTGTCCGCGGCCGAAGCCGAAGACCGGTTGCAGCAGCACTACGCGTTCGTGGACGCCGCCGCTGACGCCGGAGTGCAGCACGTGGTGTACACGTCGTTCTACGGCGCTGCGCCGGATGCCACCTTCACCCTGGCGCGGGACCATTACGCCACGGAGGAGCGGATCAAGGCCTCCGGAATGGACTTCACGTTCCTTCGGGACAACTTCTACCTGGACTTCCTGCCGCTGATGACCGGAGAGGACGGCGTGATCCGCGGCCCCGCCGGTGAGGGCGTGTTTTCCGGGGTAACCCGGGAGGATGTGGCCCGCTCCGCCCATGCAGTGCTCCGCGATCCGGCAATTCATAAGGGAATGACCTACAACCTGACCGGACCGGAAGAGCTGTCCATGGCGCAGGCCGCCCGGGTACTCAGTGACGGAACCGGCCGGACCATCAGCTACCACCCGGAAACGGTGGAGGAAGCCTACGCATCCCGGGCGTCCTACGGTGCTCCGCAGTGGCAGTTGGACGCGTGGGTGAGCACCTATACCGCGATGGCGGCCGGGGAGATGGCCGGGCTTTCACCGGACGTGCACGGGCTGACCGGTCAGGACCCCATCAGCCTGGCCGAGTTCCTGACCCGGCCTGTCCTGTAGCGCTCCCTCCCCGGGCCCGTGGGCTGTTGACGGACCGGGGAGCCCGGCGTAGACCTGTGGCTAGGCGCCGCCACCCAGGCGGAGCACGGCTCAGAGAATCCCGGCGCCATGACAGAGACCAGAGAACACAGCCAATCAGCGGCGGCGGAAGCCCTTCCGGTTCCCGCAGGCCCGTCAAACGGCCCGCTTACTCCCGAGGAACTGCAGCTCTCCGCCCGCAACCATTCAATGCCGCTGGAGGCGCTCCGCCGCGAGGTCACGCCTCCGGGGCTGCACTACGTGCTCACGCATTTCGATATCCCGGATATCGACAGCCCCTCCTGGCACCTGCGGATCCGGGGTGCGGTGGAACGGACCCTGGAGCTGGGCATGGCCGCCCTCCGCAGGGCCCCGGCCATCACCGTTCCGGTCACCCTGGAGTGCGCGGGCAACGGCCGGTCGCTGCTGGAGCCGCGGCCCCTCAGCCAGCCGTGGGTCCTGGAAGCGGTGGGCACGGCCCACTGGACCGGTGTTCCGCTGGCCTACCTCCTGGGCAAAGCGGGTGTACTGCCGGATGCCGTGGAGGTGGTCTTCACCGGCGCGGACGCGGGCGTGCAGGGCGGCGTCCCGCACCATTACGCGCGCAGCCTGCCGGTCCGCGAAGCCCTGCGTCCCGACGTCGTCCTTGCCTACAAAATGAACGGCGCCGAACTGCCGCCGCAGCATGGGTACCCGCTGCGGCTTGTGGTTCCGGGCTGGTACGGGATGGCCAGCGTCAAGTGGCTGGAGTCGATAGAGGTGGCCAAAGAGCCGTTCACCGGGTTCCAGCAGCAGTCCGCCTACCGCTACCAGGCCTCCGCGGACGACGCCGGCCGGCCGGTTTCGAGGATCAGGGTGCGTTCGCTGATGGTTCCGCCCGGGGTCCCGGACTTCTTCACGCGCCGGCGGTTTGTCCGCCCTGGCCCGGTCATGTTGCAGGGCAGGGCCTGGTCCGGGGAAGGCGCCGTGGCCGGCGTCGAGGTGGCCATTAACGGCACCTGGCTGCCCGCCCGGCTGGGCAAGCCCGCCGGCGGCTACGCGTGGCGGAGCTGGACCATGCCGTGGGTGGCCGAACCCGGCGAGCATGTCCTGGCCTGCCGCGCCACCGACGTCACCGGCGCCACCCAGCCCCTGGAACAGAATTGGAACTACCAGGGGATGGGCAACAACGTAGTGCAGCGGGTCAGGGTGATAGTGGAGTGAAGCCGGCGGCCCGGGGCTATACTCGGTGCCAATCATGACCAGCCTCCCATCCTCCCCCGCCAGTGTCCGAATCGATGCGTGGTTGTGGGCCATCCGTGCCTACAAGACACGGTCCGCCGCCACCGCCGCCTGCCGGGCCGGGCACGTCCGCCTCAACGGCAGCCCTTCCAAGGCCTCAGCGACTCTGGTCACTGGAGACACGGTGACGGTGCGCATGTCCGGGTACGAGCGCATCCTTGAAGTGCGGCGGCTGATCGCCAAGCGCGTTGGAGCCGAGGCCGCATCCCATTGCTTCACGGACCACACTCCCCCGCGGCCCGTCCTGCCGGCGCTGGGGCTCCCGCAACGCGACCGGGGCGCCGGCCGGCCCACCAAGAAGGACCGCCGTGAGATGGAGCGCCTCAAGGGACCGGCCTAAGCCTGCACCCGGGTCAGCTTCTGGTCCGCCCCCGCACGAGGTTCGCGTACGGCAGTTTCCCGTACTCCTCGACAAAACCTGTGTGGTAGTCCGCCTCGGCCTGGTTAAGGGTTTCGGCGGCCATTTCCTTCCACGCAACCAGCAGCGTCCCGGCATCCTTGAGTTGCCAGATGAGCCGGCCGTCCCAGTGGCCCGGCGGCTTTCCGTGTCCGAAGTCCAGGAACTCCTGGATCTGCCGCCTTAGCCCGCGGTTGCCCTTGCTGCCCGGACCGGCTTTGCCGAGGTACAGGACGGCGGCCGTGTCCACCCAGGCAGCCTTAATGTCCTGCTCCGGCAGGGAGGGATCTTTCTTCTTAAAGACGCCGGCGGTGCTCTTCTTCAGGAATTCCGGCTGGAACGCGTCCGGCGTCAAAATGACGAATATGCCCGTTCCCCGCGGGACCCGCATGGCGTCAAGGTCCTTCGCAGGCCGGAAGCCCAAAAAGCCGTCATCTTTCAAGCCCTTCCTGGTGAACTGCATCCTCACATTGAACAGCATCCCGGCAGTCCCCGATCTCCGAAGAAACGCCCATGCTGTTCTCAGGAACACTGGCTACCATTGGCCCGTGCCACCGCTTGAGATCCTTATTTCCTCCTGGCGCCTCGACTGGGCCGCCACAGCGTTCGTCATTGTGGGCGGAGTCCTCTATGGGTGGGGGATGCGTTCGGCCGGACGGAAAGGCCACCGCTGGCCGGCCTGGCGTGCGCTGGCGTTCTACGTCCTGGGCCTTGGTACTTTCGTCATCCTGACCTGCGGCTTCACCGGCGTGTACGGCCCGCAGCAGCGGTGGGCGTTCACCCTCAAAATTTCCCTGCTGCTCTTTGTGGTTCCACTGCTCATCGGCCTGGGCAAGCCGCTGACACTCGCGCGTGCGGCGTTGCCGGACCACGGAGCGGCAGTCTTTGACGCTGTCCTGTCCAGCCGTCCGGTGCGGTTTGTCAGTAATTCATTCGGCGCACCCTTACTTGGGCTGGCCCTCTTCTCCACCTTTCTGACGCCGGCCTTCTACACGCTGCGGACCAACCCTGCGGCCGACGCACTGCTCACGCTTGGTGTCCCGCTGCTGGGCATGCTCATGGCACTGCCCATCATCGAAGAATCCAATTTCCAACGGTCCAGCGCCTACCTGACCCTGGAATTCATGTTCGTGTTCATTGAGTTGCTGATCGACGCCGTCCCCGGAATCCTCCTTAGCCTCAACGGCCAGGTCCTCGACCATGCAATGACCCTCCCGGATCCCCAGTGGTGGTTCAGGGACGCCCTCCAGGACCAGCAGTTCGCGGGGAATTTGCTGTGGTTCATCTGCGAGGTGGTGGACCTGCCGCTGATCATCCTCATGTTCATCCGCTTCTCACACAGCGACAAGCGCGAAGCCTTGGTGTTTGATGAACTGACCGACGAGCAACTCGATGAGCTCCACAACCAGCACCTGCGGGGCCGGCACTAGGCTGGCCTGGGCCAAAAATCAAGTGTGCCCACCGCTCGCCGCGGAAGCGTAGAGTGACATAGGACGCCTGATTCTGGACGCCTCGCCGCAAAGGGAGAAATCGTGACGATTGATTGGGACGAAAAAAAGGCCCTGCTACAGGAACCGAACATCGCGAAGGTAACCCAACTTTGCGAAGAACTGATGGAGAAGAAGCCCGGTTCCACCGTCCCCTATATCGACCCCGTCCATGACGAAGACGAGTGCCGAATCATCAGCCTCCAGGCCAGCCCCGGCAAGGGCACCGAATCCGGGTTCGTCTCCCTGTATAACGACGACGAAGCAGCCCGCCGCGCCACCCAGATCTACGAGCTCGCCGAACTGGATCCGCAGTACGTCATGCCGTGGAACGCGTACCCCTGGATCCGCGAAAGCGGCAGCCCGTCGGCGCTGAGCGTCCAGGAGAAAACCGACGGCCTGCGCCCCTTCCGCCAGTTCCTCAAAATCAATTCCCGCGTCTCGGCGGTCATCGCGCACGGTACGGACGCTTCCACGTTCCTGACCCTTTTTGAAAAGACCTACCACTCGTCGCTGAAGAACAGCGGCATCAAAATCTACAAGGCCTCCGCCCTCGGCGGCAGGGCCTTTGCTGTTTCAGAGGCCAAGCAGGAAGAACTCCTGGCCAAGAGCGTGGAAACCTACCGTGATGCCATGCAGCGGGCGGGCATCCAGCACCTCTAAGACTGCAGCCGCCTGACTGCTACAGGGCCTCCAAGAGGCGGCGGCGGTGTTTCAGTTCCTTAACCCACGCCCTGGTGACCCTCTCCGGAAAGGGTGACCCGCCGGCGTCGTCCGCCGTGGAATTGTTCACGACCGCGAAGGCCGTCCCTGCCTCAAGGTCGGCGATCAGCGGCCCGGACGCCTTCAGGGCCAACTCGACCACGGTTGCGGCCGCACGCTCCGGCAAACCCAACGTGGTTGCCCAACCCAGGAAATGCCGCCGGGAGATGCCGGTCCGTTTTCCGCCCAGGGTCAGCGCCAGGGTCTTGTCCCCGTAAACCACTGTGGAGGGGATGTCGTACACCGGGGCGATCCCCCACTCCCCGCCGGGTTCCTGCACCATGGACACATTCTTGGCGTGCAGGTCGCCATTGCCAGTGAGCCAGGCAAAAGCGGCCTGAAGGGCGAGGTTCCGCAAGGCGGGCAGCGGTGCCGCGCAGTGATCGGCCAGCGCCTTGCAGACCTGCCCGTACCCCACGTTGTACTTATCCGCGGGGTAGAGCTTGAGTACCTGGGCACCGTCTTCAACGGCAAGGCGCAGGGCGTCGTCCGGGCCGCCGCCAGGGAGCGGAACACGGTCGAAGCGCTCCACCAGCAGCCCGGGGCGCCCCGCGACATCGCGGATCAGCTGTACCCGGCTCAGGGGAACCCGCAACTTCGCGGCGTAGCGGAACATGACGAACTCGTTTTCCACCACATGCGGAAACTCGGGAGCATTGAGTTTGAGGATGAACCGCTTCCCCGCATTGGCCACTGGCAGCGAGATCATTCCGGCGGAAAGCTTGTCCTGCACCCCGGCGAGCGCCACGGGATCGATCAGATCGGAGTCGCCGATGAGCTGCTCGAAATCCACCGGTTGCCCAGGATCCAGGCGCACCGCATGCTCGTCCGGGTCCAGCGGCTCCCCGTGGCCAACCACCTGGACGTCGCCCACCGGATTTCCGCCCGCAGCGATGAGCAGCGAAAGGTCGTCGTCAGCACTCGCCTTGATGGACCGGCGGAGCGCGTTGAGCCGGCGCCCTTCCGGCAGCAATCCCGTGAAGTAGGGCGGAGCCGCACCGGCGGCGGACAGGACGGGTTCGTCAGTAAGGGGCAGGGAGGTGGCGACGGCGCCCCTCCCGGATTCCAGGTAGGCGGGAAGGTAACTGAACCGGGTGCCGCCGTCGTGCCGCTCAAGCCTGGCGGCCAGGATACCGGCCTTGTACACATCTGCCACGCGGTGCCTCATTCGCCCGCTCCACCTTCCCCTGCCCCCGGCCTCGGGAACATCCGCACCGCGAGGCTGGTCCTTGGCGCGACCTGCAGCTCGAGCCCCAAGGCCTCCAGCAGTGCAAGCAGCGAGTCCACTTGGACACTGGGCTTTCCCTGTTCCACGAAGCGGACGAATCGCTCGGATACGCCAGCAATGTCCGCCAGGTCACGCTGGTTGAGCCGAAGGGACTTGCGCCGTGCGCGCACCTCCAGCGCCACCTGCCCCATCAGGGAGTCGGTCACCACACCTCCTAGGCACGATCGTGCCGATTACGGCCAAATTAGCACCCTGGGACCGAAAAGATAAGTCCCTCGCCTGGGTAGACGGCACGTTCGTGCCGATCGTCCGTGGGATGGTCGCCGGTCAATTGTCAGGGTATTTTCAGGAGCGCAGGCGCATACTCGAAGTTACCCTGACCGCCGGCCAAAGAAACAGGCTCACCCTTGACGTCCCCCTCCAACCGTCCACCCGAGGCAACATCCCGGACAATGCCGGCCGCCATCCGCGTGGCGCGGCTGCCCTTCCCGGCAAAGCCGGGCCCGGCTCCGGCACCACGGGCCTAAAGTTGCTTACATGACGGGGTTCATCGACGGCCTCTTGAACGTCAGCCCACTGGTGGCGTACATCGCCGTGTTCTGCCTCGTCTTTGCCGAGGACGCCTTGTTCATCGGCTTCGTCATCCCGGGAGAAACCGCGGCCGTCCTGGGCGGCGTGGTGGCCAGCCGGGGCGAAGTCCAGCTGGGCGTCATGATGGCACTGGTAGTCGCCGCCGCGATCGTGGGCGACAGCGTGGGGTATGAAGTGGGCAAACACCTGGGCAGCCGCATCCTGAAAAGCAGGGCGCTGGCCCGCCACTCCGGGAAGCTGCACAACGCCCAGGACCTGCTCCGCCGCAAGGGCGGCGCCGCCGTGTTCCTGGGCCGGTTCACCGCCTTCTTCCGGGCGGTCATGCCGGCCCTGGCCGGCACCTCGCGGATGCCTTATGGCCGCTTCCTCGCCTACAACGCGGCAGGCGGCGTGGTGTGGGGCATCGGCTTCGTCCTCCTGGGCTTCCTGGCGGGCAACTCCTACGAAGCCGTAGCCCAGGCAGCCGGCCGGGACATCGCCGTCGTCACCGCCGCGGTGGCGGTGGCTGCGCTCGTCGCCTGGCATTTCCGCACGCGGCGACGGCGGCAGCACCGGCGTGCCGCAGGACAGCGGCAGGACTAGGGAGGGCTTGACAGCGACTGTGACGGGTGCCATATTTAAGGCGTGAACCTGTCAGACAGCCGGACAGCAGGACAGCCTGCATCCCGTCCCCTTGCCCGGCTGAGCGCTGCCGAGGCGGTGTTCAACACCATCCGTGCGGACATCGAATCCGGCACCTTTCCGGTGGGCAGCAAGCTCAGCTCGGAAGCCACGCTGTCCCAGCAGTACGGGGTCAGCCGCTCGGTCATCCGGGAAGCGCTCCGCTCGTGCACGGCCTTGGGCCTGACAGTCACCCGGACCGGCAAAGGCACGTTCGTCATTGCCGGCAAGGTGGCCAATGACCTCACCCTGGGGCAGTACTCGGCACGGGACCTGACCGAGGCCCGCCCGCACATCGAGGTCCCGGCCGCCGGGCTGGCCGCCCAGCGGCGCACCCCGGAAGAACTGGAAACCCTCCGCGACATCGTGGCTGCCATGGCCACGGAAACCGACCCCGAGTCCTGGGTTGCCCTGGACTCCTCCTTCCATGCCGCCATCGCCCGGGCCAGCGGCAACAAGGTTTTCGCAAGCGTGGTGACGGACATCCGGGACGCCCTGGCCCACCAGTCCGAGACGCTGAACATGGTGGCAGACCGCCAGCACGCCTCCGACGTGGAACACCAGCAAATCCTGGCCGCCATCGAGGCCGGCTCCGCGGATGACGCCCGCGCCGCCATGGCCCACCACCTGGAAGCCGTGGGCGCGGCCCTGGACTCCATCCTCAGCAACTAGACACATCCAACCGACCCTTCCAAGGACGCCATGCCATCCCCCGTGTTTTCCGCTGCCCACACCGCTGCCCTGGGTGAACCGGCCCTGCCGCTACACACCCCGCTGGTGGCTGCCGTCCGTGACGGCCTCGTGGAGAGCGTCCACTACGGCTCGGCAATCGCCCTTGCGGCTGACGGTTCCGTGGCGGCAACCGCCGGCGATCCGCTGGTTCCCTTCTACCCGCGGTCCGCGCTCAAGCCGCTCCAGGCCGTCGCCATGGTCCGGGCCGGCTTGGAGCTTCCCGCCGACCTCCTGGCCCTGGCCGCCGCAAGCCACTCGGGCTCGGCGGCCCACCGTGACGGTGCCCGGCGCATCCTCGATCTGCACGGGCTGGCCCCCACCGACCTTGAGAACAGCTCCGACCTCCCCTACGGCACCGCCGAACGTGAGGACTGGCTGCGCGCCGGCGGCGGGCCCACGCAAATCACCCAGAACTGCTCCGGAAAGCACGCCGCCATGGCCGCGACCTGCGCGATCAACGGCTGGTCCGTCCGGGGCTACCTCGATCCCTCCCACCCGCTGCAGCAGCTCGTGGCGCAGACCGTCACCGACCTGACCGGCGAGGCCCCCGCCGCACTGAGCACCGACGGCTGCGGCACCCCGCTGTTCGCCCTCACACTGGGCGGGATGGCCCGCGCCTTCGGCCGGATCGCCCGGGCGGCTTCCCTTGCAGCCACGCACGACGACGGCAGGACCGGTTCCGGAAGCGCGGAAGCCGCCGTCGGGCTCGCCATGAAGCGTCACCCGGACATGGTGGCCGGCGAGGGCCGCGACGTCACCGACCTGATGCGCCTGCTCCCGGGCGCCGTGGCCAAGGACGGCTTCGAGGGCATCCAGCTGGTGGGCCTGGCCGACGGCGGCGCCGCAGCCGTCAAGATTTCCGACGGCGGCGACCGCGCCCGGATGCCCGCCACAGTACAGCTGCTGGCGGCGCTGGGCGTGGACACCGTACTGCTCGCCGGCATCGCCACCGCCCCGGTCCTGGGCGGCGGCCACCAGGTGGGCCAGCTGCTGGCCACTGACTTCCTGAATACCAACCCGTCCACGCCCGTCAACGAAGCCCTGTGAGGACCCCTATGACCATGATTGACACCGTTGCGGATGCCCCATCCGTCCCCGCCACCAGGTCCGAGCACGACCTGCTGGGCGACCGGGAGGTACCGGCGACTGCGTACTGGGGCGTGCACACGCTCCGGGCCGTGGAGAACTTCCCGATCACCGGCCAACAGCTGTCCTCCAACATGCACCTGGTCCGTGGGCTGGCCGCCGTCAAGCTCGCGGCCGCCCGGACCAACCGTGAGCTGGGCCTGCTGGACGCCGAGCGGGCCGATGCCATTGAGCAGGCCTGCCAGGATGTCCTGGCCGGCCGGCTTGCTGACCAGTTCGTGGTGGACGTCGTCCAAGGCGGTGCCGGGACCTCGTCGAACATGAACGCCAACGAGGTCATCGCCAACCGTGCCCTGGAGATCCTCGGCCACCCCAAGGGCGACTACGCCAGGCTGCACCCGAACGACCACGTCAACCTCAGCCAGTCCACCAACGACGTGTACCCCACGGCCGTGAAACTGGGCACCATCTTCGCCGCCCGCGAACTGCTGGCCGCACTCGAAGAACTCGAGGA
>NZ_JBFRDA010000027.1:0-40604 GCF_052113345.1 Pseudarthrobacter sp. YAF2 | reverse complement strand
GGGGAGGGTTTGCCGGTGTCGATCTGGCAGAAGTCGCAGCGGCGGGTGCATTCGGAGCCGCCGATCAGGAAGGTCGCTTCCTTGTCTTCCCAGCATTCGAAGATGTTCGGGCAGCCGGCTTCCTCGCAGACGGTGTGCAGGCCTTCTTTCTTGACCAGGTTCTTCAGCCCGACGAACTCCGGGCCCATCTGGACCTTGGCCTTGATCCATTCCGGCTTCCGCTCCACCGGAACCGCAGCATTGCGCTGCTCGATCCGCAGCATCTTCCGGCCTTCAGGTGCCAATGTCACAGTAGAGCTCCTTCAGGGCTCGAAACCAATGCTTCTTCGTGCTTGTGGAATTCCTCCACGAACCGGTCCACGATGTGGGCCGGACGGATGTCCTGTCCTGTTTCCAAAGACATGGTGGTCACGCCTGCGTCGGTGATGCCGCAGGCGATGATCTGGCCATAGGGGGCAAGGTCGTTGCTGCAGTTGATGGCAATGCCGTGCATGGTGACGCCGTTCAGGACCCGGATGCCGATAGCGGCAATCTTGCGGTCGGGGCCATTGGCGTCTGCCTTGATCCAGACGCCCGCCCGTCCCTTGATGCGTTCTGCATTGATGCCGTAGTCCGCCATGACCGTGATCATGATGTCTTCGAGGCGCTCCACGTAGTCGCGGATGCCGGCGCGGTTCTTCAGCTTCAGGATGGGGTAGGCGACCAACTGCCCGGGGCCGTGCCAGGTGAGTTTGCCGCCGCGGTCCACGGCGACGACCGGGGTGCCGTCAAACGGCCGCTCGTGGTCCTCGGTGAGCTTGCCGGCCGTGTAGACGGCTGCGTGCTCCAGGAGCAGGACTGTACTGGGGGCAACTCCGGCGACAACTTTGTCATGGAGTTCGCGCTGGGCTTCCCAGCCTTCCATGTAGTCAACGAAGTCGGGGGCAAGACCCAGCTGTGAAAACTCAAGAGTCATGGGATCCAGCTTAGACCCCGCAGCCGTTCCGGCCCGGTTTAGTGTCCAAGCTCACCGCAGGCACCCAATGTGACTGCCGCGGCCAGAGCCTGTGGATAACTTCTGCAGCCCTGCCTGGATTCCGCTAGACATGGACTATGGATGTTGCACAAGCGCCAGAGGTTCCGGGCTACGACGTCGGCCGGCTGTTGGGCCGCGGCGGCAGCGCGGATGTGTGGCTGGCCACGGAACAACGTACGGGCAGGGCGTATGCGCTCAAGTGCTTCCGCACCTCAGGTACGGGGGTCCCGGGGCCGGGCGTGCGGGAGGAAGAGGTGCGGAGGGAGATCCGCATTCTTTCGGTCCTGGACCACCCGCACCTCATCAGGGCCCACGACGCCCTGCGTATGGTGGCGCCGCGGACCGGGACGGCCCTGACCATGGACTACGCCGCCGGTGGCTCGCTGGCGCAGTTGGTGGCTTCCCGGGGCAGGTTGAGCGTGGGGGAGAGCGTAACCGTGCTGACGCCCATTGCGCAGGCCGTGGGCTACCTGCACGGACAAGGATTCACGCACTCGGACGTTTCACCCGGGAACGTTCTGTTCACCGGGCAAGGAAAACCGATGCTGTCCGACGTCGGCGTGGCCCGGATGCTCGGCGATCCGGGCGGTGCGTTGACGGCTGGAACCGCCGGCTTCCTTGACCCGTCACCTGTAGATGCCGTCCGCGCGGGGCTTCAGCCCGAGCGTGATGTCTTTTCGCTGGCAGCGCTCGGCTGGTTTTGCCTGACGGGCGAAGTGCCCGGCCGTACGCTGGACCGCCCGCCGTTGTCCCTGCTGGTTCCCGGCGTCCCGAAGGAGCTTGCCGCAGCCCTCGAACAGGGCTTGAACGAGGACCGCAGGCTGCGGCCCACTGCTGTGGCGCTTGGTACTGCCGTCTACCGCAGCGCGGCCCCACTGCCGCTGGACCTCTCGGGCGCCGTCCATCCCACGGTCCTGCCGGAGTTGCTCACCCGCCGAAATATGCCCGCCTCTTCGAAGGGTACGGCCCTGGGTACGAAACTCCGGAGCCTGAGCCGGCGGGCCTCAACCTTACGCTGGTCCGGGCCCGGATCGCAGGCACGGAACCGACCCTTTCCCAGCACCAGGGTCGAGCCAGCATCACATGGAAAACATGCGGCCGGACCAGCCGGGACCCAGGCATCACGAATCCCGCGGCTCCCGGCCCGGGTCGCCTTGCCGGCAGTGGCCGTGGCGGTGGGAATATGGTGGCTGTCCGCTTCCGGTGGTGCAGGACCCTGGCGCGGCGAGGCTGCACCGGGCATGCCGGTGGACTCCGCTGCCCACGCATCGTCTGTTCCAGCCACGTCAGGCCATGACGGCGGAAACGGCCCTGCCGGCGTGCTTGGCGAGGCCCGGCAGCAGGCCGCGGCTGCCGACCCCTTGGTGGCTGTGCGGGGGCTCGCAGCGCTGCGCGACTACGCCCTTAATACCGGCAGCGTGGAACTGCTGTCCGCCGTCAACGCGCCCGGTTCGCCCGCCGCCGCGGCAGACCAGGATATTGCCGGACAACTGGGTGCCTCGGGGCAGCGCCTCGACGGTTTCGCCACCACGGTCTCGGACGTCGCGCCCGAACCCGGATCGACGCAGGGCCGTGCCGTGGTCCGTCTGACCTCAGCCTCGTCCGGCTACCAGGCCATGAGTGCGGAGGACGAGGTGCTGGCGGCAGGAGCGGCCAGCCCAGCCCAGCGCCTGAGGTTGGTCCTGGTGTCCGTGGACGGCCAGTGGAGGATCAGCGACATCCTTCCGGGCGGGTGAAGCGGGTGACGGATTCCCGGCCGTCCGGCCTCGGTGCTCCCGGTCAGCTGCCGCTGTCCTTCCCTGCGACCCAGCGGGCCGCAGAGTCGAGGTTCCCTTGCTGCCACTGGAAGCCGGCTGCCGACAGGACCCCAGGTTCCATCCGCTGGCTGAACAGCAGAAGCTCCTCGGCGAGCCCGGGCATCACCGTCCGCAGGACCGGTGCCGGAACCCGCAGCACGGCGGGGCGGTGGAGGGCATGGGCGATTGCCGCAACGATCGCGTTGACGTCCGCCTGCTCCGGTGCCGCCACGTTCACCGGCCCTTTTACCCGGGATTCGAGGAGGAACAGGAAGGCAGCTGAGACGTCCGGAAGCGTCACCCACGGCCAGAACTGGCGGCCGTTGCCGAACGGGCCGCCGACGCCCAGCCGCAACAGGGGGAGCAGCTTGCCCAGTGCCCCGCCGGAACGGCTGAACACTACTCCGGTGCGGGGCGTCACCACGCGAACGCCCTGGGGCGCCAGGTTGGCTTCCCGTTCCCACTCGACGCAGATCTGCGCCAAGGTGCCTGAACCGGCAGGTGCGTCCTCGCGCAGGACCGTATTGCCGGCGTCACCGTAGTAACCTGACGCCGATTGGCTGATAAAGGTGGCCGGCGGCGTTTCCAGCTGACCCATGGCCTGCACCAGGGTACGGGTGGGTGCCAGCCGTGAACTGAACAGTTCCTCGACCCTCCGCCGCGTCCAGGGCCTGTCGCCAATGCCGGCTCCGGCCAGGTTGACGACGGCGTCCGCGCCGGCAAGGGCGCCGGGGTCCAGGACGCCGGCCGTCGGATCCCATCTGATCTCGGACGCGGCGGCGGGCGTCCGGCGGACCAGCGTCACCACCGAGTGGCCGGCATCGCGGAAGGCTGCGGACATGGAGGTGCCGATGAGCCCCGAGGCGCCGGCCATGACGATA
Source organism: Pseudarthrobacter sp. YAF2 (assembly GCF_052113345.1). Taxonomy (NCBI): domain Bacteria; kingdom Bacillati; phylum Actinomycetota; class Actinomycetes; order Micrococcales; family Micrococcaceae; genus Pseudarthrobacter; species Pseudarthrobacter sp. YAF2. Next base: position 36,912 of record NZ_JBFRDA010000027.1, on the reverse strand, counting down.
TGCATGGTCCATCTCACCACGGCAGCGCGGCTCCGGCACCTCCCGCAGGGGCACGCGGCGGTTGACTATGATCGAACGATGACTTCCTCGAGCTACTTCCGTTTCCCGCATCTGCACGGCGACCTGGTCACTTTCGTGGCCGAGGACGACGTCTGGATCGCGCCGCTGGACGGCGGCCGGGCCTGGCGCGTCTCGTCCCTCCAGCTTCCCGCCCGCAACCCCCGGTTCACGCCGGACGGCAAGCGGCTGGTGTGGACAGTGGTGCAGGGAACAGCGCCGGAGGTTGTCTCGGCACAGGTCGACGGCGGCGGGTACCGGCAGCTCACGTACTTTGGGCACAGCAGCACAAGGGTCAAGGGGTTCACCGCCGGCGGTTCCGTGGTGGTCACCAGTGCGTTCCGGCAGGCTGAAAGCCGGCACACCTACGCCTACAGCGTCCCGTTGGACGGCGGGTGGGCCCAGGAGCTGCCGTACGGTCCGGTCGAGTCCGTGGCCTTCGGCCCCGAAGTAGGCGACGAACGCCCGGTGGTGCTGGGGACGGTGCTGTCCCGCGAACCGGCATGGTGGAAGCGGTACCGCGGCGGCACGGCCGGAAAATTGTGGATCGATAACGACGGCAACGGCGAGTTTGAGCGGCTGCTGCCGGACCTGGACGGCAACCTCGCCGATCCCCTCTGGGTCGATGGCCGGATCGCCTTCCTTTCCGACCATGAGGGCTACGGCAACCTCTACTCGGTGCTGCCCAACGGAGAGGACCTGCGCCGGCACACCGACCACCAGGACTTCTATGTCCGGCACGCCGCCACCGACGGCAAACGGGTCATCTTTGAATCCGCCGGCGAGCTCTGGGTCCTGAACGATCTTGGGTCGGACGCTGTCAAGCTGGACATCTCCCTGGGCTCCGCCTCGCAGACCAGGCGCCCGGCACTCCTCGATGCAGCCAAGCACCTGGGCGCTGTGGCACCCGATACCACTGGTGCCGCCAGCGCCGTCGAGTCGCACGGAACCATCCACTGGGTACGCCACAAAGACGGGCCGTCCCGAATCATCGAGGCAACCCCCGGCGTCCGCGGACGGCTGCCCAGGCCGCTGGGCGACGGCCGCATCGCCTACATTGCCGACCACGACGGCGTCGAGGCGCTGCACATCAAGGACATCGCCGCACCTGTCCCGCACGGGACCCAGCAGGCGGAAGCACGCGATGCAAATGCTGCGTCGGGTTCCACCGCGGGCGACTCCGCCGGTGCCGGACGAGCCGGCGGGGAGGGGCCGGAAACAGTCAGCCTGCCGCAGCCGGTCCCGGCCTCCGGTGCCGCAGTGCTTGCGGGCGGCACCCAGCATGTTCCCGCTGACGACGACCACCAGGCGGACGTGGCACCGGAAGACTCAACTGCCGCGGCGGAAGCCCGGGCAGATGCGGCGGACACCGGCATCGCGGTCCCCACGCCGTCGCGGGCCAGCTCGCTCGAAGCCAGCCCGGACGGCCGGTGGGTGGCCCTGGGTACCTCGTTTGGCGACGTCCATGTGGCCGATACCCGCACCGGAATCCTCACGCGCGTCGCCAGCATCGGCGAAGGCAGTATCTCCGAGCTGGCCTGGTCCGCGGACTCGCGCTGGCTGGCGTGGTCTGAGCCGGTCACGTCCTTCGGCTCGCGAAGCCGCCTGCGCCTGGCCACCGTGGACAACCTCGACGCGGACCCCGTGGATGTCACGGATGGGCGCTTCCGTGACGATTCCCCATCATTCACCCCGGACGGCAAGTTCCTGGCGTTCCTGTCCAACCGCAGCTTCGACCCCGTCTATGACGGGCACTCGTTCGACCTCTCCTTCCCCAGCCCCATCAAGCCCTACCTTGTGGCACTCGCGGCTGACACGCCGTCGCCCTTTGGCCCGTCGGTGGATCCGGCCGGCGAGGAGCCGGCAACCGAAGCGGGAACGGGCGGCACGGACGCAAGCGAAGGGCCGCACGGTGGTGCGGCCGTCCACGTCGACGCGGAGGGCCTGGCGCACCGCGTCATCGGGGTTCCCGTACCCCAAGGCAACTACAGCTCATTGAAGGCCGTTGACGGCGCCCTCCTGTGGCTCGACTCCGTCCTGGCCGGCGTGACCGGCGACGGCAAGGCCAGCCAGGAGGACAAGGACGCCCGCCCCAGCCTGGTCCGGTACGACATCGCCCGCCGCAAGCCGGCCACGCTGGTGGACGCAGTGGACAGCTACCGCTTGTCCGGGGACCGCAGCAAGGTGGTCCTGGTCTCGGACAAGCAAGTCACTGCCGTCCCATCCGATGCTAAGGCGGATGAGGAATCCGGCAAGGCCGTCAAGGTGGACCTGGGCCGGATCAGGGTCCTGCTGGACCCGCTCAGCGTCTGGGGACAGGCGTTCGACGAAGCCTGGCGCCTGCAGCGCGACTTCTTCTGGACCGAGGACATGGCCGGCCAGGACTGGGAATCGATCCGTGCCCGGTACCGGCCCCTGGTGGGCCGCCTGGGCTCACACGACGACCTGGTGGACCTGCTCTGGGAGTTGCACGGCGAGCTCGGCACCTCCCATGCCTACGTGCGCCCGGCCGCCGTCACCGAACGCGGCAGCCGCGGGCAGGGCCGGCTCGGCGCAGACCTCACGCACACGCCGCACGGCTGGGAGATCACCCGCATCCTGGCCGGCGAGTCCTCCGACCCCCTCGCGACCTCGCCGCTGACCCGGCCGGGCGTCGGCGCCAAGGCCGGGGATATCCTGCTGGCTATTGACGGCGTCCCCCTGTCACAGGCCGTCACGCCTGCCATGCAGTTGGTGGGCGCAGCCGGCCGCGCGGTGGAGCTGACCCTGCTCAACGGCCCCGGACACGGCGGGGCAGCGGGCACCCAGCGGCGGGTCGCCGTCGTCCCGGTCAAGGACGAAGAACGGTTGCGGTACCAGGAATGGGTTGCCGGCAACCGGCGTACCGTCCGGGAGGCCTCCAACGGGACATTCGGCTACCTCCATATTCCGGACATGATGGCCAATGGCTGGGCGCAGCTGCACCGGGACCTGGACACGGAAACCGCGCTGGACGGCCTGATCGTCGATGTGCGCCGGAACCGCGGCGGGCACACGTCCCAGCTCGTCGCCGAACTGATCGGCCGCAAGGTCACCGGCTGGAGCATGCCGCGCGGGGAAAAGCCCCGGACGTATCCGCACCACGCGCCGCGCGGGCCGGTGATCATCCTCGCCGACGAATTCGCCGGGTCCGACGGCGACATCATCACCCAGGTCTCCAAGCTGCGGGGAATTGGACCCGTGATTGGGACGCGGACCTGGGGCGGTGTGGTGGGCATCGACAACCGCTTCTCCCTGGCAGACGGCACGGGTGTCACCCAGCCCAGGTATGCCACCTGGTTCGGCGGCGGGGTCGGCTGGAGCGTGGAAAACTACGGCGTTGATCCGGATATCGAGGTGACCTACCCGCCGCACGCCTACGCCGCCGGCCGCGATCCCCAGCTTGAGTACGGCATCGGCGCGCTGAAGGAAATGATCCAGGAACTGCCCACCGACCGTCCGCCGGTCCGTTCGGGTTACCGCCGCCTGAAGCCTGCGCCGCTGCCCGCCCGCCGGCAGGGGAGCCAGGCTGAGGCCCCGGCCTAAAGTTTCCCGCGGGCAAACGAAAGGCCCTGCCCCGCCGGATGTCCGGCGGGGCAGGGCCTTTTCGCGTGTATATGCCGTCGCGGCCTAGGCCTGCAGTGTGGCATCCAGGGTGATCTCGATGCCGGTGAGGGCCTGGGACACAGGGCAGCCCTTCTTCGCGGCCTCGGCGATCCGCTGGAAGTCCTCCTCCGAGATGCCCGGAATGCGGGCGGTCAGGGTCAGGTGGCTGCCCGTGATGCCGGTACCCGGCTGGAAGCCGACCTCAGACTTCGTGTTGACTTCCTCGGGCGTGAAGCCGGCCTGGCTCAGTTCGTGACTGAATGCCATAGAGAAGCATGCCGAGTGTGCAGCGGCGATCAGCTCTTCCGGGCTCGTCTTTCCGCCGGCGGCCTCGGTACGCGCCTTCCAGGTGACATCGAAGGTACCCAGTCCGGAGCTGTCCAGTGTGGTGTTGCCTGAGCCTTCGGTCAGGCTTCCGGTCCATACAGTGTGCGCGTTGCGTGTTGTCGCCATGTCTCTCCTCAACGTCGATTCGATTTCGGGCCGGGCACCCGCGGCCGGGCCCGCTGTTTCCCATCCTAGGGACCACGCCTGCCGGGTGCACGGGTTGTCCGCTCTCAGAGGATTATGACCGGACGGCCGGACGCGCCGGCTCCTGCGGGCCTACTGCCAAATGGTGGCGACGGCCACGTTGACCAGGGCCAGGCCGCCCACGCCGTGGGCGAGGCCGGTGGAGACGGGCTGCCCGTTCTTGACCTTGCGTGTCCCAATGACGGCCAGGACTACCACCACGAGGCCGACAGCGAACTTGATGCCCAACTTGGCGTAGTTCGGATCGAACTCGGCCGGGTTCTGGCCGTGGAGGACCGGAAGGAGCCCCATCATGGCGATGCCGGTTATCAACTGGACGAAGGCACCGTCACGCTGACGGGGGTGGACCGAGGGCGTCTTCATGTTGGCGATCCAGATACCCACCACCATGGAGGCGCCGACGATGTGCAGGAAAAGCAGGATGTAGAAAAGTATGGTCATGGACCCAGCTTAGCCAGTCAGTTCTACGCCACGTAGCAAAACCACGCTGGCGCCGGGCGGTGGGTATAGCGCCACGGGTTAAACGGCGACGGCGGCGCCGGCAGCGGGCGGTTTCCCACCCACGCCGGCACCGCCGTCGTTGAATCCGTCGGCGTTACAGCCCCAGGTCCGCTTCGAACGCGCCCTCTTCCAGGCGTGCCTTCAAGGTCTGGAGGAAACGGCCCGCGTCGGCGCCGTCCACCAGGCGGTGGTCGTACGTCAGGGAAAGGTACATCATGGAGCGGATGGCGATCGAGTCGTCACCGTTCTCGTCCGCAACCACAACGGCGCGCTTGACGATGGCGCCGGTGCCCAGGATGCCCACCTGCGGCTGGTTGATGATCGGGGTGTCGAACAGGGCGCCAACGGAACCGATGTTGGTGATGCTGAACGTGCCGCCCGACAGCTCGTCCGGGCCGATCTTGCCGTCGCGGGTGCGGGAAGCGACATCCGCGATCTTGCCTGCCAGTCCTGCAAGGTTCAGGTTGCCGGCATCGGCGATGACCGGTACCAGCAGGCCCTTGTCGGTGTCGACGGCGATCGCCAGGTGCTCGGCGTTGTGGTAAGTGATTTCCTGCTTTTCCTCGTCGTACGCAGCGTTGAGCTTCGGGTGCTGCTTGAGGGCCTCGGCCACGGCCTTGGCGATGAAGGGCAGGAACGTCAGCTTGACACCGTTCTGGGCCTGGAAGGAGTTCTTGGCCCGGGCACGCAGCTTGGCGACCTTGGTCATGTCCACCTCATGGACCTGGGTCAGCTGCGTGGAGATCTCCAGCGATTCACGCATGCGCCGGGCGATGACCTGGCGGATGCGGGGAGCCTTCTGGCTGGTGCCGCGCAGGGAGGAGGCAGCAGCACCGGAAGCGGCCGGAGCGGACGCTGCAGGGGCTGCGGCCGGACTTGCGGCGGGAGCGGCTTTTGCCTCTGCCGCGGCAATGACGTCCTGCTTGCGGATGCGGCCGCCGACGCCGGTGCCGGACAGCGAAGAGATGTCAACGCCGTGCTGGTTGGCCAGCTTGCGGACCAGGGGGGTGACATAGCCGGACTCGGAGCCACCGGCCGGGGCTGCCGAAGCAGCAGGTGCGGCAGCCGGCGCGGGAGCAGCAGCAGGGGCGGGAGCAGGTGCGGGAGCTGCGGCCTGCGCAGGAGCTTCCTGCTTGGGGGCTTCCTGCTTGGGGGCCTCGGGTGCGGGTGCGGCAGCCGGAGCCGGGGCCGCAGCAGCGGGAGCGCCGGAGCCGATAACGGCGAGCACGGAGCCGACCTCGGCGGTCTCGTCCTCGTTGACCCGGATTTCCTGCAGCGTGCCTGCCACCGGAGACGGAATCTCGGTGTCCACCTTGTCAGTGGAAACTTCCAGCAGCGGCTCGTCCACCTCAACGGAGTCGCCCACGGCCTTCAGCCAGCGGGTGACGGTGCCTTCGGTGACGCTTTCGCCCAGCGCGGGCAGGGTGACCTCGTGGCTGTCGCCGCCGCCGGCAGCCGGTGCTGCCTGGGCGGGAGCTTCCTCGGCAGGTGCTTCCTGCGCGGGGGCCGCCTCAGCCTGGGCTGGAGCTTCCTGCGCGGGGGCTTCCTGGGCGGGTGCTTCTTCGGCAGGCGCCGAACCGCCGCCGGAGCCGTCGCCAATACGCACCAGCGGTGCGCCTACCTCGGCGGTCTCATCTTCAGCGACCAGGATTTCTTCAATCACGCCAGCTACAGGAGAGGGGATTTCAGTGTCTACTTTGTCGGTGGAGACTTCGAGCAGCGGCTCGTCCACCTCTACCCGGTCACCTACCTGCTTGAGCCAGCGGGTGACGGTTCCTTCGGTGACACTCTCACCGAGGGCGGGCAAGTTAACGGATTCAGACATGTCGTCCCCGTTCTCCTTATTGATCTTTAGTGCGAATGATTGCTGCCATGGTGGAAGCCTAGTGCACGCGGTCTGCGCGGCCGGGTGCACCGGGCCTGGTAATACTGTGGAAAATCAGCCGTGCAGCGGCTTGCCGGCCAGCGCCAGGTGGGCTTCGCCGAGGGCCTCGTTCTGGGTGGGGTGGGCGTGCACCAGCTGGGCCACGTCCTCCGGGTAGGCTTCCCAGTTCACGATCAGCTGGGCCTCGCCCACCTGCTCGCCCATGCGTGCACCGATCATGTGGACACCCACCACGGGGCCGTCCTTCTGGCGGACCAGCTTGACCAGACCGGAGGTGCCCAGGATGGAGCTCTTGCCGTTGCCGGCGAGGTTGTACTCCTGCGTCTGCACCTGGTCTTCGCCGAACTTTTCCTTGGCAGCCTTTTCGGTGTAGCCAACGGTGGCGATTTCGGGTTCGGAGTAGGTGACCTTGGGGATGTTGATGTCCTCAACGACCACCGGCTTCAGGCCCGCGATTTCCTCGGCAACGAAGATGCCCTGCTGGTAACCGCGGTGCGCCAGCTGCACGCCGGGAACGATGTCGCCCACGGCGTAGATGTTGCCGACGCCCGTGTGCAGGCGCTCGTTGGTGATCACGAAGCCGCGGTCAATGGTGATGCCGGCGTCCTCGTAGCCCAGGTTGGCGGTGACGGGGCCGCGGCCAACGGCCACGAGCAGCAGGTCGGCTTCGAAGGTCTTGCCGTCCACGAGGGTGACCTTCACGCCGTCGTCATTCTGCTCGACGCCCTGGAAGAAAATGCCGGTGGAGAACTTGATGCCGCGCTTCTTGAAGGCGCGCTCGAAGTTCTTCACGATGGTCGCGTCCTCGTTGGGAACGAGGGAGGGGAGTCCTTCGACGATGGTGACGTCCACGCCGAACGACTTCCAGACCGAGGCGAATTCGACGCCGATGACGCCGCCGCCGAGGATAATGGCGCTCTTGGGGATGTAGTCCATGGTGAGGGCCTGGTCCGACGTGATGACCTTGCCGCCGATTTCCAGGCCGGGCAGGGTGCGGGAGTACGATCCGGTGGCCAGGACGATGTTCTTGCCCTTGTAGGCGGTGCCGTTCACGACGACGGTGTCGGTGCCCTGCAGCTTGCCTTCGCCCTCGATGACGGTGATGCCCTTGGACTTGATGAGTCCCTGCAGGCCCTTGTATTTGCCGGCGATAATGCCGTCCTTGTAGGCGTTGACAGCGTTGATGTCGATGCTGTCGAGGGTGACGTTCACGCCGTACTTGGCGGAGTCACGGGCGTGGTCGGCCAGCTCTGCTGAGTGCAGCAGGGCCTTGGTGGGGATGCAGCCGTTGTGGAGGCAGGTGCCGCCCAGCTTGCCCTTCTCCACGAGGCCGACGGTAAGGCCCAGCTGTACCGCCCGCAGCGCCGCGGCGTACCCGCCGCTGCCGCCACCGAGTACCAGGATGTCGAATTCTTGCGCAGTTGCCTGATCGGCCACTAAAACGCTCCCTCGCGTGAACGATGACGCGATCAGCGCGCATCATCTGGTCTTGGAACTTGCACTGCCGTGATTATGTCAGCAGGGCAACTCTCTTGCATTTGTGACTACCGTGGTTCACCTTAGCGAACCACCTATCCATGCTCCACCTTGGCGGCGCGTTTGTGGAGCGCTTGTGGCCAGTGTCACGCGGCTTTGTGGTGGAGGGATCACCCCCGCCGCAAAGCCGCGTGGCACCGTGCATCAGCCCGTGATCAGGCCGCGGCGAGGATGTCCTCGACGTACGCAACCAGGGTCCGGACGGTGCAGCCGGTGCCCTGCTTGTGGGTGTAACCGTACGGGCTGCCGTTGTTGAACGACGGCCCGGCAATGTCGATGTGCGCCCAGGGGATTTGTGCGCCCGCCTTGTCCTTACCCACGAACTCGCGCAGGAACACCGCTGCGGTCATCATTCCGCCATGCCGTTCGCCGATGTTGGCAAGGTCCGCCACCTGGGAGTCCAGGCTGGGGCGCAGTTCCTCCGGCAGGGGCATGGGCCAGACCAGTTCGCCGGCGCGGTCGGCCGCAGCCTTGAGCGGGCCCGTGACGCTGTCCGAGCCCATGATGCCGGCGGTGCGGTTGCCGAGTGCAATGAGCTGCGCGCCGGTGAGGGTGGCGACGTCGATAATGGCGTCCGGGTATTCGCCGCTGGCGGCGACGATGCCGTCCGCCATGACCAGGCGGCCTTCGGCATCCGTATTAAGCACTTCCACGGTCTTGCCGCCGAACATGGTCAGGACATCGGCGGGGCGGGAGGCGCTACCGCCGGGCATGTTCTCGGCGATGCACAGCCAGGCGGTCGCCTTCACGGGCAGGCCCAGCCCGGCGATGGCCAGGACAGTGTTAAGGACGACGGCGGCGCCCGCCATGTCGCTCTTCATGTCGCCCATGTTCAGGGCCGGCTTAAGGGAAATACCGCCGGTATCGAACGTGATGCCCTTGCCGACGAGCGCGATCTTCGACGTGGCCTTGGCGGGGGAGTACTCGACCTTGACCAGCCGCGGCTGGCGCGAGGAGCCCTTGCCAACGCCCATGATGCCGCCGAAGCCTTCCTTTTCCAGGCGCTTTTCGTCCCACACGGTCACCTTCACGGGCAGGCCCTTGGCCAGGTCCTTGGCGGCCTCTGCGAACGATTCCGGGTACAGGTGGCTGGGCGGGGTGTTGACCAGGGACCGTGTTGCGTTCACTGCCTTGGCCACCAGGCCGGCCCGCTTCAGCGCGGAGTCCACACCGCCGTTGCCGGCCAGCCCGGTGAAGATCACGGCGTTGCGGACAGGATCCTTAAGCCCGTCCGTTGAAGACCGGAACTCGGTAAAGGCATAGGCGCCCAGCGCTGCACCCTCGGCGACAGCCGCGACGTCCTGCACCGTCGCCGTCGGAAACGCCAAGGTGACTGTGGCCAGGCCCGCAAGCTGCCGGACCGCCGAGCCCGCGGCGCGGCGAAGCGACTCGCCTGACAGGGGCTCCATGGCCGCGACCTTGCCCACCCCGGCGAGGACCAGGATTCCGGCTCCGGTTTCCGGCAGGCCCGGCAGGCGCACCAGCTGGTCTGCGGCTCCGGTGACGCCGAGCGCCTTGAGGGAGTCCGTGATGGCTTCAGCGGACTTTGCCGTCAACGGGTTGTCCAAGAGGACGGGTCCGTCGGTTCCCTGCCCCACCCCGATGACCACTGCGTCGCTGGGGCTCTTCTTCAAGTCCCGCGAGACGGTACTAAGGTTGATTTCAGTATTCTTGACCACAGGGATGAGTCCTCAATTCTCGAAACGTTCGGGCAGGGATGCATGTTGGGCGCTCTGCCATGGTGGCCCGGTTCCGGCCGTTGTTGGACCGCTCCGGGTGCGTGCAAGCCCGCCTGGCAGGCCAGTTCCGATCGTAGCCCTTCCGCACCAAGGCGGAAGAATTTCCTGAGACCTGCACCACACGTGGTGTCGGAATGCCCGGAACCCCCGCTGCGTTATGCAAGATGTCCACCTGAACCGCTGAAAGGAACACGCCGTGCTTGAACGGATTTCCGGCTCCCTGCTGGACCCCGACGCGCTCTACGCCAGCAACATCGAGCTGTTCCACAGCCCCGACCTCCAGGGGCTGAACATGGTCATGGGATTCACCGGTTTCGCCGACGCAGGCCACGTGGTGAAGCAGATCAACGCCGAGCTGCTGGACACCCTCGATGCCCAGCCCGTCGCCGTCTTCGATGCCGACCAGCTGATCGACTACCGGTCCCGCCGGCCGCACCTGAGCTTCGTGGAAGACCACATCCAGGACTACCAGGAGCCGCGGCTGGCCCTCTACCGCCTCGTTGACGGCCTGGGAAAGCCGTTCCTCCTCCTGGCAGGATTCGAACCGGACCTGCAATGGGAGCGGTTTGCCCGCGCCGTGGTGAACATCGTGGAGAAACTCGATGTCAACCTGGTCACGTGGATCCACTCGATCCCCATGCCGGTTCCGCATACCCGTCCCGTTGGCGTCACCGTGCACGGAAACCGGCCTGAGCTGATCGAAGGCATCTCGGTGTGGAAGCCTACGGTGGAAGTTCCAGCCGCCGTCGGCCACATCCTGGAGCTGCGCCTCGTCGAAGCCGGACGCAACGTCGCCGGTTACGTCATCCACGTTCCGCACTATCTCGCCGAGGCCGAGTACCCCACGGCCGCCGTCGCCGGCCTCGAATATCTGGGTGCTGCGACCTCGCTCATGCTGCCAACCGACAGGCTGCGCGAATCGGGCCGGGACGTCAGCCGCCAGATCGCCGAGCAGATCGAGGCCTCCGAGGAAGTCCAGCAGGTGGTTTCCCGCCTTGAAACGCGCTACGACGAGAAGGCGGACGGCATGGTGCGGCGTTCGCTCCTGGCCAACGAGAACGACGAGCTTCCCGACGCCGACGACCTCGGCGCCGCGGTGGAGGCTTATCTGGCCAGGGAAAATCCAAGGCAGTAGCGGCGCGTCACGGCTTCGGGGGAGCCGGGCCCGTCCGGGCATAATGAAGTTGTGACTGCACCCCGCGCCTGGCTTATTTGGACCGTTGGAATTTTTGGGTACCTGGTGGCCGTGGCGCAACGGACCTCCTTCGGGGTGGTGGGACTTGAGGCCACCGAGCGCTTCCACGCCAGCGCCTCTGCTATCTCCTTCTTCACGGTCCTGCAGTTGCTGGTCTACGCCGGATTGCAGATCCCCGTTGGCTTGCTGGTGGACAGGTTCGGCTCGCGGGCCATGATCGCCGGCGGCGCTGTCCTGATGGGGCTCGGCCAGTTGCAGCTTGCCTTTGCCGAAAGCATCCCGGGCGGCGTCCTGGGGCGCGTGCTGGTGGGTGCCGGCGATGCCATGACCTTCATCTCGGTGATCCGGCTCATCCCGCTGTGGTTTGCGCCGGCCCGCGTCCCGCTGGTCACCCAGCTGACCGGCATGTCCGGCCAGTTGGGACAGCTCTTCAGCGTGCTTCCCTTCGCTTTCGTCCTGCACCTGTCGGGCTGGACCCCCGCCTTCCTGATGCTGGCCGGGATGTCAGCCCTCGCCGTCGTACTGGTCCTCCTGCTGCTGCAGGACGTACCCCCGGGCACCGAACGCCCGGATGCCCGGCAGGGGCTGAAAGCCACCGGCGTCTCGCTGGCCCGTGCCTGGCGCCAGCCCGGGACCAGGCTGGGAATGTGGAGCCACTTCACCATCCAGTTCAGCGGCACCGTGTTCGCCATGACCTGGGGCTACCCGTTCCTGATCTCCGGGCAGGGGCTGGATGCCGGGACCGTCGCAGCCCTGATGGCGCTGTATGTTGCTGCCGCCATGGCGGTTGGCCCGTTCATTGGCCGTTTCGTCTCGCGCCACCCGCTGCGCCGCTCCACGATGGTCCTGCTCATTGCCGGTACCACAGCCGCGGCCTGGGCTGCGGTGCTGCTGTTGCCGGGGCGCGCCCCGCTGTGGCTGCTGGCAATGCTGGTGGTTGTGCTCGCGATTGGCGGCCCCGGTTCGATGATCGGCTTCGACTTCGCGCGGACTTTCAACCCGGCCCACCGGATCGGAACTGCCACAGGCATTGTCAACGTCGGCGGTTTCATTGCCGCCCTGGTCTCGATCTTCCTGATCGGCCTGGTGCTGGACCTGCTCTATGCCACCGGGTTCTCGCAGGGAGTCCTGTACGGCCTGGACCCGTTCCGGCTGGCCCTGAGCGTCCAATTCGTGCTGCTGGCGGTTGGCTCGGCCGCCATCGTCGCCTCCCGGCGGAAGGTGCGCCGGCAGATGGCGGCGCAGGGGATCGTCGTGCCACCGCTGCGCAGCGCCCTTGCCCGGCAGCGCCGCGAGAGCCTGGCGCGCCGCCGGCAGGCGGCACGCACCGACGACTAAGGTCGCCGGACAGCACTGGTCCTCCACCGCGGAGGTTTCCCACATAGCTGAGCTGCCCACTGCGCGCTGCGCTGCCGGGAGCGAATGCTGGAGCCATGACAGCTTCAGAACGATTGACAGTGCGCGGCCCCGAAGACATCCTCGGCTTTATCCCGCATTCGTTGGGATACTGGCCGGCATCAAGCCTCGTGGCCATGACCATGCGCGGCACAACACTGGGAGCTACGCTGCGGCTTGACCTTCCCGGTCTGGAAGCGCAGGTGGATCCGTCAGGGTTCGCCCGGGCCGTCCGCCGCTACCTGCAGTCGGACGTCGGTGCCGACGGCTCGCTGCTGGCCATCTTCACCACCGACGCCGGGGCGGCACCGCCCACCGCGTACGACCAACTGGTCCGCGAGGTGCAATCAGTCCTGGACCAGGCCGGCATGCCCGTCCGCGACGCCTGGTTCGTGGGCGACGAGTACTGGCGGGACGCGCTTTGCCGGGATTCTTCCTGTTGCCCGCTGCCCGGCCGCCCGGTGCAGCAGATCAGGGACAGCATGCTGAATACCGAGATGGTGTACCGGGGCAGCAGCATTGGGGCAGCGCCGAAAACCCGCACCGCGCCCGGGCCGCCGCTCCCTGCCATGTATGTGGCCTCCGTCCTGGAAGGGGAGGACATCTGGATGGAGGAACTGGCTGCGCGGACCCGGAGCAGGGCACAATTCAGCGCCGTGCTCGACTTCTGGGAAATGATCCTGGCCCGGCCAGACGGGGCTGCCTGGATCCCGGACGCTGAGCGCGATGCCTTCCTTCGCGCCACCCTCGCCGTTCCGACCTGGCGCGACGCCGTCCTGGTCATGGCGGCGGCGGGCAGGAACGCGGCGGAGGCAGGGGCGGAACATTTCGGCGTCCTGGACGACATCAATGATCCGGGTGCCGGCGGCGATTCCGCCGTGTCCCCGCCGCTGGCCGCTCCTGCCACATGGCGGGACACTTCAGCACGGTTGCGGAAATCGGGGCTCGGCGCAGCCACGGCGCCCGCACGGTTGGACCGGGACAGTGAGCCACGTGCGCTGACTCCCGCCGGCTGCCCGGCGGCCGGGTACGGCGAGATCCTGATGGGAACCGCCCCGGAGGTGCCTGACTGGGCGGCCCTGGAAGTGTTGGACTGCGTCCTCGAACAACTGGCAGGGCCGGGCGGACGGGCGGGAGCTGCAGCCTTGACCGGCAGGGGCTGGGTGGCCTGGTGCCGTGGCCGCGGATCGTACTCGGCCGCCTACCTGGGGGAGGCACTGCACCTTGAGCCCGGGTACCGGCTGGCGGAATTGCTGCTGGACATCGTGGCCCGCGGAACGCTCTGCGGCTGGGCGGCGCGGAAGGAAGCGGCCTGGCAGAAGTTCCGCGGAGATCCCTTGGCGCCAGGCGGGGGAGCGGCTGGCTGACAACCGGCGTCGGTGGTCACGGAGCCCACCCGGCGGGGGTGCTGGAGGCGGGGCAGCGGTAACGGATGGCGGCACGAGAGGCCGGATTCGGCCAAATCATGAGACAATGGATGCCGAGACCCGGTTGGGTCCGTGTATCGAGTGCTTGTAACCGTGCCCGCGAGGGAACATTACAGCCGCTCCGGGAGTTGTCTTAAGTGACTCTGCCGGCCGTGGTGGCGCTTGGTTTTCATCACGGACTTGACAGGGTCATAGTGGTGTTGCCCGTATGGTGATTCCACAGACCACCGCTAGAAAGGTTTTCTGTGACCCCGTCTTCCACGAAGAAGGATTCTGCCGCCCAGGACGTCGTGTCCCCTGAGGAGAAGCAGGCCGCGACCAACGCCAAGCGGGCAGCTACGCGGGCAGCCAATAAGGCTTCGTCCGGCGAAGCTGCAGCGGACGGCAAGCGCGAGCCGAAGAAGCGCGGGCCCAAGCCCGGCGCCAAGGCTGCAGCAGAGGCTGCTGGAAAGTCCGCCGGGGACGTTGACCCGGACGACGTCGAGGAGGTCGAGGAGGACATTGACGACATCGTCCTCGAAGGCCCCGACGCGGCCGAGGACGCCGACGCCGATCCCGTCAAGGGAGCCGCCGGCAGCGGCAAGGGCTTTGTCTACTCCGACGCAGACGACGACGACGCCCCGGTCCAGCAGGTCATGTCCGCCGGCGCCACCGCCGACCCCGTCAAGGACTACCTCAAGCAAATCGGCAAGGTGGCACTGCTCAACGCCGAGCAGGAAGTCGACCTGGCGCTCCGGATCGAAGCCGGACTGTTCGCCGAGGAGAAAATCGCTGCCGACGGGGACACCATGGACCCCAAGTACAAGCGCGAACTCGAATTCATCATCCATGACGGCAAGCGCGCCAAGAACCACCTCCTGGAGGCCAACCTCCGCCTGGTGGTTTCCTTGGCCAAGCGCTACACCGGCCGCGGCATGCTCTTCCTGGACCTCATCCAGGAAGGCAACCTGGGCCTGATCCGCGCGGTGGAGAAGTTCGACTACACCAAGGGCTTCAAGTTCTCCACGTACGCCACCTGGTGGATCCGGCAGGCGATCACCCGCGCCATGGCCGACCAGGCCCGCACCATCCGCATCCCGGTGCACATGGTTGAGGTCATCAACAAGCTGGCACGCGTCCAGCGCCAGATGCTGCAGGACCTCGGACGCGAACCCACGCCCGAGGAACTGGCCCTGGAACTGGACATGACCCCGGAAAAGGTTGTCGAAGTCCAGAAGTACGGCCGCGAACCCATTTCGCTGCACACCCCCCTCGGTGAGGACGGCGATTCCGAGTTCGGCGACCTGATCGAGGACTCCGAGGCGGTGGTCCCTGCGGACGCTGTGAGCTTCACCCTTTTGCAGGAGCAGCTGCACTCGGTGCTGGATACGCTCTCCGAACGCGAAGCCGGCGTCGTGGCCATGCGGTTTGGCCTGACCGACGGACAGCCGAAGACTTTAGACGAAATCGGCAAGGTCTACGGCGTCACCCGCGAGCGGATCCGCCAGATCGAATCGAAGACCATGTCCAAGCTCCGCCACCCCTCGAGGTCGCAGGTGCTGCGCGATTACCTGGACTAAGTCTCCGGCGCAACGAAACGGGCCGTCCCGATCCCACCCCCCGGTGGGCCCGGGACGGCCCGGCCGTTTAACCGGTGCGTGTCACCGGAAGAGTGGTTAAACGCCGGTGGGACCCATCCATTTGGATAGGTCCCACCGGGTTCGTTGTTACCGATGCCTCATCTAGTCGATTTCGACGGCAGCTTTCTCGTGAAGCTTTCCCGTCTCGTCGTGCCAGTCGGAGCTCAACGGCTTCAGCGTTGCCTCCACTGCACGGGCGTGGTGGCCGCAGAACAGCAGCTCACCGCCGGAGGACTCGAGTACAACCCGGACATATGCCTGAGCTCCGCAACGGTCGCACCGGTCCAGTGCGTTAAGCGTGCGGTCTGCCACTGCTGTTGTCATGTCGGCCTCCTTAGTAGATCAGTACATCTATATAACCAGTATTCGTATCCAATCCATCGCAAGGATGGGGCAAGTTCGCTGTGCGCGTATCCGCAAGGTTGGGTCAAGAATGACCCAGTGCCCTGCCGGGGCCCGGCCCGTGGCGCGCCGCACACCGGCCGGCGGGTGTGGCACCCGGCTCCTGTCGCTGCCGCCGACTACCCTAGAGGGAGCGGTTCCAGTCCCGCACCCGCGTCCCTGAAGGAGTTCATCACCAGTGGCACCAAGCTCTGAGTACACCGCCCGGCACCTCTCCGTCCTGGAAGGGCTCGAAGCTGTCCGCAAACGTCCGGGCATGTACATCGGCTCAACCGACTCGCGCGGCCTCATGCATTGCCTTTGGGAGATCATCGACAACTCGGTGGACGAGGCCCTGGCCGGCTTCGGCCACGACATCCGCATCATCCTGCACGCGGACAACTCCGTTGAAATCCACGACGACGGGCGCGGCATTCCGATCGACAAGGAACCCAAGACGGGGCTCACCGGCGTCGAAGTGGTCTTCACCAAGCTGCACGCGGGCGGAAAGTTCGGCGGCGGGTCGTACACCGCATCCGGCGGCCTCCACGGCGTCGGCGCGTCAGTGGTCAACGCCCTCTCTGCACGCCTGGATGTGGAGGTGGACCGGGGCGGGAAGACCTACAAGATGTCGTTCCGGCGCGGCGAACCCGGCCGGTTCAAGGACACCGGGTCCAGGCTGGATCCGGCAGCGCCGTTCACGCCGTTCGTCAACGACTCTGTTCTTGACGTCACGGGCAGGGCCAAGCGCGGCGTCACGGGAACCCGGATCCGCTACTGGGCGGACCGGCAGATCTTCACCCCGGACGCGAAATTCTCCTACGAAGACCTCGCGGCCCGTGCCCGGCAGACCTCATTCCTGGTCCCAGGACTCAAGCTCACCGTGCGCGACGAACGCAAGCTCCCGGGAACCCCCGGTGAGGCGGGCCCGCATGAGGAGGTGTTCCACCACGACGGCGGCATCTCCGAGTTCGTGGAATTCCTGGCCGCCGACCCGGCCGTTACCGACGTGTGGCGGCTGCACGGTTCCGGCAAGTTCAAGGAAACCGTCCCTGTCCTGGACGAGCGGGGTCACAGCCAGCTGGCAGAGGTCGAGCGGGACTGCGAAGTGGATGTGGCCCTTCGCTGGGGCATCGGCTATGACAGCACCGTCCGCAGCTACGTTAACATCATTGCCACCCCGAAGGGCGGCACGCACCAGTCCGGATTCGAACAGGCCCTGGTCAAGACGTTCCGTAAAGCCGTGGAGACCAACGCCCGCAAGCTCAAGGCCGGCAACGACAAGATCGACAAGGACGACATCTTTGCCGGCCTCACCGCAGTCCTGACCGTCCGCCTCGCCGAGCCGCAGTTCGAGGGCCAGACCAAGGAAATCCTGGGCACCAGCGCCGTCCGCGCCATCGTTTCCCGGGTGGTGGAACGGGAGATCTCCGCAAAGCTCACTTCCAGCAACCGGAACGACAAAGCACAGTCGGCCCTGCTGCTGGAAAAGATCGTCAGCGAAATGAAGTCCCGCATCTCGGCTCGCGTGCACAAGGAGACGCAGCGGCGCAAGAACGCCCTGGAAACCTCCTCGATGCCCACCAAGCTCGCTGACTGCCGCACGGACGACGTCGAACGCTCTGAACTGTTCATTGTCGAAGGCGACTCGGCCCTCGGTACCGCCAAACTCGCCCGCTCGTCCGACTTCCAGGCCCTGCTGCCCATCCGCGGCAAGATCCTGAACGTCCAGAAGGCATCGGTGGGGGACATGCTGTCCAACGCCGAATGCGCAGCCCTCATCCAGGTGGTGGGCGCCGGCTCCGGCCGCAGTTTCGACATCACCGCCGCCCGGTACGGGAAAGTCATCCTCATGACCGACGCCGACGTGGACGGCGCCCATATCCGGACCCTGCTGCTGACCCTCTTCTTCCGGTACATGCGGCCCATGATCCTCGAAGGCCGGGTCTTCGCCGCGGTACCGCCGCTGCACCGGGTGGAGGTCATCAACGCCGGCCAGAAGGCCAACGAGATGATCTACACCTACTCCGAGGCCGAGCTCCATGTGCTGCTCGCGCGCCTGGCCAAGGAAGGGAAGCGGTACAAGGAGCCGATCCAGCGGTACAAGGGCCTGGGTGAAATGGACGCCGAACAGCTGGCCGAGACCACCATGGACCCCCGCCACCGGACCCTGCGGAAGGTGGGCATCGAGAACGCCCAGCAGGCAGAGGAGATCTTCGACCTCCTGATGGGTTCGGACGTGTCCCCGCGCAAGGACTTCATTATCGCCGGAGCGTCCAGCCTGGACCGGGAGCGCATCGACGCCTGACGGTGCCCGGGTTTCGACAGGCTCAACCACCGGGATGCGGCTGACGGTGCCCGGGTTTCGACAGGCTCAACCACCGGGACGGCGGCAGGTCAGCCGAGCAGTCCCGGAACCACGAGCAGCGCCGTCGGCAGGGCGAGCAGCAGGATGCAGCCGGCCAGGACGGCACTGCGGACGGCGGCCGGCAACTGGGGCTGCGGCGTCAACAGGCGGCTGACCCTTGATGCCGCGGTCCGGACCGCGTCCGAGCCCGGACCCACCGAGGCGGCCTCCAGCCCGGACAACGCCAGGCTGGGTGAGGACGGCCGAATGTCACCGGTGCCGGAATTGGCCGCCGAGCCGCTGGCGACGATGGCGATGGCCTTGATCAGGGTTGCTTTGCTTTCGGTCCGCAGGGCGACATCGTCGGCCAGCATTTCGATGAGTGAGTTGACCGACTCCTGTGCAAGCCGGGTGGTGGGCAGCCAGGGCAGCGCCTGCCGCCAGGCGGCGAAGGCCCAGAGCAGCAGGTGGTGCCGTTGGCTCAGGTGCGCGTTCTCGTGAATGAGCACTGCGCGCAGTTCGGCAGGTTCGAGGGCGGCCATTAAGCCGTCCGACAGGACGGTCACCGAGCGGGCCCCTCCCGGCAGGCAGTACGCCACCGGGGAATCGTGGCTGATGACCAGCGTTCCGGTGCCCTGCCCGGACGGTGAGGCCAGCAGGGCCAGGAGCTCGCGGTGCCGGCGCCGCTGCCGCTGGATCTTGTAGTACGTGAGCAGCAGGGTGAAAACCAGGTGGGCGGTCAGCAGGGCCGCGGCGGACAAGGCGAAGATGTGCCAGAACCCCAGTGCGGTGGTGGGGGCGCTGAAAAGCACCATGCCGGCAAGGGCCCGGAGGCCGGCAACCAGGTTGTCGCCGATCGGTTCCAGGCCGTAGACCAGCATGGCGCCGATCATGGACAAGCCACCTGCAAGGGCGATCGCCTGCCACAGCAGCATGGCCGTGAACGGCGACCTAGCCGGCCATTGTGCCCGTGACAGGAGGATCGGAACCGGCCAGGCAAGGACTATCGCAAAGACCGCCAGCAGGTACGAGGCCCAGAACATGGTCTGCTAGAGGTGGCCAAGCAGTTTGCGCAGCGTAGCGGCTTCACCTTCGGAGACGGATCCAATGAAGCGGGCGAGGACAGCCTCGCGGTCAGGTGCTGAACCAAGGACCTCGTGCATGAGTTCGGCAGTGTGGTCGGCGCGGCTGGATACTGCCTGGTACCGGTGCGGGCGGGTGCCGCGTTCGCGTTCCACCAGCCCTTTCTTTTCCAGGCGGGAGAGGACGGTGAGTACCGTTGTGACAGCCAGTTCCTTGCCTTCGTGGCCCGCCCCGCCCTGTGCCGCCGACGCACGCGCCAGCTGGTCCCTCAGGTTATTGGCCGTAGCCGCTTCGTGGCCCGCCCAGAGCAGGTCCATGACCGCCCGTTCCAGTTCACCAAGACTAGCCATTTCACTTTTCCTTTATTTCCCCGCACCGTACGCTTTCGCAGCGCCGGTGACGTCACGCGGTTGTTCAACTACAGAACTAAATTTACCCCGAAACAGTACTTCTTTCTACATATGGTAGAACATCTGGCGCGTCGGGCAGTGACACGCCATCCTAGGGGAGGGGCAGCCGGTTTTTCGACGCCACCTCCAATGTTCTACACTGTGTAGAAGTTAGAATTCTACGGAGCGTAGAAAACTGCACTGCTAACAGTAGGGACTGCCATGGACGCCTTGGAAATCGCACGCTGGCAATTCGGCATCACCACCGTCTACCACTTCATGATGGTGCCCCTGACCATCGGCCTGGGCCTGGTGGTAGCCGTGATCCAGACCGCCTGGCACCGGACCGGCAAGCCTGAGTACCTGCGGATGACCAAGTTCTGGGGGAAGCTCTTCCTCATCAACTTCATCATGGGGGTCGCCACCGGCATCGTGCAGGAGTTCCAGTTCGGTATGGCGTGGAGCGAGTACAGCCGGTTCGTGGGCGACGTCTTCGGCGCCCCACTGGCACTGGAAGCCCTCCTGGCCTTCTTCGTCGAGTCCACTTTCCTGGGGCTGTGGATCTTCGGCTGGAAACAGCTCAAGCCGGCCATCCACCTCGCGTGCCTCTGGGTGGCCGTCATCGGCTCAGCCCTCTCCGCCTACTTCATCATCGTGGCCAACAGCTGGATGCAGCACCCGGTGGGCGTGGAAATGGTGAACGGCCGGCCCGTCATGACCGATGCCTGGGCCGTGTTCACCAACAACACTGCCCTGGTGGCCGTCCCGCACACCCTGTTCGGCGCCCTCGCCGTTGCCGGCGGCTTCCTCCTTGGCATCGCCTGGTACCACCTGTGGCGGAGGCGGCACGACGGCGTCGACGCCGTGGGTGCCGACGGCCGGGTCATCCCCGGTGCGGACGCCCGCATCCCCGGCCGCGACCGCACCGACTACAGCGTGTGGATCCGGTCCCTGCGCATCGGCGCCGTGGTGGCCATGATCTCGTTCGCGGGCACCGCCGTCACCGGCGACCTCCAGGGCAAGCTCATGTTCCAGCAGCAGCCCATGAAGATGGCGGCCGCCGAGGCCGCCTGCCACGACGGCACGGGCTTCTCCGTCCTAAGCGTCGGCAACGTGGGCTCCAAGAACTGCGACGACGTCGTGGCAGTGATCGAAGTCCCCGGCATCCTCTCCTTCCTGGCCAAGGGTGACTTCACCACCGAGGTGAAGGGCGTCAACAGCCTGCTGCCCGAGTACAAGGAGAAATACGGAACCACCCTGCCGGACAACCCGATCTACGGGGACCGCGCCGGCCAGGAGATCCAGTACGTCCCCGTCATGGAAGTCACCTACTGGGGCTTCCGGATGATGATCGGCTTTGGCGGACTCGCCGCCCTGGCTGCGCTGGTGGCACTCTGGATCACCCGCAAGGGGACGGTGCCGGAATCACGCTGGCTGATGCGCCTGGCAGTGTTCGGCATCCTGGCACCGTTCGGCGCCAACGCCGCCGGCTGGATCTTCACCGAGATGGGCCGCCAGCCGTTCGTCGTGGCCCCCAACCCGGACCCCAGCGGCATCGACCAGGTGTTCATGTTCACCGCTGCCGCCGTTTCACCGGGCGTCTCCGCGGGGGAGCTCATCGCTTCCCTGGTGGCGTTGACCGCCGTCTACGCCGTCCTGCTGGTGGTGGAAGTGAAACTGCTGGTGAAGTACATCCGGGGCGGCGTGGTCTCCGCGATGCCCGAACTCGCCCACGCGCCGGCGGACGAAAATGAAGACCAAACCCCCGGCGCCGGCGGCACCGGGGAAGCCAAGCCCGCCGACGACGTCCTGGCCTTCGCCTACTAGCCGCACCGGGCCCTACGGGTTCCAAAGAGCAGAGGAAACGAACAATGGAACTGCTTCCCACCATCTGGTTCATCGCCATCGCGGTGCTCTGGACCGGCTACCTCTTCCTGGAGGGCTTCGACCTGGGCGTCGGGATGCTGATGAAGATCTTCGCCCGCAACAACACCGAGCGCCGGGTGCTCCTGAATACAGTCGGACCCGTCTGGGACGGCAACGAGGTGTGGCTCCTGACCGCCGGCGGCGCAACCTTCGCGGCCTTCCCGCTCTGGTACGCCTCCCTGTTCTCCGCGCTCTACCTGCCCCTGCTGGTGGTCCTGCTGGCCCTGATCTTCCGTGCCGTGGCCTTCGAATACCGCGGCAAGGTGGACACCGACAGCTGGCGGAACCGGTGGGACTGGGCGATTGCGCTGGGGTCCTTCTTCGCGGCCTTCGGCGTGGGCGCCGCCCTGGCCCTGACCACCACCGGCCTGCCGCTGAACGCCAACGGCGACCGGGTAGGTGGCGCCCTGGCCTGGTTCAGCGGCTACGCCCTGCTGGGCGGTGCGGCCGTGGTGGGGTTCTCGCTGCTGCACGCCCTGGCGTTCCTGGCCCTGAAGACCGACGGCGAGGTACGGCACCGTGCGCGCCGGTGGTTCGTGCGGTTCCTGCCGTTCCTGCTGCTGCCGATCGCAGCGTGGGCCCTTGCCGTCCAGTTCATGGACGGCAAGCCCTGGACCTGGGCCGCCGTCCTGCTGGCAGTGGCTGCGGCCGTTATCGCGTGGCTGCTGGCCCGGGCCGGCTCCGAGGGCCGGGCGTTCCTGGCAATGGGCGCTTTCCTGGTGCTGGGAACCGCTGCCATCTTCGGCGCCGTGTTTCCGGTGGTGCTGCCCTCCACGCTGGACAGCGCCTTTGACCTGACCATCTCCAACGCCTCCTCCTCGGATTACACCCTGGGCCTGATGAGCATCGTCGCCGCCTTTGGCCTTCCCCTGGTGATCGCTTACCAGGCCTGGACTTACTGGGTGTTCCGCCGCCGCGTCAGCGCCGACCACATCCCGGAAGCCCACAGCTTCCTCCCGGCGGTGGCCGCCAAGGCGTTCACCACCAAGGGCTGACGTGCGGCCAACGTTCCCCGCCGGCCCGGCCACCCGTTCCGCCATCTACTGGCTGGGGGTCCTCGCAGCGCTCAAGGCATTGTCCCTGGTCCTGGTCGGCCAGGCCGTGGCGTCCGTCCTGGCCGGACTGGTTGCCGGGAGCCCCGCGTGGGGGACCCAGATCACCGCCGGACTGATCGGCGTCCTGCTGAGGTCCCTGACCGTCTGGGGACAGGCGGTCGCTGCCCGCCGCGCCGCCTTGGGGGTGAAGGAAGAGCTGCGCGCCGGGCTGCTGGAGCATGCCCTCCGCACCGGCGTCCGCGGATCCGGGCCCGGCGACGGCGGCCTGGCGGTGCTGGCAACCCGCGGCCTGGACGCACTGGACAGCTACTACACCCAGTTCCTGCCGGCACTGGTCAACTGCGCGTCCATCCCGCTGCTGCTGGGGGCTCGGATCCTCTTCGCGGACTGGGTGAGCGCGGTGGTCATCGTGCTCACGGTGCCGCTGATCCCGGTGTTCATGGTGCTGATAGGCCGCTACACCGAGGACAGCGTGCGCCAGGCCCAGGCGTCGCTGGCACGGTTGTCCGCGCACATGCTCGAACTCGCAAAGGGCCTGCCGGTCCTGGTGGGCCTGGGCCGCGCCACTGCCCAGCGCAAGGCCCTGGAAGAGATGTCCGAGGAATACCGCTCCCGCACCATGGGCACCCTCCGCACCGCGTTCCTCTCCGCGCTGGCCCTGGAACTCATCGCCACCATCTCGGTGGCAGTGGTGGCGGTGTTCATCGGCGTCCGCCTGGTCCACGGCGACATGCCGCTGGAGGCGGGCCTGCTGGCACTGATCCTGGCACCGGACTGCTACCTCCCGCTCCGCGAGCTGGGCACCGCCCACCACGCCAGCGACGACGGCCGGGTGGCGCTGACCGAAGCCGCGGCGGTGACCGGAGCAGACGAGACGGCACCGCTGCCTGCTGCCAAAGCCGGCAGGCCGGGCGCCCCCCTCGAAGTCACCGGCCTGACGGTGCGCTACGCAGGGCGGGCCGGAACCGCCGTCGGCCCCCTCACCTTCACCGCACCGCAGGACCGGATCACCGCGCTGGACGGCCCCAGCGGCTCAGGCAAGAGCACCATCCTCGGCGTGCTGGCCGGGACCATCGGCGCCGGCAACGGCACCAGCATCTCCGGATCGATCAGGGGCCTGGACCGCGGCGCCATTGCCTGGGTGCCGCAACACCCTGTGATGGTGGCCGGGACCGTGTTGGACGAGGTGCTGCTGTACCTCACACGGGACCCGGGCCACGGCCCGGACCGGTTTGCGGCCGAGGAGGCTGCGCGCAGCTGCCTGGAGCGGGCCGGCGCAGGCCACCTGGCGGCCAAGCACCAGGCGGAGCTGAGCCCGGGCGAGCTGCGCCGGGTGGCGCTTGCCCGGGGACTGGCCAGGATTGATGCAGGGGCATCGATCCTGCTGCTCGATGAGCCAACTGCGCACCTGGACGACGCCTCCGCGGCCATCGTGGAAGACGCCATTCGCAAGCTCCGCGGCCAGGTCACCGTCATCCTGGTGGCCCACAACCAGCGCACCCGGCACCTTGCGGACCTGCTGGTTCCGGTGGAACGCCCCGGACAGGCTGTGGAACCGCAGGTGCCCGCACCCACCCCGGGCCTGTTCGCCAGCACCTCCACCGGCAACTCCGCTTCCAGCGACCCCGCGTCCGGCAACCCCGCGTCCAACGGCCGGGCCACCGACCGCAGCGGCCCGGCAGGTGAATCGGAGAACCGCACCACCCGGGCCGCCTCCGGGGCCGCCGGACTCCTCGCGGCCCTCCTGGCGCCGGTCCGCGGCAAATTCGCGGCGGCGGCCATCGTCGGCACCCTGGCGGCCATCTTCGCCGTCGCGCTGTCCGGACTCTCGGGCTGGCTCATCATCCGGGCCAGCGAACAGCCGCCCATCCTCTACCTCCTGACCGCCATCGTGGGCGTCCGGTTCTTTGGTATCGGCCGTGCCGTACTGCGCTACTGGGAACGGCTGCTGCTCCACGATGCGGTCTTCGCCGCCCTCACGCGCCTCCGCGGCAGGCTCTGGGAATCCCTGAGCCGCAGGGCCCTGTCCCTGCGCCGGCTCCTGCAGGGCGGCAACGTGCTGGGAACGGTGATTGACGACGTCGACACCATCCGCGACCTCCTGCCGCGCGTGGTCTTGCCGCCCTTTACCGCGCTCGCGGTGTCCGTCCTGGCCCTGGCCACCACCGGGGTCCTGCTGCCCGCTGCCCTGCCCGCCGTGATGGGCGCGGCTGCCGCCGGCCTGCTGCTCGCGCCTGCGGCGGCCCTGTGGGGGGACCGGCGGTCGGCCGCCGCTGAGCAGTCCCTGCGCTCCGGCGTCCTGCGGCGGATAGCAGCCGCATTGGACGCCCGCGCCGAACTGCACGCAAACGGCCTGGCGCCGCATGTGCTCGAGGCACTCCGGGCGGAGGACCGGGGCGCCACGCACGCCTCAAGGCGCTCCGCCTGGGCGGACGGGCTGGGACACGCCGTTGCCACCGCCGGCTGCGGAGCCGCAGCACTGGCCGCTGCCTGGCTGGCGGCCCCCGACGTCCTCGCGGGCCGGGTTGCCCCGGCCACGGCAGCCGTGGTGGTCCTCTTGTTGCTGGCGCTGGTGGAACCGTACGCAGCCATGACGACGGCGGTACGCCAGTTCCCGGCACTCCGCAAGGTTCTGCGGCGGGTGGGGGAGTCCGGCGCCCTCGACGGCGGTCCGTCAGGACGCGGTGCGCGCGTGGCTTCCCCGGACCGCGACACCGGCGGGCTGCAAGCCGTCCCCGGCCGGGACGGCGGTGCCCCGGGCATTGCCCTGGTGGACCTGGCCGCAGCATGGCCGGATGGACCCCCGGTCTTCACAGGGCTGGACGCCGTGGCAGAGCCCGGGCGCTGGTTGGTTGTCACCGGTCCGTCCGGTTCGGGAAAATCCACCCTGCTCTCGGTCCTGCTTGGATTCCTGGCGCCGGCGGCGGGGCGGGCGCAGGTCTCCGGACGTGCGGCCTGGTGCCCGCAGGAGGCCCACCTCTTCGATTCCACCATCCGTGGCAACCTGCTGTTGGGGAGGCCCGCGGGGAACGGTGAACTGCCGGCTGGTGACGGTGAATTGGATGCCGTGCTGGCCGCCGTCGGACTTGACGGGCTGGTGGACGGGCTGCCTGCCGGACTGGACACCCGGATCGGCCCTGGCGGTGCCTTCCTCAGCGGCGGCGAGCGCCAGCGACTGGCTGTGGCGCGGACTTTGCTGACCGGTGCGGACGTGATCCTGCTGGACGAACCCACCGCCCACCTGGACGCCGAAGCGGCCGCGGCCATGCTGGCAGACCTTCGCAGGGGGCTGCGGGACCGTACGGTCATCCTGGTCACCCACAACGGGGCTGACATTGCCGCCGACGACGCCCGGCTGGAACTTCCGGCCGCTGCCGGGCGGCCCGCGGACCGCCTGGCAGTCTCACGCTGAGCATGTTGCCGGCGCTCCGGCAGGTGCCCGGGCCCAGTTGCCCTTGCTGCTAGCCGTCGACGTCGTGCAGGTGATGGACGACGTCGTGCAGGAAGTATTGGGCGAGCGTCAGGACGGTGAACCCGGATCCGTTGCTGCGCAGCCCCTTCCGTCCCCAGTCCTCTTCCCGGACACCGGCAAAGGAATCCGCAGCCTGGTGTCCTTCGGCGGCCAGTTGGGCACTCACCTCGGCCGGGTCGGCATTGGCATAGTCCTTTTCCGCCGCTGTCAGGTCCTGGTCCCAGTTGTCGAAGCGGGCGCCGTCCTCGGCCAGCATCAGGTTGAGCCGGTGGTCGAAGAGGCTGAAGACGTCCCGTACATGGCAGGCGTATTCCAGCGGTGACCACGTTTGGTCGTCGGGGCGCTCAGCGGCATCCGGCCGGCGCAGGACGGCCCGCCACCGGGGCAGCATGCTCTCGATGACGCCGGGAACGGTTGCCGGGGTCGTGGTGGAAGCGTCGAAGGAACATTCCGGGCAGGGCCGGGACAAGACCCAGGTCCAGTCCTTTTCATCAGGAACGATAGGCATGAGAGCAGTCTATGGGCCTCCGGGCCGAAAGACTCTGGGACGCCGGGAAGCGCCTGCATAGCCTTGCAGCATGAGCGCGGACGGCCAGCCGGATGTGGATTCCCGGATGGATGCGGAGAGCATGGTGCAGCTGTCCGGCCTGACCAAGCGGTTCGGCCGGAACACAGCGCTCGACGACGTGACCCTCACCATCGGGCCCGGCGAGGTGTTCGGCTACCTGGGCCCGAACGGGGCAGGCAAGACCACCACCATCCGGCTCCTGATGGGAATGCTGCGGCCCACGTCCGGCACCGCGTCGGTGCTGGGGCTGGATGCCTGGCTGCAGGCCCGGGACGTCCACCGCCTTGTGGGCTATGTCCCCGGGGAGCCCGCGCTCTACGACCGCCTGACCGGCCACCAGCACGTGGCCTACTGCGCCCACCTGCGGCACCGGGACGATGCGCCGCGTGCCGCCGAGGTGGCGGACCGGCTCGACCTGGACCTGAGCCGGCCGGCGCGGACCCTGTCGCGCGGAAACCGGCAAAAGCTTGCCGTTGTCCTGGCGGTGATGTCCAGGCCGCGGCTGCTGGTGCTGGACGAACCCACCAGCGGGATCGATCCCCTGGTCCAGCAGGTGTTCCATTCCATCCTCCGCGAGCACACGGCCGGCGGCGGGTCGGCGCTGTTCTCCTCGCACGTCCTGGGTGAGGTGGAACGCGTCGCCGACAGGATCGGGGTGGTCCGGGCGGGAAAGCTCGTGGCGGTGGAACGGTTACAGGACCTCGCGGCGCGGTCCCTGCACCGGGTGCGGGCCCGTTTCGCCGCAGCAGTGGCCCCGGCCGACTTCACTGGAGTCCCGGGGGTGCGGGACCTGATGGTGGATGGCCGCCTGCTCAGCTGCAACGCCCCGCAGTCTGCCCTGGATGCGCTCCTGAAGCTGGTGAGTGCCCGGGACGTGGAGGACTTTGAGTGCTCGGAGGCGCCGCTGGAGGAAACCTTCCTGAGCTACTACGGGTCGGACCAGGGCGGCAGCAACACCCTGGACACAGCCGTGACGGGGGTCCGCCATGCTGGCTAACGTCCTAATGAAGACATTGCGGGACCAAAGCAGGACACTGCTGGCGTGGGCCGTATCCCTGGCCCTTATCGTGGCCATGTACGCCGCAGTGTGGCCAATCGTCCAGTCCCAGCCTTCCATCAGCGGCTTCATCGACCAGATGCCGGAGGCGTTCCGTTCCCTGTTCGCCACCTCCAGCGCGGACATGTCCACTCCCACCGGATACATCCAGGTGGAGCTGATGTCCTTTATGGGGCCGATCGCGGTTTTGATCTACGCCGTCAGCGCCGGCGCGGGTGCCATTGGCGGGGAAGAGGACCGGCACACCATGGACCTGCTGCTTTCCAACCCCGTGAGCCGCGGGAGGGTGGTGCTGGACAAGTTCCTGGCCATGGCGTTCGGCACCTTCCTGTTGGCCGCCGTCATGGGCGTTTCGCTGGTGCTCGAGGGCAGCATGGTGGACCTGGTCCTGCCGGCGGACAAGGTGGCTGCCGCCATGCTGCACCTTGCCCTCCTGGGTGTCGTCTTTGGCTCCGTTGCCCTGGCACTGTCAGCGGCCACGGGACGGAGCGGGCTCAGCCGCGGGATACCCGCCGTGCTGGCGGTGCTCGCCTACATCGTGAACGCGCTCGCCCCAATGGTGGACGCCTTCGACCGGATCCGGCAGGTATCGCCGTTCTTCCAGTACATCGGCCACGATCCGCTCCGGCAGGGCACCGCCTGGGACAGCGTCGTGGTGTCGGCAGCCACCATCGCCGTGTTCCTGGCGCTCGCCGTCGCCGGCTTCCGCCGCCGGGACGTCGCGGGGTAAAGCCCTGGCGTGCCCGGGCCGCGGCTGCTAGCTTTCGGGTGCCGGTTCCTCGGTCCACGCCATCGTTGGTCCCACGGCCTCCACGGCCTGGGAGAGCGGGACGCCCGAACCATCGCGGCGGCCATGCTCCTGCGGCAGCGACCGCGCCACGCCTGCGGCGGATGACGCCTTGGCCGGGCCGTGTCCTGCCCAGGCCAGCAGCAGCGTGTCCTCGCCCTTCAGGAACCGGTGTGCCCGGACACCCGCGGTGGCACGTCCCTTGGCAGGATATTCATCGAAGGCGGTGACCTTTGCGGTCCCCGGGGCAGTGCCGGGGAGGGCGCCGTTGGTCCCCGCGATGGTGACCACGACGGCGGCCTCGTCGTTGGGCCGGACAGCGCCGAAGAAGATCGCCTGGTCCCCGGCAGCCAGTTTGATGCCGGCCATGCCACCTGCGGTGCGCCCCTGGGGGCGGACGACGGCGGCGGGGAACTTCAGCAGCTGGGCCTGGCTGGTCAGGAAGACCAGTTCGGCGTCGTCAGCGGCGGCGGGAGACACACCCACCACGAAATCCTTGTCCTTGAGGGTGATGACTTCCCAGTCTTCGCGGTTCAAGGGGTAGTCCGGCTGGACGCGCTTGACCACGCCTTGGGCGGTGCCGACGGCCAGGACCTCATCCAGACGGACGAACGCCACCAGGGATTCGCCCTTGACGAGGGTGAGGAACTCCTTGGCCGGTACGCCGCCGGCCAGGTTGGGCAGCCCGGATACCGGCGGCAGGACGGGCATGTCCATGACCTGCAGACGGAGCATCCGGCCCAGCGAGGTGACGGCCGCGATCTCGCCGCGGGCAGAGGTCTTGACCACCGATGCGTACACGTCGTGTTTGTTCCGGGGCCCTGCTTCGGCGAGGGGCTCCTGGTTGCTGGTCCGGGCCACCTGCCCGGACGCGGTGAGGATGGCCCAGCAGGGGTCGTCGGCGATCTCCAGCGCCAGCGGTGCCGCCTTGCCGTTCTTGCCGGGGACCGCTGCCAGCTCGGCAGCGACGGTGGGGGATACGGCCTCCGATTCGAGCAGTACCGTGCGCCGCGCGGTGCCGTGTTCCTCGGCGATCGCACCGAGTTCGTCGGAGACCACCGTGCGGAGCAGTTCCTCGGAGTCCAGGATGGCCTGCAGTTCCGCGATCTCGCGGCGGAGCTCCTCCTGCTCCTTTTCCAGCTCGATCCGGGAATACTTGGTGAGCTGGCGAAGGCGCAGTTCCAGGATGTAGTTGGCCTGGACCTCGGTGAGGTCATAGATGGACATCAACCGTTCGCGGGCGGCGGCGGCCTCGTCCGAGGACCTGATGACCTGGATGACCTCATCGATGTCCACGATGGCAATGAGCAGGCCCTCCACCAGGTGCAGGCGGTCCTTCTTCTTGCCCAGCCGGAACGTGGTGCGGCGCCGCACCACGTTGATCCGGTGGTCTACGTAGACCCTCAGCAGGTCCACCAGGCCCAGGGTCTGCGGCTGGCCGTCAACCAGCGTGACGTTGTTGATGCCGAAGGAGTCCTCCATCGGCGTGTAGCGGTACAGCTGCTGCAGGACCGCGTTGGGGTTGAATCCGTTCTTGAGTTCGATGACCAACCGCAGTCCATGCTTGCGGTCCGTGAGGTCCACGATGTCGCTGATACCGGTCAGCTTCTTGGCGTTGACCGCGTCCTTGATCTTCTCGATCACCTTTTCCGGGCCCACCATGTAAGGCAGTTCGGTGACCACCAGGCCGGTGCGGCGGGCCGTGAGCTGCTCGATTTCCACTTTGGCCCGGGTCTTGAAGGAGCCGCGGCCGGTGGCATACGCGTCCCGGATGCCGTCCAGGCCTACGATCCTGCCACCGCTTGGCAGGTCCGGCCCCGGGACGAACCGCATGAGGTCCTCCAGCGTGGCGTCCGGTTGGGCGATCAGGTGCCGGGCGGCCGATATCACCTCCACCAGGTTGTGCGGGGCCATGTTGGTGGCCATGCCGACGGCGATGCCGGTTGCGCCGTTGACCAGCAGGTTGGGGAAGGCGGCGGGAAGGACGTCCGGCTGGGTCAGCTGGTTGTCATAGTTGGGGACGAAGTCCACTACGTCTTCGTCGAGGTGGTTGGTGAGCGTGAGGGCCGCTGCCGCCAGCCGGGCCTCGGTGTACCGCGGTGCTGCCGGGCCGTCGTCGAGCGAGCCGAAGTTGCCGTGCCCGTCAATCAGGGGCAGCCGCAGGGAGAAGTCCTGGGCCATGCGCACCATGGCGTCGTAGATGGCGGCGTCACCGTGCGGGTGCAGCTTTCCCATGACCTCGCCCACCACGCGGGCGCTCTTGACGTGGCCGCGGTCCGGGCGAAGGCCCATGTCGCTCATCATGTACAGGATGCGGCGCTGCACCGGCTTGAGCCCGTCGCGGGCATCCGGAAGCGCCCGGGAGTAGATCACCGAGTACGCGTACTCCAGGAAGGAGCCCTGCATTTCGGACGTGACATCGATATCGACGATGTTTTCCGTGTAGTTGTCGTCCACGATGGGTTTTGAACTTTGGCGGCGGGCCATGGGGTTTGGTGAATCCTTCTGGGGGTGCTGGCAGCGTTTCGGGCATGCTGCGCTAGTTCTTGGCTAGGCTAAGCCTATGGTGGATCAGCCCGGGGACGGCGAATATCCGGAACATTGGGAGGCCGATGTCGTCCTGCGTGACGGCGGAACTGCGCACCTGCGGCCCATCCACCCGTCGGATGCCGACGCCGTCCAGGCCTTCCACACCGGGCAGTCGCAAAATTCAATCTACATGCGCTTCTTCGCGTTCAAGGCCAGGTTGTCGGCCAAGGAGCTCAAGCGCTTCACCGAAGTGGACTACAAGGACCGGGTGGCGTTCGTCATCACCATCCACGGTGAGATCATCGGCATCGGCCGCTATGACCGGCTTACCGATCCCACGGAGGCGGAGGTGGCCTTCAACATTGCCGACGCACACCAGGGCAGGGGCATCGGCTCCATCCTGCTGGAGCACCTGGCGGCCGCTGCGCACGAAAACGGGATCCGCAAGTTCACCGCCGAGGTGTTGCCGGAGAACCGGAAGATGCTGATGGTGTTCTCCGACGCCGGCTACGACGTCAAGCGGCATTTCGACGACGGCGTCGTCAGCCTTGAGTTCAACGTGGAGCCCACCGAGAAGTCGCGCGCCGTGATGGAATCCCGCGAGCACCGCGCGGAGGCGAGGAGCGTCCGGGACCTGCTGACGCCGTCGTCCGTTGCCGTCATCGGAGCCAGCCGCAAATGGGGAACCGTGGGATACCAGCTGCTGGAGCACATCATCGAGGGCGGCTTCCACGGGTCCGTCTACGCCATCAACCCGGATGCGCTGGAACTGGCCGGGATGATCCCTTACGGCAAGCTGTCCGAGGTTCCCGAACCCGTCCAGCTGGCCATCATCGCCGTGCCTTATGAGGAGGTGGCCGGCGTCGTGGAAGACTGCGCGGCCGCCGGGGTCAAGGGCGTGGTGATTGCCACGGCAGGCTTCGCGGACGACGGCGAACGCGGCCTGCTGCGGCAGCGCGCCCTGGTGCGCCAAGCCAGGGCCAACGGGATGCGCGTGATCGGGCCGGCGTCGCTGGGCATCGCCAATACGCACCCGGACGTGTCGCTGAATGCGTCGATGGCGCCCACCATGCCGCTGCGCGGCGGCCTGGGCCTGTTCAGCCAGTCGGCGGCGATCGGCGTCTCGCTGTACGCCGCGTCCAGCCGGCGCCGGCTGGGACTCTCCAGCCTGCTCTCGGCCGGCAACAGGGCAGACGTTTCCGGCAACGACATGATGCAGTACTGGGAGGACGACGCCGATACCACCGCCGTGGGCCTGTATCTGGAATCGATTGGCAACCCGCGCAAGTTCTCCCGGATCGCCAGGCGCCTGGCCCGCACCAAGCCGGTCATTGTCGCCAAATCGGACACCATGGGGTTGCGGCTGCCGCCCGGACACGCCGTCCGGACCACCCAGGCACCGGCCGGCGCCCTGGACGCCATGCTGCGCCAGTCGGGCGTGATCCGCGTGGAAACCGTGGAAGAGCTCGTGGACGTCGCCCAGGTGGTGTCCGGCCAGCCTCTTCCGGCCGGGCCCGACGTCGCCATCTTCAGCAACTCCCAGGCCCTCGGCAACGTGGTGGCGGACAGTGCCGTGGCGCACGGGCTGGGCGTGGCCCGGGTGGTGTCCGGGCTTGACCTCGACACCGGCCAGTCGGTGGCGCTGCCCGCCCTGCGGACGGCACTGCTTGACGCCTTGGGCTCGGATTCCGTGCACGCCGCCATCGCAGCCCTCCTGCCGGCCAGGGGCTTGACCGTTGACGCCGTGGCCCGGGTCCTGGCGGAGTGTGCGGCAGAGGCAGGAAAACCGGTGATGGCAGCCTTCACCGGCATCCTGGACCCCGCCATCAATGTGGAGGGCCTGGCAGGCGCCGATGGGTGCACCGTCCCCTGTTTCTCCAACCCCGGTGCCGCCGTTGCGGCGCTCGCCGCCGTGGTGCGGTATGCGGAATGGGCTGCCCGCGACCAGGGACAGTTCGTGGAACCGGCAGGGTGCGATCCGCGCAAGGCGGAAGCGGAACTCGACGAACTGCTCCGGGACGTCACGGGTGAACAGCTCAAGCAACTGGAGCCGGCAGCAGCCGCTTCCCTGCTGGGGCATTACGGCATCTCCGTCCTGCCATCGGCCGCCTTTACGACGCCGGATGAGGCCGTGCAGGCAGCGGAGGCCCTCGGCTGGCCCGTGGTGCTGAAGACCACGGACCCCGCCCTCCGGCACCGGCTGGACCTGGGCGGGGTACGCCTTGGTATCGAGGACGCCGAATCGCTGCGCCAGAACGTGGTGCAGATGCGGCGTGCGCTCGCCGCCTACGGAGACCCGGCCCTTGAAGTCCAGTCCATGGCATCGGTCGGTCAGGCTTGCACCTTCCGGGCCATCGAAGACCCATTGCTTGGCCCGGTGATCTCGTTCGGCCTCGCCGGGGACGCCGTGAACCTCCTCGACGACTGGGCCCACCGGGTTCCGCCGCTCTCCGCGGCTGACGTCCACGACTTCATCCGTGCGCCCAGGGCATCACGGAAGCTGTTCGGCTACCAGGGGCTCCCGGCTGTTGACGTGCAGGCGCTGGAGGACCTGGCCGCCAGGCTGGCCTGGATGAAGGACAGCCATCCGGAGATCGCACTCGTGGAATTCAACCCCGTCCTGTGTGGGACATCCGGGGCCGCGATCCTCGCCGCTGACGTGCGGATTGGCAACGCGGCGCAGCGGACGGACAGTGCCCGCAGGGCAATGCTGGGCTGAGGCGGTTAGCAAGTGACCGGCCGATCTGTGAAAATGGGGGCATGAGCTTCCAGCCTCCCGCGTCGGCGCCCGAAACGCCCGGCAATGAAAACCAGGCACTCCGCCAGCACAGCTCACACAACCACGGACTCCAGGGCCAGAGCCTCGAAGACGCGCTGCAGAAGGCCGGGTTCTACCCGCGCCTGGTCTCCGACGTCGTTGACGACGCGTTGGACGGCCGGGACTGTGTGGCCCATCTGGTGCACCTGGAAACCCACTTTGACCGGGCAGAGGTGCGGCGCCACATCACCGTGCTGGTGCTGACGGCGGACATGCTGGTGATCACCCACGTGGACGACCAGCAGCTGGACGAGGCGGGGGAGCAGATCGTCGCGCAAATCTCCACCGAATCGGTTCCTGTGGCACAGATCCGTTCGGTGGTCCTGAGCTACATGTACGCCCAGCCGCAAAACTACAAGCCCTCGGATCCCGTGCGCGAACTGACCCTGTCCATTGCGTGGTCCGGCGGCCAGCGGCTGGACATGGGGCCCGCCAGCTGCGGGGACCCGCAGTGCGAAGCGGACCACGGCTACACCGGGACCATCGCGCAGGAAGACATCGTGCTCCGCATCAGCGCTGAGGCCGACGGGCTGCAGGCCGTGCAGGACGCCAAGCTTTTTGCGCGTGCCCTGCGCGCCGTCAACACCGGCTCGGCAGCTCCCGTACCCCACGTGCAGTCCATGGCACCCCGTCCGCGGTCCGGGGTGTTCGGAAACCGGCTCAGCCGCGGGCACCAGCAGCGCTGAGATGCCGGAAGCCAGCCACCAAGCCGTACACACTCCCGCCGCCTCCGGGCAGAGTCCCGATCTTCCGCCCGCCCCCGCTTATGGGCGCCGCTCCGTCGCCGAAGTCCTCACCAGCGCCGCAGCGAGTTTGGGGCTGGAAGGCTTCGACAACACCCTGGGACTCCCCGCTGCAAGCCGCGTCTGCGTGGTCCTCGCCGACGGGCTGGGCAGGAACCTCCTGAAGCAGAAAGCCGCGCACACACCCTTCCTGCGTTCCGTGGTGCAGGCAGGGCAGGGCGATGTTCCCGTGTGGCTGGACTCGGCTTTTCCTTCCACCACAGCGGCGGCGTTGGCCAGCTTTGGGACCGGGCTGCCGGCCGGCCAGCACGGCATGGTGGGCTACGACGTCCTGGACCCCGGGCAGGACAAGGTAGTCAACCTCCTGGGGAACTGGGACCCTGGTGTTGACCCGGCCACGTGGCAGCCGTTCCCCACCGTATTTGAGCGGGTGGCCGGGCAGGTGGACGTCAGTACCGTCAGCCTCGCCCAGTTCGACGGCTCGCCCATGACCCGCGCCGCCCTGCGCGGGGGCAGGTTCATCTCCGGAACAACCGCCCATGCGCGCACCGGGGCTGCCGCCGATGCCATGGCGGCCGCCGGCCCGTCCCTCATGTACTTCTATGTGAACGAGCTGGACAAGGCCGGCCACCGCTACGGCTGCCGGTCGGAGCAGTGGGAACACCAACTGGAGGAGCTCGACGCCACGGTCAAGCGGCTCAACTCCTCATTGCCCGCCGGGACCACGATCCTGCTCACCGCGGACCACGGGATGCTGGACATTCCCGAATCACAGCGCATCGACTTCTCCGCCGACTCCGCCCTGGTTGACGGTGTCCGGCATACGGCCGGCGAACCCCGGATGGTCCACCTGTACCTGGAAGACATGCACCGTGAAGGTACTGCCGGCCGGGAACGGCTGCTGGCTGCCTGGAAGGCACGGTTCGGCGACCGGGTGTGGGCCTTCACCCGGGACGAGGCAATCGCCGGAGGCCTTTTTGGTGACGTCCGGCCTGCCGTTGAAGGCAGGATCGGTGACGTGATGATCGCGGCGCGGGACGCCGTCGCCCTTTATGACGGCCGGCGCATGCGGCCGACCGCCATGGAAGTGGTGGGCCAGCACGGCTCCCTGACCAAGGCCGAGCGGGAGGTCCCGCTGCTCTGCTTCACGGCCGACGGAAGGAGCCGCCGGCGTGGCTGAACTCATTTTCTTCTCCGGGACCATGGACTGCGGAAAATCAACGCTGGCCCTGCAGATGGACTACAACCACCGGGCACGCGGCCGCGGCGGCGTGCGGTTCAGCCGCAACGACCGCGCCGGCGAATCCCGGATCTCCAGCCGGCTGGGCCTGGAGACGGACGCCGTAGAGGTGCTGGACACCACGGACTTCTGGGAGGAAGTCATGGTCCGCCGCACCCAAGGCCGGCGGGTGGACTACCTCATCTGTGACGAAGCCCAGTTCTACACCCCTCAGCAGGTGGAGCAGCTGGCCAAGGTGGTGGATGAGATCGACGTCGACGTCTTCGCTTTCGGCATCACCGCCGACTTCCGCACCCGGCTGTTTCCCGGGTCCCAACGCCTCATCGAGCTGGCGGACCGGGTACAGGTGCTCCAGGTGGAGGCGCTGTGCTGGTGCGGCCGCCGGGCCACGCACAACGCCAGGACGGTCGACGGCGTCATGGTCACCGAAGGTGCGCAGGTGGTGGTCGGCGACGTGGACATGGTGGCTGACGCAGCCGCCCCGGAAGCCGGGCACGTCCCCGTGGTGGGGTACGAGACGCTGTGCCGGCGGCATTTCATGCGCAGGGTGACCGCGCACGGCGCCAAGTTGATGGCACAGCAGGATCAATTGCTGCCCTTCGAGGTGGACGCCTGCCTCTGGCGCGGTTCAGGCGGGCCGGGGGAGCCCCGCGGGATCTAGCATGGTCCTGGCGGCCTTAAATGTCGTACCCCTTGGTGATGATTGGTGTATGGGGAAAGCGGCGGTGGTGGGGGCGTTTGAGGATATCCGTGCTGCCCTTGCCGTGCTTCTTGCTGAGGTCGACGGGTGTGGTGCGGAGTCGTTTTCGGTTGCTGATCCGTTGGCGGGGTTGGCGGATGGGTGCCTGGAAGTCTTGGCCGGTGTCCGTGAGGTGGAGGCCAGGGTCGCTGGTCTGAAAGCCAGGGCTGCGGTGGGGTATGCGGATGCTGCCGGTGTTGTTGCGGGGCCGGGGGTGCCGGTGGTGGCGCAGGAGATGGCGGTCGCGGCGGAGATCGGGTGCGTACTGG
>NZ_JBFRDA010000026.1:0-46622 GCF_052113345.1 Pseudarthrobacter sp. YAF2 | reverse complement strand
TCACCGTCACCGCACCCACCAGCTTCGGCAACATCACCGTCCACGCCGGCGGCACCCCCACCCCAGGAACCTCCAACCTCAACTTCAGCACCGACCAAACCACCCCCAACCTCGTCATCACCCCCGTCGCCGCCGACGGAACCATCGCCTTGACCAACAACTCCAGCGGCACCGTCCACCTCATCGCCGACACCTCCGGCTACTACATCGCCGGTTAGGGGCCGGGCTGCGGGGCCGGACTTTGACCACGGCCGGAGGCGAAAATCCAAATAAGGGTACCCTTAGCTGAGAGCCTGATCACAAAGTGCCAAGATGTTGCCATGCGCATGGATCACGTCTCTTACGCCTGTGAACACGATGGCCTCGCGGCCACTACCGAACGTATTTCAACTGCCCTCGGCGTTGAGGCAGTGAAGGGCGGGGTCCACCCCCGGTTCGGCACCCGGAATATGATCATCCCCCTCGCCGGGCACAAATACCTCGAAGTTGTGGAGGTCCTGGACCACCCGGCCTCGGATAAGGCACCGTTCGGACAGGCAGTTCGTGCCCGATCCGCAGCGGGCGGCGGCTGGATGGGATGGTGCGTCGAAGTGGACAACCTCGCCCCGTTCGAGGAACGCCTGGGCCGCGCCGCCGTGAACGGCAACCGCAAGTTCCCGGACGGCCGCGAACTCGTTTGGAAGCAGATTGGCATCCTGGGCCTCATTGCAGACCCCCAGGTTCCCTACATGCTGAAGTGGGAAGGCGACCCGTCCCTGCACCCGTCCAACGCCTACGAGAGCAATCTCAAGATGAGCTGCCTGACCATTGCCGGCTCCGCGTCGCGGGTGACCGAGTGGCTGGGCGAGCCGGTGGAGAAGCCGCTTGAGGACGTTGCGGTCGAATGGGTAGCCCCGCACGGCACCCCCGGCATTCTGTCCGTCACGTTTGAAACGGCAAACGGGGCCGTCACCATCTGATCCTCTCCTACCCCTCTCCGGCTTATTTCCGGAGAGGGGTCCTACGGGCCTGCGCCCAAACAGCTTCGGCCGCCATCGGGTGGTGACAACGGCGTCACCACCCGATGGCGGCCGAATTCTTTTAGGCGTCATCTGGCATCTCTGATCTGGAAGCGGCCATGAATCACACGCCTCGGCTTTGAATGTCAGACCCTCGTTGGATGATGTTTTTATGGGAATTGGTACGGATCCGGCGGTGGTGATGGAGGGTGTTCGTGCCTCTGTCGCTGCCTTGGATGCGCTGGACCTTGAAGATGCTTCCTTGGCTTCCGCCAGTGCTTGTGTTGGTGACGGTGTTGATGTGTTGGAGCGCCGGTATGAGATCCGCCTGGAGAGGATGGAACTTCGGTCCCGGCTGGCCGCGCAACTCGCAGCGGGACAGGCACAGGATGCCGTCGACGCTATCGAGTTCCAGCAGGCAATGCTTGCCCCGAACACCTCTGTTCAGGACTGCACGTTCGCGGAGATGTCAGTGGTGGAGGAGATTGCCGGGGTCCTGACGATCAGTTCCGGGGCGGCGGGGGCGTTGGTAGGGCAGGCACGGCGGGTCTGTTCCCTGCCGCCTTTGTTTGAGGCCCTGGCTGCAGGTGCCGTGTCCTGGCAGCACGCCCGGATTGTGGCCGATGAGACCGAGGGCCTCACGCCCGCAGGTGCTGCCGGGCTGGTGGCGCATTTCTTCGACCCCGACGCACCCAACCCCGCCCGAGGCGCCGCACCCGGTGAACTCGTTCCGTCCCGGTTCCGGGCGAAGGTCCGTGGGTGGCGGGAACGCCACCACCCCGAAACCCTGGAGAAACGCCACGCCAAGGGGGTGTCGGACCGGCGGATGGACTACACCCCGGACCGCGACGGCATGGGCTGGATCTCGCTCCACCTGCCCGGTGACACCGCCTGTGCCATCTGGAACCGCAGCACCGCCACCGCCCGCGGCCTCCAAGGCCCGACGGAAGAGCGGACCCTCACCCAACTCCGCGCCGACGTCGCCGCCAGCCTCCTCCTCGGCGCCGGGCTCAGCACTGCGGCTGCTGGGAGCACCAACCACACCGACCACACCAACCCGGCCCTCGGGTCCGGCACCACCTCCACCGGTGGCACCTCCTCCACCGGTGGCACCGAACACGCCAGCGCGGCTACAACTGGGGCCGGCCGCGACACGGCTCCGGTGCATGCCACCGGTATGGCCAGCACCGAGGGTACTGGGACCGACGGTGCGGGGACCGCTGGCGGGCTTGGGAAGGTTCCCGTTCCGCGGGCGGAGGTCCTGGTCATGGTGCCGGTGTTTTCGCTGCTTGGCCTCACCGATGAGCCAGCCGTGCTGGACGGGTTCGGGCCTATCCCGGCGTCGATGGCGCGGAGGCTCGTCGCGGACGGGGCGGAATCGTTCTACCGGGTCCTGGTCGACCCTCGCGACGGGGCACCCCTGGAAATCGGCCGAACCCGCTACCGGCTGCCCGAGACCATCAAGAAATGGATCCGGATGCGCGACGGTAAATGCACCTTCCCCGGCTGCAACAACCGCACCACGGACAACGACACCGACCACCTCACCGCCTGGGAACACGGCGGCACCACCGGCGCCAGCAACCTCGGCCAGCTCTGCCCCAAGCACCACCGGCTCAAACACGCCAGACCCTGGATACCAACACCCGCAACAACGAATGAGCCACCCGGCTGGACCTCACCCACCGGCCGACACTACAAACCTGAACAACCAGACCGGGAACCAACCCAGTGGCCACCAGCAACCCTGCCGGTGAATGTTGACGCGGGGCTAAATGAGAGGGGCGCCCCGCCGAGGACCTCAACTTCTCCGGAGGTGACGACCACTTCAACACTGCCGGACCCGGTATGGCAGCTGGAGGAGCAGCAGTTCCAGCAACTCATCGCCGGGATGCCCGCATGGCCGGACCCGCCACCCGAGGAACCACAAGGCAACCACCTCCTGGACCCGGATGAGTTTTGCTGCACTGATTCCCTGTGGGACGACTTCTTCGCCGTGCCATTCCGGTTGCCTGCCGACCCGCAAGCCGATTGGCAACAGCTGGCGTCGCACACCTGAGTGGGGCGTCACGCATATCAACCCAGTGCTCACGCTGTATACGATCCACGACTACCAACCCAGAGATCAACACCTTCCGCAGGGGCTGCCAGCGGCGGATAAAGTCTCCGTGCTACCCCAGCCCCACGGCCTTGCCAAAGAGGCTGAAGCCGACGAAAGCCACGATATCCAGCAGGGCGTGGGCGATGACCAGCGGCATCACGCGTCGGGTTCGGGTGTACAGCCACGCGAAGACCACACCCATGATCGCGTTGCCAATGAACGGCCCGAAGCCCTGGTACAGGTGGTAGCTGCCACGCAGCAGGGAACTGACGGCGATAGCGAGAGGTGCGCTCCAACCGAATTTGCCGAAACGGTCCAGGAGGTAGCCCACCACGATGACTTCTTCCAGGACGGCGTGCCTGATGGCAGACAGGATCAGGACGGGCACCGTCCACCAGTAGGCGTCGAGCGCGCTGGGGATGATCGCCGTCGTGATTCCCAACGCACGGCCGGCAGCGTACAGACCCAGCGACGGTATCCCGATCAGGGCGGCCAGTCCCAGGCCCTGCAGCAGGTCCCTTCCAGGCCGTGCAAAGTTGAACCCAAGTTTCCGGAACGCAGAACCCGATTGACCGGCCTCGCCCGGGGCAGCCTGGCGCTGGTCCGTGAGGAAGTAGAGGACCAGCAGCACGGGAACCAGAGCAAAGATGATGTCCAGCAGCTGGTAGGTCAGGTCGAAGTACTCGCGCGTACTCTGCGACCGGTTCAGCGTGGAGGTGCCCTCCGCCAGCGGCGCACGGGTCATCTTATCCAGCAGCTGCACCACAGAGTAGACAGCCGACTGGCCGAGGGACAGGCCCAGGACGATCCAGACTTCGAGCCGCAGGCGACGGCGGGAGGGAACCAGCATGTTCCCATCTTGCCTTCAGTTTCTGGATCCGGGCTGATGGAACGGCCGTGTGGGCCATTAGCCTTGGCGACACCGAGGAGCCAGGCGGGAAATCAGACACCGCGCGAGTCAGGCGGGAGCGATGATCACTTCCGTGCCTCGGGCTTCGAATGCCGCCTTGTCGCGGGCAGAGATGCCGGAATCGGTGATGAGCCGGGTGAAGTCGTAGCCGTCCATGGTGGCGAAGGCCCGGACACCCACTTTGGAGGAGTCGGCCAGGACGTAGGAAACGCGGGCCCGGCTGGCGAGCAGGGCGTTGACTGAGGCCTCCCCTTCGCCGGTGTTGGTTGGCCCCACTTCGGGATCGATGCCGTTGACGCCGATGAACGCGATGTCGAGCACCACTTTTTGCATGATGATGTCCGTGTACGGTCCCACCAGCTCGTAGGAGCGCGGGTTGAGGATGCCCCCGGTGACCATCACCTTGATGTTGGGCCGCACCGCCAGCTGGCCGGCAATGTTAATGGCATTGGTGACCACGGTGAGGGTTGGCTGGTTGGACGGGGCGTTGAGGTCTTCCCGGGTCGCCAGAATCTGCGCGAGCGCCGTGCTGGTGGTTCCCCCGCACAGACCAATGACTGCTCCGGGCCGGATCAAGGCCGACGCGCACTGCGCGATCTGTTCCTTGGCCTCTGCGTGATCGTCCCGGTTGTAACGTCCGGGCAGGTCGTAGGCCAAGGCGCCGGTGGTGGCGCCGCCGCGGGTTCGGGTCAGCAGCCGCCGCTTGGCAAGGCTGTCCAGGTCGCGGCGGGCAGTGGCCGGAGAAACATTGAGGGTGCTGACGATCTCGTCAACTTCCACTTGGCCGGTCTTGGCCAGCAGGTCAAGAATTGCCGTCAGCCGGTCAGTGCGCGTCATGCAAGAGGCCTTTCCATACACCAGCCACCACACCCGGATGACGTTTCCTGATTATAACCCAGGGCAAACAATCAAGAACAATCATCAATCCGGCGATTTTTACCGCACCCGCACTCCGGCCCGCCACACAGCGTACGTCAACGGCATGCCAGGGCGGTAAGCAAGGTGCGTCGCGGAAGGGGCGTTCAGCAGTTGCAGGTCGGCCCGGTGCCCGACGGCGATCGACCCCACGGCGCGTTCACCGTCCACGTCGCGGCCACTTTCCTTGTGCAACGCCAGCGCACCGCCGTAGGTGGCAGCGCGTACGGCTTCGTGCACGCTCAGGTGCATCTGGAGGACGGCGGTGGTGACGCAAAACGCCATGGAACTTGTGTAGGACGTACCCGGATTGCAGTTGGAGGCCAACGCCACCTGGACTCCCGCATCCAGGAGTGCCCGGGCGGGGGCCAGCGGCTGGCGGGTGGAAAGGTCGCAAGCGGGCAGGCAGGTGGCCACGGTTCCCCGGTCGCCCGTTCCGGCCGCGGGGTCCCACCCCGACCACGAGGCCGCCAGCGCCTTTACGTCCTGCCCGGAAAGATAGTTGACGTGATCCACGCTGGCGGCGCCCAGCTCAACGGCAAGTTGCACACCCGGCCCCTCGCCCAGTTGGTTGCCGTGCACGCGCAGGCCAAGCCCCGCAGCCCGGCAGGCCAGCAGGACGCGGCGCGACTGCTCTGCAGTGAAGGCGCCTTCCTCGCAGAAAACGTCGGCCCATTGGACATAGGGCCTGACGGCGGCGAGCATCGGACCACAGACCAGGTCCGTGTAGGTCTCCGGGTCCTGGCCGGCAGGAACCAGGTGCGCCCCAAGGAAGGTCACCTGGTCTGCCACCGTGGAAGCGATCCGGGCGCTTCTGGCCTCGTTTTCGATGTCAAGGCCGTATCCGGTCTTCGTCTCCAGGTAGGTGGTTCCCTGCGAGACGGCCTCGGCTACCCGGCCCATCGCCAGCCGCGTAAGATCAAAATCGGACGTGGCCCTGGTGGCATTCATGGTGACGGCGATGCCGCCGGCTGCGTACGATTCGCCCGCCATCCGGGCTTCAAACTCTGCCGTACGGTCCCCGGCAAACAGCAGGTGGCTGTGGGAGTCCACCCACCCCGGCAGCATGGCCCTTCCGCCGGCATCGACGGCGTCGTCCGCGGCGGGTGCGTCAGCCGCAGCGCCGATCCACGAGATGCGCTCCCCCTCAACCACTACCGCGGCGTCCTTCAGGAGCCGGTGTTCGAGGTCCTGCGTCATCAGCTCGGCGATATTGGTGATCAGGGTGCTCATGGGACCATTCTTCAGCGTCGGATGGACCAGCGGGTGGCAGCCAGTGCGTGCGCTGTCCGGTATTCCGGACTCGTCCCGCCTGTGTCGCCGCGTCCGGATTGTCCGGCAAGGATCTGGGTGGCCGCCAGCTCCGCCAGGGCCGCGGAAGTCTGGAAGCCGTAGCCGCCCTGCCCCGCAAGCCAATAGAACCCGGCTGCTTCCGCGTCGAACCCCGCCACGGGTACCCCGTCGGCCGCTTCGGTGCGCAGGCCCGTCCAGGCCCGGCGAACTGCCGTGATACCGAGGCTGGTGAGAGAGTTCAGCTTCTCCACCAGGCGCTCCACGTCGCCGGGCCGCGGCCGCGCGTCCTCCGGACCACTGGGCACTGATTCCGACGGCGAAATCAGCACATCGTCACCGTCCCGGCGGAAGTAGAACGTGTTGTCTGCTGCCGCCACCATGGGACTGCCTTCAGGCAGAGGGCGTTCGACGGCGGCAATCGCCGCAGTGCGCCGGTACGGTTGGAGGCCGAGCTTCTCGACGCCGCTGATCACGGCGAGCTCGTCGGCCCAGGCACCCGCCGCGTTGACCAGGACGCCGGCCTCAAAACCCTCGGCTCCGGCACCCACCTGCCATCCCGAACCCAGCCGCTGGGCCGAATGGACGCGGGCACCCGTAATGATGTCCGCCCCTGCGGCGAGCGCGCTCTTGCGGTGATCTTCCAACAGGACCGGTGCATTGCAGCCGAAGGAACCGGTGTCCAGCCCGGCCGCCGTGAATGTTCCCGGCAGGAGGGCTGGACACAGCTCGAGGGCACGGTCGACCGTGATCGGCTGCATGTGTCCGCTGGCCTCGGAAGCCACCTCCGGCTCGGAGCCGATCAGCATGAAACTGCGCGGCGTCAGGACCGGTTCCTGCAGTTCCTGATCGCGGGCCGAGAGCAATTCAAGGGTCCGGACGGTGAGTTCCTGCACCACGGGTGGTCCGTAGCTGGGGATGAGCTGGCGGGCGGAGCGGGAGGACGTATGGTACGCCAGCTCCTGCTCCGCCTCCACCAGCGCCACGCTGCAACGTCCCGCCAATGCGGACGCCAGGGACAGGCCGGCAATGCCGCCGCCAACGATCAGGACATCGTAATGTGCTGCCATCGGTCCATCCTCGCAGAGAT
The DNA here is from genome assembly GCF_052113345.1 of Pseudarthrobacter sp. YAF2. Classification (NCBI taxonomy): domain Bacteria; kingdom Bacillati; phylum Actinomycetota; class Actinomycetes; order Micrococcales; family Micrococcaceae; genus Pseudarthrobacter; species Pseudarthrobacter sp. YAF2. The sequence continues at coordinate 39,318 of NZ_JBFRDA010000026.1, read as the reverse complement.
AGGGCCCGCAGGAACTCCTGCCTGGCTGGAAGTCCCCCGGCGCTCCCCTTTAGGCTGCGGCCCCGGCACGGCTGGCGACGAAGGCACGAACGCATGCTTCGACGTCGTCCGCTGAATGCGCCGCGGACAACTGCACCCGGATCCGGGCGGCACCCCGCGGGACCACGGGGAAGCTGAACGCGGTGACGAAGACGCCGTGCTGCAACATCCGGTCGGCCACGTTGGCCGCCATCACGGCGTCGCCGAACATGACGGGCACGATCGCATGCTCGCCCGGGAGCAGGTCGAAGCCTTCCTCGGTCATCCTGCGGCGGAACAGTGCGGCGTTCTCGAACAACTGGCGCCGCAGTTCCGCCGAATTCTCCACGAGGTCGAGCGCCTTGACCGTCGCCGCCACAATAGCGGGAGCCAGCGAGTTGGAAAACAGGTACGGCCGTGCCTTTTGCCGCAGCATGGCCACGATCTCGCCGCGGCCGGACACGTAGCCGCCGGACGCCCCGCCCAGGGCTTTGCCGAAGGTTCCCGTGTAGATGTCCACCCGGTCCGAAACCCCTGCATGCTCGGGGGTGCCCGCGCCGGTTGCCCCCATGAAGCCCACCGCGTGGGAATCGTCCACCATCACCATGGCGCCGTACTTTTCGGCGAGGTCGCAGATGGCCTCGAGCGGGGCGAGGAATCCGTCCATCGAGAACACTCCGTCGGTGACGATCAGCTTCCGGCGGGCGTCCTGTGCCTCCTGCAGCCGGGCCTCGAGTTCGGCCATGTCCTGGTTGGCGTAACGGTAGCGGCGGGCCTTGCACAGGCGGATGCCGTCGATGATGGAGGCGTGGTTGAGTGCGTCTGAAATGACGGCGTCGTCGGGGCCAAGGAGGGATTCGAAGACGCCGCCGTTGGCGTCGAAGCAGCTGGAGAAAAGGATGGTGTCCTCGGTCCCCAGGAACGCGGACACCCTGGCTTCAAGTTCCAGGTGCAGGTCCTGGGTGCCGCAGATGAACCGGACGCTGGCCATGCCGAACCCGCGTTCATCCATGGCGGCTTTGGCCGCGCTGATAATGTCCGGGTGGTCTGCCAGGCCCAGGTAATTGTTGGCGCAGAAGTTCAGCACGTCGGTACCCGGAGTGCCGATCTGCCCCGCGGTGATGTGGCTGGACTGCGGTGAGCTGATGCTGCGCTCGGTCTTATAGAGCCCGGCAGTGCGGATCTCATCCAGTTCGTCGCGGAGCTGGTCCTTGATGGAGGTGTACATGGGGTTCCTTACAGTCGGGTCCAGTCGAGGACAACTTTGCCGCCCACACCGCTGCGGGCGATGCCGAAGCCCTTCTCCCAGTCCGTGGCGGGCAGCATGTCCGTGACCACGGCGGAGATTCCGGCGTGCAGCACGGGGTTGGAGGAGAGCATGGCGCTCATGGCGTACCAGGTTTCGTACATCTCGCGGCCGTAGATGCCTTTGAGCGTGAGCATGTGGGTGACCACCTTGCCCCAGTCGATGGTGATGTCCTGGCTGGGCAGCCCCAGCATGGCGATCCGGCCACCGTGGTTCATGTTGTCGATCATCTCAGGCAGGGCGGTGGGGTGGCCGGACATTTCCATCCCGACGTCGAAGCCCTCCCGCATGCCAAGCTCCCGCTGGGCGTCACGGACCCGGGTCGTGGAGACATCGATGGCGAGGTCGGCGCCCAGTTGCTTGGCCAGCTCCAGGCGGGGCCGTGAGACATCCGTGATGGCGATCTTCCGCGCCCCGGCGTGGCGGGCGACAGCGATGGCCATCAGGCCGATGGGACCTGCGCCAGTGATGAGCACATCCTCGCCCACCAGGGGGAAGCTGAGCGCGGTGTGGACGGCGTTGCCGAACGGGTCAAAGATGGCTCCGAGTTCCGGCGTGACCGAGGGGTCGTGGTGGACCCAGACGTTCGTCTCGGGGATCACCACAAACTCGGCGAAGGCGCCGTCGCGCTGGACTCCCACGCTGACCGTATGGATGCACATCTGCCGGCGCCCGGCACGGCAGTTGCGGCAGATGCCGCAGACCACGTGGCCTTCGCCGGAGACACGGTCGCCGACCTTGACCTCGCGGACGTCCTCGCCCACTTCCACCACTTCGCCGTAGAACTCGTGGCCGGCGATGAGCGGAGCCTCGATCATTCCCTGCGCCCAGGCATCCCAGGACTGGATGTGCAGGTCGGTTCCGCAGATCCCGGTGGTCATCACCCGGATCTTGACGTCCGCCGGGCCAGCCGCGGGTTCCGGACGGTCAACGAGTTCGAAACCGGCTTGCGGGCCGGCCTTGTACAGAGCCTTCATTGGCATCCTTACTTCTTGGCATTCATGTCAGCGGTGTTGGTGTCCTCCTCATTGAAGCCCCGCTAAAGCATTAGCACAACAGGAATCTTCTCAATCGACGATTTAGCTTCTCCTAATGGATACACTGGCGGAATGGAAATTCATCAGCTGGAAATCCTCCGCGAGCTCGGTGCGCTGGGAAGCGTGAAGTCGGTGGCCGACACCCTCATGGTCACCCCGTCGGCGGTATCGCAACAACTGGCTCATCTGCAGCGGACAGTGGACGTGCCGTTGACGCGAAAAGAGGGCCGGAACCTGGTGCTGACGGAGGCCGGCCAGGTCCTCGCCGACGCGGGCGCCGCCGTCGTCAGTGCCATGGCCGATGCCCGCGGCGCGCTTGGCACTTACCACGGCTCGCCCGCCGGCAGGGTGACCCTCAGTGGCTTCCACAGTGCGGGGCAGGCCCTCTTTGGCCCGCTGGCCCGGATGCTGGACCGGCCTGAACACCCACGGATTGAGCTCTCGGACGAGGACGTTGCCCAGCAGGACTTCCCTGCCCTCACTGCCCGGTATGACCTTGTGCTGGCACACCGCATGGACCACAGCCCCCGCTGGCCCACCGAACGTGTCGCCGTGATCCCGCTGGCGCATGAGCCGCTGGACGTAGCGCTTCCAGCCGGGCACCCGTTGGCCCGTCAGGACACGGTCACCGTGCACGACGTCGGCGCCGAGGCCTGGGTGACCAGCCACCCCGGCTACTCCCCCGCCGACGTACTTGGCGCCGTCGCGGCCGTCTCCAGCCGGGAACCGAACATCATCCACCGGATCAACGACTATTCCACGGTGGCGGCCCTGGTGGCCGCCGGGGGCGTGGTGGGGCTGCTGCCCAGGTACACCGCCGGGCCAGTCCTGAATCCGGACATCGTCCTGCGCCCGCTGGAAGGCATCAGCACACGCCGCCGGATCGATCTGCTGGCCAGGCCGGAGAACCTGAAGCGGCGGGCTGTGGTGCTGGTCTGCGAGGCGCTGGAGGACATTATGGCAGGGCTGGTGCGGCAGGGCTAAGCGGGGCTTCCCAGGAGGGCCCAATGCCGGTGCGGCTGGACTGGCGGAGTTACGCCCCTTCGTCATCCTGCTGGTTGCCCGCACCCATCTTGTGGCCCATGCCATGCCCGCGACCCAACCCCAGGCCGGGGCCGTCGCCGGCACCCTCGACGATCCGCTTGGCGGTGGCCTTGTCCCCGTCCTTGACGCCCGCTATGCGCACGGTGTCCCCGGTGGCGATGTCCGCAATGGTTCCGTCCGCCGGCTTACTGCGCGTACCGTCGTCGGCCGCTGGAAGTTTGGTGATTTTGGTGTCCGCGTTGACGGTATAGGACTGGGTGAAACCGTCCTCGCTCTTGACGGTGATGGCGGAGTCGCTGACGGACTCCACGGTTCCGCGCTGTTCGAGGACTGTCTGGAAGGTTCCGTCGGGCTGCATGACCACTCCCTCACCGTGCAGCGGCTGTGCCCGCTGGGCCTTTTGTTGGCCGGGTGCCTTTTGCTGCCCTGGCGCCTTCTGCTGCCCTGGCGCCTTTTGTTGGCCTGGCGCCTTTTGTTGGCCCGGCGCCTTTTGTTGGTCCCGTGCAGTCTGGGAGGGCTTTGGCGCGGCCTGCGAGGGGGACGGTGTTGGCGTTCCGGTTGCCGACCAGGCGAGGGCAACCCCGGTCCCGGAAAGAGCCAAGGCCACCGCCCCGGCCAGTATTGCCTTGCGCATCCTCAATGGTTCCCGGACCATGGTTGTTCCTCCCGCAGCGCTGCCAGGGCATCGGCGCCCTGTGACCACCTGTGCCCTGTGCGCTCCAGTGTAAGTCCGCTACGCCAGCGCGGCCACGGGTACTTTGCCGCCTGTGGAAACTGAGTACCTAACGAAAAAACCGGGTAGCAGCCACTGCCGTTTCGAGGATCCGAAACGGCGGTGGCTGCTACCCGGCAAAGAGGGACTAGGCGTTGACGCCCAGCTTCTCCAGGATCAGCTCGCGCACGCGGGCGGCGTCGGCCTGGCCACGGGTGGCCTTCATGACCCCGCCCACGATAGCGCCGACGGCCTGCACCTTGCCGGCGCGGATCTTGTCCGCGACGTCGGGCTGCGCGGCAAGGGCGGCGTCGATGGCTTCCAGGAGGGGCCCGTCGTCGGACACGACAGCGAGGCCGCGCTTTTCGACGATCTCTTCCGGGGTGCCCTCGCCGGCCAGCACGCCATCCAGCACCTGGGAGGCCATCTTGTTGTTGATCTTGCCCGCCTCCACCATGCGGCTCAGCTCCACCACGGTGGCAGCCTGGACACCCAGCTGGCCCGGGTCAACATCGGCGGCCTTGGCGCGGCCAACGATCTCGCCCATCCACCACTTGCGGGCCACGGATGCGGAAGCCCCGGCAGCGATGGTTTCCTCGATTTCGTCCATGACGCCGGCGTTCACCACGTCGCGGAATTCCAGGTCTGAGTAGCCCCAGTCGGCCTTGAGCCGCTTGCGGCGCTCGGCCGGCGGTTCGGGCAGGGTGGCGCGGAGTTCCTCGACCCATTCGCGGGAAGCGACCACGGGCACCAGGTCAGGTTCCGGGAAGTAGCGGTAGTCGTCGGCGTCGGACTTCGGCCGGCCCGAGGTGGTGGTGCGGGTGTCCTCATGCCAGTGGCGGGTTTCCTGGACCACCGGGTTGCCGGAATCCAGGACGGCGGCGTGGCGCTGGATCTCGTAGCGGACGGCGTGTTCGACGGCGCGCAGCGAGTTCACGTTCTTGGTTTCGGAGCGGATGCCGAAGCGTTCGCGGCCGTGCGGACGAAGCGAGACGTTGGCGTCGCAACGGACGTTGCCGCGTTCCATCTTCGCGTCGGAGACGCCGAGGTTCTTGACGATTTCACGGACGGCAGCCACGTACGCCTTGGCGAGCTCCGGCGCACGGGAGCCGGCACCCTCGATGGGCTTGGTGACGATTTCCACCAGCGGAACGCCTGCACGGTTGTAGTCCACCAGGGAGAAGTCGGCGCCCTGGATGCGGCCGGTGGCGCCGCCCATGTGGGTCAGCTTTCCGGCGTCCTCCTCCATATGGGCGCGCTCGATCTCGACACGGAACACGGTGCCGTCTTCAAGCTCGATATCCAGGTAGCCGTCGTACGCGATGGGTTCGTCATACTGTGAGGTCTGGAAGTTCTTGGGGGTGTCCGGGTAGAAGTAGTTCTTCCGGGCGAACCGGCAGGATTCGGCGATCTTGCAGTTCAGCGCCAGGCCGATCTTGATGGAGGACTCGATGGCCGTCCGGTTCACCACCGGCAGCACACCGGGCATGCCGAGGTCCACCTCGTTGACGTTGGTGTTGGGCTCGTCGCCGAAGACGTTGGGCGCGGAGGAGAACATCTTGGTCTTGGTATTGAGCTCCACATGGACCTCGAACCCCAGGACGGGATCGTACTTCTCCATGGCCTCTTCGAAGCTCAGGATGTCATCGGTGCTCATTATTTTGCCTCCTGGGTTTCGAGGGATACAGCGCCCAACGCGGGAGCCTGGGCCAGCAGCGGGCCGCCCCACTTGGCTTCCAGCAGTGATTCCAGGACAGCGCCCACCCGGTAGAGGCGGGCATCCTCGCGGGCCGGGGCCAGCAGCTGGATGCCCACGGGCAGGCCGTCCTCGTCCGCCAAGCCGCCGGGGAGGGACAGGCCCGGCACCCCGGCCAGGTTGGCGGGAATCGTGGCGACGTCATTGAGGTACATGGCCAGCGGGTCGTCCAGTTTTTCGCCGAGCGGGAACGCCGTGGTGGGGGCGGTGGGCGAAATCAGGACGTCGGCCTGGGCGAAAGCGGCCTCGAAGTCCCGTTGGACCAGCGTGCGCACCTTCTGGGCCGAGCCGTAGTAGGCGTCGTAATAGCCTGCGGACAGGGCGTAGGTGCCCAGGATGATGCGGCGCTTGACCTCGTCGCCGAAGCCGGCGGCGCGGGTGGCGCCCATGACGCGTTCAATGGTCATGGGGCCATCCTCGGGCAGGACCCGCAGGCCGTACCGGACGCCGTCGAACTTGGCCAGGTTGGAAGAAGCCTCGGACGGCATGATCAGGTAGTAAGCGCCCAGGGCGTACTGGAAGTTGGGGCAGGAGACCTCCACGATCTCCGCGCCGGCGTCCTTGAGCAGCTCCAGGGCATCGTTGAAGCGGTTTTCAACGCCGGCCTGGTAGCCCTCGCCGTGCAGTTCCTTGATGATGCCAATCCGCAGGCCCTCGACGTTGCCGGTCTTGGCAGCGGCAACAAGGTCAGCCAGCGGCTCCGGCAGGGAGGTGGAATCGCGGGGGTCGTGGCCGCCGATCACCTGGTGCAGCAAGGCGGAGTCCAGGACCGTGCGGGTGACGGGGCCGATCTGGTCCAGGGAGGAGGCCATGGCGATGGCACCGTAGCGGGAAACACTGCCATAGGTGGGCTTCACGCCGACGGTGCCGGTAACGGCGCCTGGCTGGCGGATGGAACCGCCGGTGTCCGTGCCGAGCGCCAGCGGGGCCTCGAAAGCCGCGACGGCGGCCGCTGAACCGCCGCCGGAGCCGCCCGGAATCCGGTCCAGGTCCCACGGGTTGCGGGTGGGTCCGTAGGCGGAATGTTCGGTGGAGGAGCCCATGGCGAACTCGTCCAGGTTGGTCTTGCCCAGGATGGGCATCTTCGCGGCGCGCAGGCGTTCCACCACGGTGGCGTCGTACGGGCTGTGCCAGCCTTCGAGGATCTTGGAACCGGCGGTGGTGGGCTGGCCGATGGTGACGATGAGGTCCTTGACGGCGATGGGGACGCCGGCCAGGACGTGCAGGGCTTCTGCCTCGGCGCCGCCCGCGGCGCGGATGGCGTCCACCTCGGCGGCGACGGCGAGCGCTTCTTCGGCGTTGACGTGCAGGAACGCGTTAACCTGTCCGTCCACGGCGGCGATCCGGTCAAGGTACGCCTGGGTGGCCTGGACGGCGGTGACCTCGCCGGCGGCGAGCTTTTCTGCCAGCTGCGCAGCGGAGAGGCGGATCAGGGTTTCGGCGCTGATGCCTGTGGGGTTCTGTTCAGTCATGGTTATGCCTCATCCAGGATGGCCGGGACCTTGAAACGGTTGTCATCGGAATCCGGTGCGCCGGAGAGTGCCTGTTCCGCCGTGAAGGTGTGTCCTACGACGTCGTCGCGGAAGACGTTGGTGAGCGGGATGGGGTGGGAGGTCGCCGGGACGTCATCCCCCGCGGCCTCGCTGACGGACTTGACCGAATCGACGATGACGGCGAGTTCGCCGGCCATCCTGTCCAGCTCTTCGGCACTCATCTCGATGTGAGCGAGCCGCGCGAGATGCGCGACGTCGTCACGGTTGATCGCAGCCATGGATCTCCCCTGCAAAGTTCGAATTGTTTTCCGATCCAGTCTAGTGGGGAAACGCCGATGCCCGTCTGACATCCCCCAGCGGGCGTCAGACGGGCACCTTCGAGCCAGGCCCTGCCTCGGGGACAGGAGCACAGGCAGCTACAGACTAACCGATACCAATGGCTCCGGTCAGCATCCCGACGCCAAGCATGACCAGGGAGATGACGGCGGTGCGCCACAGGACTTTCTTGTGGTGGTCGCCCAAGTCCACCTTGGCGAGCGAGACCAGCAGCAGGATGGCCGGAACCAGCGGGCTCTGCAGGTGGAATGGCTGGCCGGTGATGGAGGCCCGGGCCATGTCCGCGGCGCTTACTCCATAGTGTGCTGCTGTCTCGCTGAGGACCGGCAGGACGCCGAAGTAGAAGGCGTCGTTGCTCATGAAGAAGGTCATGGGGATGCTCAGCACACCGGTGATGACAGCCATGAACGGGCCCATGGAGGACGGGATGATCTGGACCAGCCAGGCGGACATCGCTTCGACCATGCCGGTGCCCTTGAGGACGCCTGTGAGGACGGCGGCGGCCATGACCATGCTGACCACGGCGACGATGGAGGGTGCGTGCGCAATGAGCTGCGCGCCCTGGTCCTTGACCTTGGGGAAGTTGACCAGCAGGGCAATGGCGGCGCCCACCATGAACACGAACGGCAGCGGGATGACGTTGGCCACGAGGACCACCATGACGGCGACGGTCAGGGCCAGGTTGAACCAGAACAGCTTGGGCCGCAGGGTGCTGCGGTTGGGATCCAGCGCGGTGTCGGCGAGTCCGGCGCCGCCGTCCTCAACGAGAGTGTCGGTACGCTCCAGCACGGCCACGGAGGATCCCGCCGGGAAGCCGTCGACGGCGGGGGCTGCTCCGCCGGGGGTGCCGCCCTTGCGTCCGCGGCCGGTTCCGGCAGAAGTGCCGCCGGTGGAGGCGCCGCCGTCGAACTCTTCCGCAGTGTCAGGCACGCCCCAGATCTCGGGAGCGGTGGCACGGAGGCGGTTGCGCTCCTGCAGGCCCAGGAGCCAGGCGAAGGCGAAGACGACCACCAGGCCGGCCACCAGGGACGGGATCATGGGGACGAAGACGTCGTTGACGTCGATCTTCAGGGCGGTGGCGGCGCGGGCCGTGGGGCCGCCCCAAGGCAGGATGTTCATGGTGCCGTTGGCCAGGCCGGCGACGCAGGTGAGGACGACGGGGCTCATCTTCAGGCGCAGGTAGACCGGCAGCATGGCCGCCGTGGTGAGGATGAACGTGGTGGACCCGTCGCCGTCCAGCGATACGGCCGCCGCGAGGATGGCGGTGCCCAGGACAACCTTGGCGGGGTCGTTGCCCAGCTTGCGGAGGATGAACTTGACCAGCGGGTCAAACAGCCCGACGTCGATCATCAGGCCGAAGTAGATGATGGCGAACATCAGCAGGGCCGCCGTGGAGGTCATGGACTTCATCGAGTCCATCACCATGTCGCCAATGCCCAGGCCGGCACCGGCGAAGAGGCCAAAAACAGTAGGGACGATGATCAACGCCAGCACTGGCGTCAACTTCTTCGTCATGATCAGCACCATGAAAACCGCGATCATGGCGAATCCAAGTATTACCAGCACAGCCGGCTCCTTCTTGTGAACAGCGGCACAGCGGTGTGACGCGTGCTACAGACTGTAGGGTGGCCCCCGTCACGGCGGTGCCTTTGCCTCGATTGATTGGCATACTGCTTATTGGGAGCATTTTGCTCATTGTGCTCACGCTGTTTCGGCACCTGCCGGCAGCCGTTACCGTAGAGCCATACCTGTCACGCCACGCCCGTCAAGGAGGATGAATGCAGCGTCCCGCGCCCCGGCAACCGCTGCGCTTTTCCACCCAGATGCTCCTGCTGCAGGTGGCCGTGGTGCTCCTGGTGGTGCTCCTGAGCGCCGCGGTGCATGCCTGGCTGACGTACGACCGTGTGGGCAGCGACGCGGAGAACCAGGCGCTGACGCTGGCCCGGACCGTAGCATCAGATCCGGAGGTCAGGGCAGACGTGCTGGCCATCAGCGGGCAGCCCGGCACTCCCCCACCCGCCGAGCTTCTGGCCGGCCCGCTGCAGGCCTCCGCCGAGGCCGCACGGACCAGGACCGGCGCCCTGTTCGTGGTGATCACCGACGAAACCGGTATCCGGCTGGCCCACCCGGATCCGCAGCGGCTCGGCGAAAAGGTGAGCACGGATCCCTCCGAGGCGCTGTCCGGGCAGGAAATCACCACCCGGAACACCGGAACGCTGGGCCCTTCCGCCGGCGCGAAAGTTCCCGTTTACGCGCCCGGCACCGCCACGGTGGTGGGTGAGGTGAGCGTGGGCTACTCCATGGAAACCGTGGCCCAAAGCGTGAGCCGCGACATCGGGCCGGTGGCCCTGACGGCTGCCGGAGCCCTGCTGGCCGGGGTGCTGGGGTCCTTCCTGCTGCGCCGCCGCCTCCAGCGCCTCACCCTGGGGCTGGAGCCCGAAGAGATCAGCACGCTGGTCCACGACCAGGTGGCGGTGCTGCAGGGCGTGGACGACGGCGTCATCGGCGTCAGTGCCGACGGCCGGGTCAGCGTGTTCAACGCCGCCGCGCAGCGCCTGCTCGATTTGCCCGACCTGTCCGGGACGCGCTGGGAGGACGCCCCCGTCCCTGCGCAGCTGAAGTCCCTCACCAGCCCCGTCCCCGTAGCCGCCGCTCCCCGGTTGGCTGCCGCCGGTCCGGAGGCGAACGCCACGGGACCGGACGCCCTGGAGCTGGTGGCCGGCGGCCGGGTCCTGGTGGTGAATGCGCGCAAAGCACTGCACCGCCGGGAGGATCTGGGCTGGGTGGTCATGCTGCGGGACCGGACCGAGCTGCAGGAGCTCACGCGGCAGCTGGACGCCGTGGGCACCATGTCCACCGCACTGCGCGCCCAGCGGCACGAGTTCGCCAACCAGCTGCATACCCTGGCCGGATTCCTCGGCATCGGGCAGCACCAGGAGGCCCGCGACTACCTGGCCGGGCTGGCCGCCACCGGTCCGCTGAAATTCCCGGTGGACCAGGCCGAACTGCTCCAGGACCCCTACCTGCAGGCGTTTGTGGGGGCCAAGGGCGTGGAGGCGGACGAGCGCGGCGTCGCCCTCCGCATCGGCCCCGAAACCCTGGTCCGCGGCCACGTCACGGAGGCCCAGGATGTGACCACGGTGCTGGGGAACCTGATCGACAACGCCGTCAACGCCGCCGTTGCAGGATCCTCGAACGACCGCTGGGTTGAGCTCGAGGTACTGGATGAGCCGGGCGACGACGGCGGGACGCTGCACATCGTGGTGGCGGACTCCGGCGACGGGCTGGCGGAAGGCACCGATCCCGAAGGCGTATTTGCCGAAGGTTTCACCACCGCCGCGGGCCCGGTCCGTGCCGGTGGCGGGCAGGGCTTCGGCCTTGCCCTGGCCCGGCAGCTGGCACGCCGCCGGGGCGGGGACGTAAAGGTGCTGGACGGTGGCACCGCCGGCGGCCCGGGCGCCGTGTTCATGGCGGTCCTTCCGCACACGACGGCGGGAAACCCCGCCGCCAAGACCCCGGGAGCCGCCGGAAAGGATAACAATGGCTGATGATTTTCGGGTCCTGATCGTGGACGACGACTTCCATGTGGCCAAGCTGCACGCAGCCTACGTTGACTCAGTGGCCGGGTTCCTGGCCTTGGCCCCCGTTGGCACGGCCTCGCTCGCTCTGCAGGCCATCCACAGCCTGCGCCCGGACCTGGTGCTGCTGGATGTCTACCTGCCGGATGCTTCCGGCCTGGACCTGCTGCAGCAGCTGGATGTGGACACCATCATCCTCAGCGCCGCCTCGGATGCCGCGTCCGTCCGGGTGGCGTTCCGCCGGGGCGCCCTGGGGTACCTGCTCAAGCCCTTCACCGCCGAGTCGCTGTCCCAGCAGCTTCGCTCGTACGCTCGGTACCGGCGCCTCCTGAGCCAGGCCGGGGCACTGGACCAGGAGGCGGTGGAGCGCGCAAAACGGTCGCTGATCCCGGGGGACGTCACGTCGTCGTCAAAACCCCGCTCGGCAACCGAAGCGGCGGTGCTGGAATCACTGGCTCCGGGCGAACAGTATTCCGCCGCCGAGGTGGCGGCCCGGGTAGGCGTCTCCCGTGCCACGGCGCAACGGTACCTGTCGTCGCTGGCCGACGACGGCGCGGTGGACATCCAACTGCGCTACGGCACCACGGGCAGGCCGGAACACCGCTACGGCCTGCCGGGGAGGTAGGGCAGGAAAACGCTAAGCGATGCAGGCATCCGGAAGCGTGCGTCTAAGCGAGGCACGAGCGAGCACGCGGAGGATTGCTGCATCGCTTTACGCGCTCTTCTGGGCGACCAATTCGATCTCGACGAGCATGTTCGGGTCCAGGAACGGCAGCACGTGCACCAGGGACAGGGTGGGCCGGATCTCACCGAACACTTCGCCGTGTGCCTTGCCTGCTTCCTCCCACTTACTGATGTCCGTCAGGTACAGCTTGGTCTGCACCACGTCTTCGTAGGCGAAGCCGGCGTCGGCCAGGACCTTGCCGAGTTTCTGCAGGATGTACTGGGTCTGCGTGTAGAAGTCATCTCCCACGATGCCGTCCTCGCCGCTGGCCGCGGTGGCGGAGATGTAGAGGGTGTTGTCCACCTGGACGGCGCGGGAGTAGCCGAGGGTCTGTTCCCAGACGGAGCCGGTGCCGAAGGTTTTACGCATGGGTGGGCCTTTCAAAGCCGGAATTGGGTCGCCACCACTGTAGGGCCGCTACAGGTCGCGCCGGTAAACCAACAGTTTTGTGTCGGTTCCGGGAACGAACCAGTCCCGTTCGGGCACCCGGTGGAAGCCGGTCCTGCGGTACAGGCCGTGCGCGCTTTCCCAGTCTTTCCCCGTGGTCAGCGCCACCGCGCGGATGCCGGGCAGGGTCCGGGCGTGGCTGATGATGGCTTCCACCATGGCCCGGCCGGCGCCGCTGCGCTGGACGGCAGGGTCCACCACCAGCATCCGGAATTCCAGTTCGTCCGGCAGGGCAATGTCGGCATAGGGTTCACCGGCGAGTGCCAGGGTGACCGAGCCGATGACGGTGCCCTGCCGTTCGGCCACCCAGATGGTGGCCTGTTCCGCGCGGGCCGCAACATCCATGACCTTGACCATGTACGGGTGGGCGGCGTCGTCGAAATACCCTGCGGCAAGGTAGGAGTCGCCGGTGATGCGGGCGACGTCGCCGAAGTCGGCCTCGACGGCGGGACGGATGGTTAGCTGCGGCTGCACCCGTCAATGGTAGTGGCGAATGGGGTCCCCACCGGGCAAAACGGGGCTTTCCGTGATCGAACTATCAGTACCGGCACGGCTTGGTGCCTCAACCCGTCTTTCCCACGCGTCCCCCAAACCTGCCCAAGCGGGAACGTTCCGCGGGGGTCCTGCTCAGAGCGGAAACTTCCCGGACAGTTCCAGGCTGGCGGCGCAGGTCCAGGCGTCCAGGCGCTCGTCGTCGGAAGGACCGCCGTCGAGCGGGCTGGTCAGCCGGGGCCTGCGCACCCAGCAGCCTGCTTCTTCGGCGATCAGGGCGCCGGCCGAGAAGTCGTGCTCGTTCAGGCCGCGTTCGCCGTAGGCGTCGTGGGTTCCGTCCGCCACCATGCACAGGTCAAGGGCAGCGGAACCGAGCCGCCGGACGTCGGCGAAGCCGTCCATCAGCGTGGCGAACGCGGCCGCCTGCTCGGAGCGGACGGCAGGCTCGTAGCTGAAACCGGTGGCGAGGATCTGCCCGGTACGGCCGGAGACCGGCCCTTCCAGCCGGGTGACGTTCCCCCGCTCCTCCAGCCACGCACCCTGGCCGCGGGCGGCGTAGTACACCCGTCCCAGGGCCGGGGCGTTGACGACGCCGGCCTGCCAGACGCCGTCGGCATCGGCGACTGCCACAGAGGTGGCGTAGTAGACGATGTTGCGGATGAAGTTGGTGGTGCCGTCAAGGGGGTCGATGGACCAGCGGTAACCGGTGGGGTTGGCGGGGCGGGTGGTTCCCTGTTCCTCCCCGGTGACGACGTCGCCAGGGCGGGTGGCCACGATGACGGCCCGCACCGCGTCCTCGGCGGCGACATCGAAGGCAGTGACCCAGTCCCCGGCGGCGCCCTTGTTGCTGGGGTCCAGTGCGTTGCCATCACGGCCGGAGAGTACCTGTGCACCAGCCGCGGCGGCCTGCCGGGCCACGTCCAGCAGTTCAGAAGTGGACATCATGCGCTTTCCTCCGCGGTGGTGTCATCGAGTGTAATTTGGCCGGCACTGTCTTGTTCCGCGGCGCCTTGGTCCGCGGCGTCGCCGTCCGCCGTGTTCCCGTCCGCTGCGGCGTCGCCCAGGGCTGCCGGGCCGCCGTCGAGCAACTGCCGGAAACCGTCCTCATCCAGCACCCGGACGCCCAGCTGTTCCGCCTTGTCCAGCTTGCTCCCGGCGCTTTCGCCCGCCACCACGTAACTGGTGTTCTTGGAAACAGAGCCCGCGGCCTTGCCGCCGCGCAGCAGGATGGCTTCCTTGGCTTCGTCGCGGCTGAAGTTCGGCAGGGAGCCCGTGACAACCACGGTGAGCCCTTCGAGGGTGCGCGGCATGGACTCGTCGCGTTCGTCCTCCATGCGCACCCCTGCGGCGGCCCAGCGTTCAACGATCTCCACGTGCCAATCCTCTGCGAACCATTCCTTGAGCGCCGCGGCGATGGTGGGGCCTACGCCATCCACGTGGGCGAGCTCCTCTTCGCTGGCGGCCCGGATGCGGTCCATGGTGCCGAAGGCCTGGGCCAGGGCCCGTGATGCCCGCGGGCCGACATGCCGGATGGACAGCGCCACCAGGACCCGCCACAGGGGCTGGGCCTTGGCCTTTTCCAGTTCAGTGAAGAGTTTCCGGGTGTTGGCCGTGGGCGCAGAGGGCGACTTGGCCGTGCCCTTGCTGTAGAAGTACGGCACCAGTTCGAACTCCCCGGTGGGGACGCCCTTGGACTTCTTCTCCCGGCGGATCCGCACGCCGGCCAGGTCCTCCGGGGTGAGCTCGAACAGCCGCGCTTCGGACGTCAGCGGCGGCACCTCCGGTTCGGCCGGCTGGGTCAGTGCGATGGCTGCTTCCCAGCCCAGAGCCTCAATGTCGAATGCCCCCCTCCCAGCCACATGGAACACCCGCTCGCGGAGCTGGGACGGGCAGGACTTGGAATTGGGGCAGCGGACGTCCACGTCCCCCTCTTTGGCGGGGGCCAGCGGGGTCCCGCAGGAGGGGCAGTCGACGGGCATCACGAAGTCCCGGACCGGCGGGTCCTGCTGGTCGCGCAGGGCCAGGACCGGGCCGACGATTTCGGGGATGACGTCCCCTGCCTTCCGCAGGATTACGATGTCGCCGATCTTGACGCCCTTGGCTTTGACCACGTCCTGGTTGTGCAGGGTGGCCATCTCCACGGTGGAGCCTGCCACCTTGACCGGCTCCATCACGCCGAAGGGTGTCACCCGGCCCGTCCGGCCCACGTTGACCTGGATATCCAGCAGCTTGGTGTGCACTTCTTCCGGCGGGTATTTGTAGGCCACGGCCCAGCGGGGAACGCGGGTGGTGTAGCCCAGGGCCCGCTGGGTGGCGAAGTCGTCCACCTTGATGACGATGCCGTCGATTTCGTGGAGCAGCTTGTGGCGCTGGTCCCCGTACCGCTGGATGAAGCCCAGGACGTCGTCGCGGGCCGCCAGCACCTCGAAGTAGGGGCTGACGGGCAGGCCCCATTCCTTGAGCTGCTGGTAGGTTTCCGACTGGCTGCGGGCGTCAAGCCCTTCGCGGGCGCCGATGCCGTGCACGAACATCTTCAAGGGCCGCTTGGCGGTTTCCGCAGGATCCTTCTGCCGCAGCGAACCCGCCGCCGCGTTGCGCGGGTTCGCCAGCGGGGCCTTGCCGGCCTCGATCAGGGCTTCGTTGAATTCGGCGAACGCTTTGGACGGAATGAAGACCTCGCCGCGGATTTCCATCTCGGCGGGAAAGCCGCTGCCGTGCAGTTCCTGCGGGATTTCCTTGATGGTGAGCAGGTTGTGGGTGATGTCCTCGCCGGTGGTCCCGTCGCCGCGGGTGGCCGCGCGGACCAGCTTGCCGTCCCGGTACAGGAGGTTGACGGCGAGGCCGTCGATCTTGAGTTCGGTAAGCCACGCGGCCTTGGTTCCCCCGTCACCGATCTTCCCGATGCTTGCCTCCGCCCGGTTGAGCCACGCTTCGAGTTCCTCCAGCGAGAAGACGTCTTCCAGGCTGTACATCCTCTGCAGGTGCTCCACCGGGGCGAACGCGGCGGAAACTTCACCGCCCACCTCCTGGGTTGGCGAGTCGTTGGCCACCAGTTCCGGATGCAGGGCCTCGATCTCTTCCAGGCGGCGGAAGAGGGTGTCGAACTCGGCGTCCGACACCAGGGGCGCATCCTCCTGGTAGTAGGCGAACCGGTACTTCCGCACCAGGTCCGCGAGGTTCTCGTATTCCTCGCGGAGGGCTTCGGTGGGGATGGCCTCGGGCTCGTGTGGGGCCGCGGTCCGGGTGGCGGTCTGTTCTGCGGGTCCTGGTCCTGTACTCACAGACCTATCTTGCCCTACCCCTCCGACGATTTCCTTGGCAGGACGGCACGGGACGAACCACGGCCGCCCGGAGGCGGCGTCAGTGCGACCGAAGCCGGTTGCGGTTCCACCAGGCGAACGCGCCGGCCGCTATGGCCAACAGCACCGTTCCAAGCGCAATAGGCAGGAGTGCCGGTCCGCCAGGCTCCTCTCCGCCGGCAGGGGAAACGGCAGCCAATTGGGTTGGCGCGGCGGACCGGGTGACCGGGCTGTTCCAGTCCTGCCCGCTGGACGGGCCGGTGGGCGGCCGATAACCGGCCTCGGCTGATGGGGCTGCGGTTGCCGCGCCGTCGGGGGCTGCCTCCGCGTCTGCGGATTGGGCCGAGGCGTCGGCCGGTGGCGGGGTGCCGGCCGGGGGTTCGGCAGGCTGTGGCGGCTGGACTGGCGCGTCCCCGGCGGGAGGCGCCGGGGACGCGGGCGGCGATACCGGGTCCTTGGATTTACGCGGCCGCCCCGTTTGGCCGGTGTCCGGGCTGCTGGCAAGGACGGGCAGGCAGAGCATCCCGCAGTCTGGGGTCGTCTGGGTCCCTGACGCCTGGGTGGGCGACGGCTGCGGGGTGGCGGCGAGCGCCGGGCCGGCCGGAAAGATGCCGAAGGCCAGGGCCAGGACAGCTGCTGTTGCCGTCGTCGAAACAGTGCGGAGAACCGGTGCGGACGGGGCCATTGCTACCTTTCGCTGCGCGCAGTCCCCCCACCGCGGCTTTCTGGTGTCCCCGGTAGTCTTCTACAACGCCCTGCGGGGCCGCAAATCCGCGGCTGTGGCGGCCCCGCTATTGTCCGGGCTGTTCAGTCCCGGTTTTCAGGCGGCAGCGCCACCTGGATTTTCCGTGCTTTGCCGCGTCCCACCACGTAGCCACGGCCGGGAATGAAGTCGGGGCTGACCCGGCCCAGGGAAGTGTTGAGCAGGCTGTCGCCCTCGATGTCCCCCGGGTTGAGCAGCAATCCCCGCCGGCCGGATTTGAAGGGCTGGGCAAGCTGCCAGGCCGAGGACCAGGTGGAGGACTCGGACTCGCCGATCACCCACTGGTCTGCCTTGAGGGACGCCGTGACCAGCTGCGCGATTCCGGATTCCGCGATGGTGTCGGTGAACTCGGTGAGGCCCTCGATGAAGATCGCCACCGATCCCGGGTTGCCGGTGGAGTGCTCCACCAGGTCCTCCACCACCTCGGCGAGGTCGTCCGGGCCCACCACGGACCGGTTCCAGATGGGCAGCGAGGCGACGGCGGACCGGCGGGAACCGATGTAGATCAGCTCGGTGGCGGGGTTGGACCGGCGCAGCGAGTATGCCAGGGTGACCAGCGCCACGGTACGCCCGGCGCCGGGCGGGCCTGCCAGCAGCAGCGGGCCGCGGGCCATGACCTCGGCCGGCTGCAACGACTCGTCGTCCACGCCGATGACGGGCAGGTCAGGGCTGCCGGCGGGCAGCACGTCCAGGTCCACCTGGTCCGGGAGCCGTTCGATCCCGGGGGCGGTGTCCAGGCCCTGGCGCTGCATGGCTTCGCTGAGTTTGTGGACTTCGCGGGCCTGCAGGGCCAGGTTCGAGTTGCCGCCAAGGACCGCCAGCTGGACTTCGAGTCCGTCGAGGAGCCCGCGGCCCGGAGGGGAATTGGCGGTGAGCACGTCCCTGGGGACGTCCATGGAGATGTAGTCGTCCTCGTTGGAGAGCCGCAGGACCAGGCGGCGCTGGATGGAGGCCAGCAGTGAGGCGGGCACGGCGTTGGGCCGGTCCCCCGTCACCACGAGGTGGATGCCCAGCGTGCGGCCGTCGGTGGCCAGCTGGAGGAAAATGTCCCAGAGCCCGGAGAGTTTGCTGTGCTCGTAGGCCTCGCGGAAGGCGGACATGCCGTCCACCAGCACGAAGATCCGTTTCTCGTGCGGCCGGTTCGCGAGCTTCCGGTATTCAACGATGGTGGACGCCCGCACCTCGGCGAACTGCGCGGAACGCAGCTCGGCGATGTCCCGCAGGAGCCGCAGCAGGCGCCCCACGCGTTCGACGTCGTCGCCGTTGATGATCTCGCCGACATGTGGCAGTTCCTCAAGCATCCGCAACCCCGACGAGCCGCAGTCGATGCCGTAGACGTGCACCGGTCCCCCGCGCGGGGTCACAGCTGCGGCAATCGCGATGCCCCGCAGTGCGGCCGACTTGCCCGAGCCGCCCGTGCCGTAAATGGCCATGTTGCCATCCCGGTCCGGTTCGTAGAACACGGTGGGCTGGTCCTGGTGGACGGGGTCGTCCGCGACGCCCAGCAGCAGCTGTTCGTCCGTGCGGGGGTTGGGCAGCTTGGAGAAGTCGTAGGTCTTTGCCAACTCATCCAGCCACGGCTTGCGCGGCGGCCGGATGTCCAGTGTGTCCGCCGCGTGCACGATGGTAGAGGTCATCCGCGCGATGTCGTTGGGGCCGGCCGGCTCCGGCGCAGCAGGCTTGTCGGGCGCGGGCGCTTCCCAGCTGGGACCGGACCCGAAGGCCATCTCCACGATGTCGATCTGCGGCCGCTGCGGCTTGTCGGTGGTCCAACCGCCGGCGTAGCCGGTCTGGAACCCCTGGATCCTGCCCGGTCCTGTCTTGGCTGCACCGCGGCCGGGGATGGCGGGGTCGAAGTAGGCTGCGTCCGGGACACCGAGGATGTCAGTGGCGTCTTCCTCGTCGGCCATCCGCAGGGCCACGCGAAGGTTGGTGTTGGCGCGGAGGTTGTCCTTGATGACGCCGGCCGGCCGCTGGGTGGCCAGGATGAGGTGCAGGCCCAGTGAGCGGCCACGGGCGGCCACGTCCACCACCCCGTCCACAAACTCGGGAACATCGTTTGCCAGGGCGGCGAACTCGTCCACGATGATGACCAGGTAGGGCGGGGCATCCGGATCAGCCTCGCGGTGCAGTGCCAGCAGGTCCTTTGCTTTCTTCCGGTTCAGCAGCTGCTCACGGTAATGCAACTCGGCGCGCAGGGATGTCAGGGCCCGGCGCACCAGGTGCGGGGAAAGGTCCGTGACCAGGCCCACCGTATGTGGCAGGTTGATGCAGTCCGCGAATGCGGCGCCGCCCTTGTAGTCCACAAACAGGAAACTGACCCGGTCCGGGCTGTAGGCCGCGGCCATGCCCATCACCCAGGACTGCAGGAACTCGGACTTGCCTGCACCGGTGGTGCCGCCCACCAGGGCATGCGGGCCCTCATTCTTCAGGTCCAGGTAGAGCGGTTCGATACCTTTGGAGCCCACCAGGGCCCGGAGGGTGCCGTTGTCCTTGCGGTTTGCCACGGCGGTGGCGTGCACGGAGTTGTTTTCCGTCCAGCGCTCGGCCACCGCCTGCGGGTTGTCCAGGAAGTCCTTGCCGATCAGGGTCGCATAGGACACGGCCCGCGGCAGGTCGGAGTCGTCGTTCACCGGCTTGCCCACATCCACCACTGGCGCCAGCATCCGGGCGAGCTGGGCCGCCAGCCCGGCGTCCACGCTCTCGCAGCTGACGGGGTAGGTATGGCGGCCCAGGCGCACCTGTCCGGTGGTGGTGCCGTGGTCGCCGTCCACCACCATGAAGTCGCGGCAGGCAGCGGGGAGTGCCTGGATGTCGGTGGCCACCCACAGGACGTGGACGCCGGAATCCGGTCCCTGCTCGGCCAGCCGGGTCAGGCGGCCGCGGTCAACCGGCGCGTCATCCTCCACGATGACCAGCACGGCGGGCAGGACGGGCTCTTCCAGCTCGTGCTTGGCGGGGTCGATGCCGGGGCGCAGCTCCGGGCCTGTGCGTTTGGCCGCGGCTTCGCGGGCGTCCACCAGGTCCTCAAGCCGGGCCAGCAGGGAGGAGCCGCCGGCGGAGCCGGCCGCGAGGTGGTCCCCGCCCAGCGGGCTGTGGCCCGAACCGACATGCGGCAGCCACTGCAGCCAGTCCCAGCGTTGCCGCGACTGGGCGGACGTGATGGCGGTCAGGACAACCTCGGCCGGCGAGTGCAGGCCCACCAGTTGGAGCACCATGCCGCGGGCAACGTCGTCCACCAGCCCGCGGGCACCGGCGATGCCCAGGGCACCGGAGGTCCGCAGCCGGGAGACTACGGGCACGCCTTCGATCTCGCTGAATTGCTTGATGCAGTCCTGGATTTCGCGGCTGTACTGGACTTCGGTGTCATTGCTGGAGGGTTCCTCCAACGGGACGCGGGACGGTGCGGTGCCCAGGCCGAAGCGGAGGCCCAGGAACGAGGAATGCTCCGGGCGGTGGGTCCACAGCAGCGGGCCCAGCTTGTAGATGGCGTCCACGGTGTCGCTGACCGACGGCGCTTCCTGCAGCCGGACGGCCCGTTCCACTTGCTGCAGTTCAGTCAGGTCCTGCCGGAACGCCGCCATGGACGCCCGGAACTGCTTGAGCTGTTCCTTCTGCTGCTTCCTGGTCCGCATCTTCTGGTCCACGTAATGGCCCACAATGAACAAGGGCATCATCAGCATGAACACCATGGAGAGCACGTTCTGGGTGACCGCGAAGATCACCGCGCCCATCATCAGTGGCGCCACCAGCATGATGTAGGGGAAGGGATGGTCTTCGGGGCGCTTGGGGCCTGCCGGCAGGACGCGTGTGGGCACCTCGAACCGGGGCACCACCCGCGGGGAACGGTTGAAGTCCACCAGAGGCGACGTCGGCGCTGCCGCATGGTTGTGGCCCAGCGGAACCACGGTGACAGTGGTGTCCCCCAGGGTCACCGTGTCGGAGGAGTTCAGGGTTGCGCGCGTGACGGGAAGCCCGTCCATCAGAAGGCCGTTGGCGGAGTTCGTGTCAACGATCTCGATGCCGTCGGCCACGGTGATCCGGGCGTGCCGCTTGGAAGTGAGCGGGTCCGTCAGGCGGATATCGACGTCCCGGTCCCTGCCGATGTAGCTGGTGCCGGTGGGCAGCGAAAATTCGCGGCCGACGTCGGGCCCTGACAATACGCGCAAGGTGGCGGCGGCCGGTCCGCGGTTGGCGCCCGGCTCGTGGAACTGCTCGCTGACCTGGGCCA
Organism: Pseudarthrobacter sp. YAF2; assembly: GCF_052113345.1. Classification (NCBI taxonomy): domain Bacteria; kingdom Bacillati; phylum Actinomycetota; class Actinomycetes; order Micrococcales; family Micrococcaceae; genus Pseudarthrobacter; species Pseudarthrobacter sp. YAF2. The sequence continues at coordinate 18,082 of NZ_JBFRDA010000026.1, read as the reverse complement.
GCGATACCACCGAACCGGGGCGCAGGCCCGATTCGAGCAGGTTGTCCTGGCGGGCCAGGACATTTCCGGTGATGCCGGCGCCGACGAAGGCTTCGTCGATGCGCAGCGAGAGGTTCTCCGGCGGGGGCGTTCCCTTGCGGTCCGGGTCCGCCGCCCACAGCACCGTGGCGATGTCGGCCACAGTGGCAAGGCCGTCCACCGTGACGGCGAGGTCCTTGGCGTCGGCGGGCTCGCGGCGGAGTGTCAGGCGGATCCTCATCCTTCGTCCACGCCCCTCATCTTTTCCAGCAGGTACAGGTCATCAGGTGTCACCAGGTGGGTGGTGACGGCGTGCTCCACCAACCGGGCGCGGCGGTTGGTGGCCAGTTTGCCGCCGCCCCCGCGCAGCCCCACAACACCCACCCGGTCCAGCTTGTCGCAGACGTTGTCCAGTTTCCGGTTGAAGCGGGTCAGCGCCCAGCCGAGCGTCCTGGCGGCTGCGGCCGAGGACGGAATGGTACTGAAGCCGGTGCCTTCGCGCCGGAGAACCGGCTCGGCGAGCGCCACGATGAGTGCCTTCTGGGCGTCGGTGAAGACCACCGGTCCGATCGTGGTGTCGCCGCCACTGCTGTCTTCACGGGCTTCCCGCCGGAAGGACGGGGTCTTCAGGTGCACCGCGAACTCGTACGTGGTGGGCCCGGCGGTAAAAATAATGTTGGTGTGGCTGAATACCAGCGGGATCCGTGCGCCCGGGGAAAGCCAGGCCTGCATGCCGCCGGAGGCGTCGGCCACCGTGGCGGACAGCATGCTGCCCACGTTGCTGAGCCACCAGATGCCGTCGTAGCGGGCAACCTGCAGGAACTGCCGGTGCAAGTACGGGTTGTCGTCCACTTCAAGGTCGCCTTCGCGGCCGATGTTGAAGATGTCCTCGTCGGATGGCTCGTACCATTCGCCACAGAAATCTATTGCGAGATCCCCCATGATCTGTGCCTCCTCAGGGCAGAAGTGTTGCGGTAACCGTCAAAGCTGGTGGTGCGGAGCTGCCGGCCCGTTGGAACGGGCGGGCCGCTCATTGGCCGGTGCAGGCGATGGAGCCCTCCTCCATGGGTGAAAATGCGCCGTCAGTGCGCACGATCATCACCTGGATGCAGGTCTGTCCGCCGGGATTGGGCCGGATCCGGACCGGCGGGTTCGCCACCGACGTGAATTCCGCGCTGTTGCCGCCGATGGTGTACACCTTCCACTTGTAGGTGTCCCCGTCCTTGGGCTGCGGGTTGGTCCACGTGAAGCTGGCTTCACCGTCGGCGCCGATGGTGCCCTTGAGCCCTTCGACGTCGGGAACGGTGCCGTTGTCCAGGGCGTCCGCGGGAGGTTTGCTGACCTGTTGGGTTTCCACAGTTTTGGGGGTGCCGGTGGCCGAATTGGCCACGACGATGCCCACCGCTGCCGCAAGCGCCAGGAGGGTTCCGCCGGCGATTGCGAGCCAGAGGTTGCGTTTGCCGTGGTCGGCCTCCGCAGCCGCCGGCGGTTCGTCCGCCTTCACGGACCGCTGGACCGTTGCGTCAGCGGTGTATGCCGTGTCCTCCCCGCTGCCCGCCGGGCCGGTGACCGGCGCGCCATAGTGTGGTGCCCCGGCACTGCCCCGCAGCACGGTGGACTGCGCCCACTCCCCCTGCCGGGCGGCGTCGGCCGTTTCCGGTGCGGCGGGGCCGGCTGGAAGGTGGGGTACGGCCGGGGCCGGCTGCCACTGCCCCGGCGTGGCGGGAGTGAAGTGCGACGGCGGGACGGCACCTCCCCTTGGACCGGTTGCGTCGGTGCCGCCGCCGGGCTGGTTGGGGCGGGTGCGCGCCGGGAACGTTGGTGCGCTGCCGGTCCGTTCGGGATCGATGGCGGCGATGCTGCGGACGCGGGTTTCCTCGGTCCCGTCGTCCGGGTGGCTCTCGTCCTGCTGCGGTTCCTCCAGCACTTCGAAGGGGGTGACGGAGAGGTTGAGTTCGGCCTGGATGCGCTGCAATGCCAGGGCGAAGGCGTGCGCGGAACTGTAGCGGGACTGCGCGGACTTGGCCATGGCCGTGGACAGCGCCAGTTCCAGGGATTCCGGCACGTCCGCCCGTCCCAGCCGCGGCAGGGCCATGTTGCTGATCCTGTTGATCAGTTCGCGCTGCGAGTTGTCGGCCCCGGGCATCACGAAGGGCGAGCGGCCGGCCAGCAGGGTGTACAAGGTGGCACCGAGGGCCCACACGTCCACCATGACGCCGTCAACGCTCCCGTCGCGGAACTGCTCGGGCGGGGACCACGGAATGGACATCCCCGAGTCGTCGTCCGTGTCGCCTGCCAGGGTGCCGGAAATGCCGAAGTCGGTCAGGGCCGGGCGGTTGTAGTCCGTCACCAGGATGTTGGCGGGCTTGATGTCGCGGTGCGCGATGCCGGCGCGGTGCGCGGTTTCGACGGCGGACGCCACCTGGATGCCGACGGCCAGGACCTCATCGACGCTGAAGCGCTGCCGCCGGTAGCGCACGTCCAGGCTGGGCCGGGAGCAGTACTCCATGGCCAGGTAGGAATGCCCGTCGTCGGTCACTTCCGCTTCGAAAATGGTGACGATGTAGGGGTGCGAGGACAGCTGGGCCATCAGGTTGGCCTCGGACTCGAAGCGCCGGCGGGCACCCTCGGTCTTCAAGTCGGAGAGCAGCACCTTCACGGCGACTTTCCGGCGCGGCCTGTCCTGCTCGTACAGGTAGACGTCGGAAAACCCGCCCGAGCCGAGCAGGCTGATGTAATTGAACCCCGCGATCCGGGGCGGCGGCGCTACGGGCCGTTTGGAACTCAAGGAATCTCCTCAAAACGCAGTGAGATGTTGTCGCCAAGCTCCGCGATGTCGCCATCGAGCAGGATGGCCATCTCGTTCTGGGCCAGGCGGCGCGGCGGCTGGCCTTCACGCACCAGGACAGTGCCGTTGGTGGCCTTGAGGTCGCAGAGCATGACGTGCCAGCCCTCAAGCCGGACCTCCACGTGGGACCTGGAGATGTCACCGCCCGGGCTCGCCACCTGCACCAGCCGCGGCATCACACCGCCCTGGACGCGCGATACCGACGGCTGCCGCCCAATAACCATCGACTGGTCGAGGTCCAACAGGTCGCCGGTGGACAGGCGCACCCGTCCCAGCCTGGGGCGCGCCACCTGGACGGCGTCCGGCAGCAGGGTGCCCCCGCAGGCACTGCACAGGGCGCGGGTGGGCGGGTTGGCATGGCCTTGCGGACAAACCCGGGCCAGCACCATCGGTCCACCGGCCGTGTCCTGGCCGGTGGCCGGAGCCGCCGGATGCGGAGCCATGCCGGGGAGGCTGCTCTTCATGACGGTCTGGCCGTCATGGTCGGGATCGAAGCCGGCGGCAGGTGCCTGGTCCGGAGTTCCTGCCGCAGGTGGCCGGCCTGCTGGGAAGCCGGGTGCGGTGCCGGCGTTCGCAGATCCTCCGTTCGCTGCCCCATCGGGGCCTGCCGGTGGGGCGAAGGCAGGCGGCGTCCCCACGGATGGGCTGGACGGGGCCGACGACGGAACGGACGCCGCTCCTCCGGTGCGCCACGGTACGGAATCGATGAGGACGCCGGTGGGAGCGGGGGCGGGAGCCTGAGCTTCCGGGCCGGTATCCGGGGTGGGGCTGGGGGATGAGTCCGTGCCAGCGGAAACTACCGCCGCGGTTCCTGGCGCCGTGTCGGGCCCGGAGGACTGCCCGGCCGGGGAGGGGTCTTCGGCTGCGCCCAGGGCGGGGAGCTGTTCGGCCGCCGTCAGCGCAGGCTGCGGGTTGACGGCCACGAGGCCGGAGTTGGCGTCCGGATCCTCACGGACTGCCGCGTCCTCGATGTTCCGCATCACGGTCCGGTCCCACAAATGGTCGTAGGACGTAGTCATTTCCACCGCAGGGGCCGCGTCAGCCGATTCGGATGCCCCGGCGGGCGGCGCATCGTCCTCCGGCTGAACCGCGTCCCCCGTGCCGGCATTGACCGCCGGGTCAGCGGCGAAGATGGCGCCGGGGGCGATCGTGGCGTCGAGGTCGGCCGCCTCCCCGACAGCTGCCGGGTTGGGGCCGTCTTCCACCTGCAGCCCCTCCTGGTCCTCGTCAAGCACTCCCAGCACCGTCTCGGCAGAGGCACCATGCTCGGGAAGGAGGGTGATGCCGGGCAGGTCCTCCTGCTCCTCAGGGTCGGGACTGGTGAAGCGGTCTGCCGTGCCGGCGCCCCCGCCCGTGCCGGGGGCATCCCCCGCAACCACGCTTTCGACGACGACCGGACTTTCGGGCGCAACTACGTTTTCCACGACGACGGGGTTTTCGACCGCAACCACGTTTTCCACGACAACCGGGGTTTTCGTCCCGCCCGCGGCTTCTGCGTCGGCAGGAGCTTCTGCTGCATCCGGGTTTTCCATGGCGGCGGCCCGTTCCGGGGCCGCGGGGGCGGTAACCGCTGCGGGGCCGGACGGGACGCCGAGCGTCAATGCCTGCAGCAACACCACCCCTTCGCCGAACGGCAGCTCGGGCTGGTCCCCGGGGCCGCCGTCAGCGATGTCCAGCCGGCACATCCCGGGGACGGCAAACCGGCGCTCGTTCCAGGTGGTGACGTCCCGGCCGTCCAGCTCCACGGCTCCGCCGGGCTGCTCCACGCGGAGGTCGAAGTTGCCGCGCAGGAAGACCCGCAACGGTCCGTTGAAGTCCAGGATGCCGAAGGAGGGTATGCGCGCCAGCGACCCGCCCGAGCTGCTGGTCACGGCGGCGAGGACCTCGTGCGGTTCGGGCCGGCCGGCCAGGAGTTCCCAGAGGGCACCGGCGAGTTCGGCGGGTGACTCGGGGCCGAGGAGGACGGCCGTACCGGACCGGACAACGCCAAGCCAGGTGCCGGGGATGTAGCTAGCGCAGGTCATCGTCGCGCTCCCCTTCGCCGTCCGCGCCGGCCTCCGCCTGTTCGGGCAGGGGCTGCGTCACGGCTCCGTTGGCCAGCGGACGCGGCAGCGTCTCCTCGTCCCCGTCCCCCGGCCTGAATCGTGGCGCGGTGGTGCCGGCGCCGTCGTCGTTCGCTACGTTCCTGGCGTCCACCACGATGGCCGTGACGTTGTCCCTGCCCCCACTGCGCAGGGCGGCCTGGATCAGGGCGTCCACCGCGTCCTGTGGCTGGGCCACGGTACTGAGGATGCGGAGGATGTCCTCGTCCGCCAGCTCCCCGGTCAGCCCGTCGGAGCAGACCAGGACCCTGTCTCCCTCCTCGACCGGCAGGAGCCAGTAGTCAGCCTCCGTCTCGTCCCCGGTGCCCAGGGCCCGGGTGACAACGTGCCGGCGGGGATGCACGGCGGCTTCCTGGGCGGTGATTTCGCCCGCGTCCACGAGCTCCTGGACCTCTGAGTGGTCCACGCTGATCTGCTCGAAGCGGCCCTGGCTGAGGCGGTAGGTGCGTGAGTCGCCGATGTTCAGCACCAGCCAGTACGGCATGCCCATCTGTTCCACCACCACGGCGCCCGTGAGGGTGGTGCCGGCGCGGGCACCGGCGGCCTCACGGATCGAGTTGTCCGCCCGCACCAGGTACTGCTGGAGGACCGCCGCCGTGATGCTCCGCTCCCCCGTGGCGAGCTGCGGGATACCAGCCAGGGCCCGCACGCACAGGCCGCTGGCTATCTCGCCGGCCTCGTGGCCGCCCATGCCGTCGGCCACGGCGAAGACGGGATCCGCGGCGATGTAGGAATCCTCGTTCAGCTCCCTGCGGAGTCCCCTGTCCGTCCCATAGCCGTAGGTGAGGCTGAGGCCCGGCCCCGGCTGGATGGTGGAGGAAACACTGGCGGGGTGCTGGTTCATGCCTGTCCTAGGTAAAAGGTACGGTCTCCAAAATGCACGCTGGAGCCCGGGGTAACAAATGTTGGGACGCCCGGCGCCAACGGGGTGCGCAGGCCGTCGGGGGTGGTCACGGCGCTGCCGTTGGTCGACTGCCGGTCAGTCACCCAGATCCCTGCACCATCGGTGAGCAGGTGCAGGTGGGTCTTTGAGATGGAGCGTCCGGGATCGTCCACGGCCAGAAGCTGGGCATGCTGTTCCCCAGGCTGGCCCACGGGGTTGCGGCCCACCAGGACGCTGCGGTCCAGCTGGAAGTCGCGGCCGTCGTCCAAGCGGATCCGCAGGACGGCCATGGGGGCCGGGCCGCCGGTATCCGGGCGCACCTGGGTACGTTCGACGTCGTCGTCAGCGTGCGGCCCGGGCAACCGGTGGCCTGCGGTGGAAGCTGGCGCCCCCGGCGCGAACCCTTGGCTGCCACCCACCGGCTGCGCGGCGTGCGGCGGGGCGGGCTGCGCGTCCTGGGACGCTGCGGGATACGCGGCGGCCTGCGCGGGCGGCGGCGCGAAGGAGGCAGGGCTTGTGTAGGGCATAGTCTGCGACGGCATGGTGGCTGAGGGCGCCGGAGTCTGGGGTGGAGCGAATTGGGCTGCCGCCGCTTGGTTTGGGGCCGCCTGCGCCTGCGGCGGAGCGGTCCGGGGCAGCGGAGTCTGGGCAGCCGGTGGCTGCGGCGCGGGCAGCTGGGCGGCAGCCGCGTGGGCCGTCGCGGCCCCGGCCACCGGGGACAGCACCTGCTGGACGGGCGGAAGGTCCAGGGGCGCGAAACTGTAGGGGCCCTGGATGCCACCGGTGGCGATGGGGTCGCGGCCTGCCTTGACGTCGAACATGAGGGTCTTGGCGGCGGTGTCGTTCCAGGCCCGCAACCCGCCGTTCTTGTCCCACTGGCTGGAAACCACCACCAGCACCGCCCACACGGCACCCAGCAGGAGCAGCGGGCCGAGGATGAACAGGGCGGCGTCAAACCACTTGAAAACCACCACCAGGACAGCAGCCAGCAGGGCCAGCAGGATGCCTGCGCCGGTGATCACTCCCCGCAGGAAGACGGCGCCGGCCCCGGGCGCGTAGCCGTCCTGGTCCGCACTGCGGATGCCCATCAGCAGGTTGCCGGGGGTCTTGCCGGTACGGGCTTCCAGGCCGAGCACCACAAAGAGGTAGGCAAGGGTCAGGCCGAGGCCGATGCCGCCGAACAGCACCAGGGACGAGGTGTCGTAGACGATGAAGCCGCCGCTTCGGGTCCGGGTGATCCCGGCGAAGCCGATGGCGAACGTCACCACCAGCACTGCCACGCCGGGCAGCCAGTCGATGACGGCAGCGCCCAACCGCTTGCCCGCCGCAGCCGGAACAAGCTCAAGGTTAACTGCCATTCCCGTTCCTCCCCCTGGAGCGGCCCCCACCCTGGTGGAACCGCCGGCACTGACCGGATCGGTGCCCGCAGGTGCGGTACCCGGATATGCGATGCCCGCCGGCTGGGCTGCCGCAGGCCTTTCTACTACCGGGATAGTACCGGGAATCCCCGGCGCGTGCGCGGCGCCCGCGGTCCGGGCCCCGGCCTGGTCGCCGTGCGCGCCGGGGGTCTGGGTGCGGATGCGGCGGGCCGCCCGGTTGGGCAGTGGCGAACCGCAGGCAGCGCAGAAGGTGGCACCCGCGCGGATGGTTTGCTGGCAGCGCGGGCAGCGGTCGGCGTCTGAAGTCACTGCTGGCTTGGTCCTTGCTGGTTGGTTCCAGGACCGCCGGGGCCGTGCTGGCTTGGTCCTTGCTGGTTGGTTCCCGGTTGGCCGGCACCCGGCTGACCGGGTCCTTGCTCGCTTGGGCCTTGCGGTTCGCTTGCCGGTGTGCCGGGCGTTCCAGTGCCGCCCGGGACACGACGGCGGCGGCCGCCGAACACGGACGCCGGCGCCGGCAGTCCCTGCCGGAGGCGGCGCAGCGAAAGCCCGCTGCCCGAGTTCATCGCACTCCGAGCGTCGCTGAGCAGCGAGCGTGGCGAGAACCGCGCCTGTTGCCGGCGCCAGAACCCCACGGTGGCGGTCATCTCCTTGAGCGAGCCATCAACGATGGTCCAGTACTCCTTGACCTCCTCTTCCGTGGGTTGGCCGGCGCCGAAGATGGAGGCATCGGCCCGGCGGGCAAGGAGCGTCGTGGTTCCCTGGCTGGCAGGGAACGCCTCGGCCAGCGCTGCGGCGCTTTCCCGGCGCGTCGAGCGGGCGTCGACGGCGGCGCCCATGTCCGTTGCCAGGCTCACCACCTCGCTCCACCCTCCGCCGACGCGCTGGGCCGGATGGCCGTCGCGGAAACGCTGCTTCCGCCGTCGCGTCTTCAACAAGGCGATCAGCAACAACGGCAAGGCAATGATCACCACGGGGATGGCAACGACGCCCAGCGCACCCAGCAGGGCGCCCCAGAACAACCACGGATTGTTCTTCTTCTGGTCAGCGTCCAGCGCGTCCGGAGAAGAGTCGGGCGGCAGGTCCGCGGGCTCCTGTGGCGGGGGCGGCGGCTGCAGCACCTGGGGTTTGGGCTTGGACTTGCTTTCCGGGTCCGGTGGGATGGGGATGTTGTCCTTGGGCGGGGTGGGGTCGAAGCTGACCCAACCCACGCGCTCGAACGCAACCTCCACCCAGGCGTGGACGTCCTTACCGGTGATCTTCACTTCGCCGGCACCGTTTTCGGGGCTGGTCGGCTCAGGATAGAACCCCATCACCACCCGGGACGGGATGCCCAGGTGCCGGAGCATCAGGGACATGGCCACGGCGTACTGTTCATCGTCGCCGAGCATCTGCTTGGCAGTGAGCAGGTTCCGGATCCGGGCCGCGCCGTGGCCGGAGACGCTGGGCAACTGCCCTTCGCTGACCAGGCCGTTGCTGAAGGCACCCGTCTTCTGGAAATGCGCCTCGATCTGGCGGACCCGGTCGATCGCCGTGGGGGCATCCGCGGAGAGGTCGTTGGCCTGGGAGCCCACGACGGGCGGCACTTCCAGGGGATCGGGCAGGGAGACTTTCGCGAAGTCGTACTGCGTCAGCTGGCCGTGCTCAAGTTTGACGGGATCCGAAACCTGGACGCTGTACGAATCGCCGCGGGTGAGGCCGTTGGTGGTGACGGCGGTGTCCGTGCCGGGGTTGAAGTAGAGGCCGGCGGCCGCGGCGGAGCCGGACTGGTCAAAGCTGATGCCGGTGGTCTTGCGGCCGCCGGGGACGAAGAATCCCTGGTAGTCCTCGATGTTGATGCTGATCGAGTAGTCGTTGGTGGGCACCACCCCGGCAGCGTCGGCAAGGGTGTTGATGGACTTGGCATCGCCCACCTTGCTGAAGTTGCCGGAGCCGTTGGGGTCCATGTTGTAGTTGGTGCCGTTGAAGGCGTCCAGCGCACCCAGCCGTACCCGGCCGTCCCGCGGCAGCCCCTTGACGACGAAGAGGGTGTCGTCCTTCTTGTCCTTGACGTAGGTGCGGAAACTCGCCAGCGGCGTGACGTAGTCCTTGGGGTCGAACGGCGGGACCACCACGTTGCGGAGGACCTTCCGGTCCTCACCGGCGTTGACCAGGGGTGCGGCCACGGCGGTGACGCCCACGCTGAGGGCGATCACGCCTGCCGCCATCCCCAGGCGCCGGATCCGGGCGCGCCGGGCGGTGCCGCTGTCGGTCTGCGGGGAGTTGACGGCCACCCGCCGGCTGTTGTCCCGCCGCAGGATGTCCCGGCGGAAGGTGGCCCAGGCAATGCCGAGGACTGTCAGGCCGATTCCGCGTTCCAGGGTCAGGAACGCGGCGTTGGTGCTGAACGCGATGCCGGTAACGAACAGGACCAGGACAGGCAGCAGGGGCAGGTAGGGGCTCCGCGCGCGCCAGGTCAGGAGCGCGGCCACCAGTGCCGTGATGAGCGAGCTGAGGAAGGGCACGATGAGCACGCCGCCGGCAGTTCCCACCGGCACGCCGACGGTGAGCATGTCCTTCCAGGCGAAGACGACGCCCAGGAGCAGGGTCCGCAACGAATCCAGGGAGGGAACGAAGCCGGCGATGGCCGCGTCCGGCACCGCCAGCCAGGTCCCGAAGACCAGGTAGGCCGCCAAGGCCAGGGCCGTGGTGATCAGCAGGCCAAGTCGCAGGTGCGCGTTGGCGGCACCGATGCCCAAGCCAAGGATGATGCCGCCGAATCCTGACAACAGGTAGTACGGGTCGCCGCCGAAGCTCAAACCGAACCCGAGCAGGCCCAGCCCCAGCAGGACAACCAGGGCCCCGGCGTCGAGCAGGAAGTGCCAAGGCTGGCCGTGTGCGAAGGCGGACTCCGGGCCGGGCGCTTTGCGGCGGGTACGGGTTTGCGGGAACTGGCCCGGTGCGGTGCTCATGCGGCGGCCTTTCTCAGCACGATGGCAAGGTCGGCCAGGTCGCCGAGGGTCAGGACGGTCAGGTCTGCGATGTTGGCCCTGGTGGGGGCTGCGCCGGCTTCCACCCGGACGGCCAGGCTGCGGACTCCCGGTGGGACGGAGGCCGATGCGGAGCGGAGCTGGGTGGCGGTCACGTTGCTTCCCACCACGAAGAACACCACGGAGGCGTTGGGCACGGTGTCCGCCAGGGTCCGGGCAAGGTCGACGGCGGTGCGGCGCATCGGGGTGCCGACGATCCGGGTCATGTCATCAAGCAGGTTGCGGCCCGTTTCGCAGCGCAGCGGCCCCTTCTGGGTGAGGACGTCCAGCTCGCGCTGTTCGCGGATGGCCTGCCGGCCGATGGACCCTGCCACCGAGATGGCCATCTCGAATTCGTTCTCGGAGGCGTATTCGTCCGTGTTGATGGACAGCGAAATGGCCAGGTGGGCGCGGCGGGTTTCCTCGAACTGGCGCACCATCAGCTTGTTGGTCCGGGCGGTGGTCTTCCAGTGGATGTGCCTGCGGTCATCACCGGGTACGTAGTCGCGCAGGGCGTGGAAGGAGACGTCGGCGCTGGACAGGTCCGTGGTCGGCATGCCCTCAAGGTCGCGGATGAAGCCGGCCGCGGAGCCGGCCAGGGCTACGGTCCGCGGATGCACGAAGAGGTCCTCCGGCTCGGTCCAGAGGACCTGGCGGCGCAGGAGATGAAGTGGATCGGCGCGGACGGAGCGGACCGGTCCCACCACGATGACTGCGCGCCGGGCGGTGGGGATGGTGAACAGGTCCTCGTGGACCTGTCCCGGCTTCATCCGGGGCAGGTGGAACACGGCAGTGGTGCTGCCAACCGGCAGTTCCAGGGCGGCGGGAAGCAACGGCCGGGCGGAGGTGTTGGAGACGGCGATGCTTCCGACCGCGCTGTCCCCCACTGCCACGCGGGTCCGGGCAAGGTCCAGGACCACGCCGTAGGAGGACCGGCCGAGGATGAAGGCCACCGCGATCACGAACATGGCGAAGGCTGCGATGGCGGCTGCAGTGGCCTCCTGCCATCCGTACGCCTGGCCGGTGATCCACAACAGGACGGCAGCGGCCAGGACCGACCAGCCCAGGATGCTGACCACGGACAGGACCGGCCACACGTGCTTCAGCCAGGTGCTGCGGACGGCCCGCCAGGCCGGGGTGAGGGCAAGGAGGGCCGTGTTGCTGGCTTCTGACCATACCGCTGCCGGATGCAGGCGGGTGGGGCGGCCATTCCTGTGGAAGAGGAGCTGGATCCGCTCCGCGAGCCGGGTCAACGGGGTGCCGCTGGACGTGCCGTCGGACATGTGGGTGTGCCTTCGTTGTTGCGTTGGAAAGGGATGGGGGCCGGCGTGCAGCGTTTGGCTGGGCGCCGGACCGGTCAGGCGTTGGTGCGCTGCTGAGGGGCGGCGACGTCGGCCAGGATCCTGGTGAGGACGGCCTCCGGGGTGGCGCCGGAGAACTCAGCCTCGGGGTCCATCACGAACCGGTGCGTCCACACCACGGGTGCCAGTTCCTTGATGTCATCCGGCAGGACGAAGTTCCGTCCCTGCGAGGCAGCCCAGACCTTTGCGGCCCGGACCATGGCCAGTGCACCACGCACGGATACGCCGAGCCGGGTTTCCGGGGCGCTCCGGGTCTCCTCGCACAGCCGCGAGATGTACTCCAGCACTGCGGTGTCCACGTGCGCGGTGGCGGCGAGGTCTGCCATGTCCGCCACTGCCTGGGTGGTGATGACGGCGGACAGGTCCTGGGAGCGGTCCTTCAGGTTGTTGCCGCCCAGCAGCCGCACCGTGGAGGCGTGGTCCGGGTACCCGATGGAGGTCTTGATCAGGAACCGGTCCAGCTGCGCCTCGGGGAGGCGGTAGGTACCGGCCTGCTCGATCGGGTTCTGGGTGGCCATGACCATGAACGGCCGGCCCGCGGAGTAGGTGACACCATCCACGGTCACCCGGGATTCTTCCATGACCTCCAGCAGCGCGGACTGGGTCTTGGGCGATGCCCGGTTGATTTCGTCGGCCAGGACGATGTTGTTGAAGATCGGGCCCTTGTGGAACTCGAACTTCTGGGTCTTCTGGTCGTAGATGGTCACACCGGTGACGTCGGAGGGAAGCAGGTCCGGGGTGAACTGGATCCGGTTGTTGGACCCCTGCACGGTGGCGGCGAGTGCCCGGGCCAGTGAAGTTTTGCCCGTTCCGGGTGCGTCCTCGAACAGCACGTGGCCCTCGGCCAGCATGGCAGTGAAGGTCAGCCGGATGACGTGTTCCTTGCCCAGCACCGCCTGCCCCACGTTGGCAACCAGCTTTTCGAACGTACCGGCAAACCACTCGGCCTGCTCCATGGTCATGGTCATGAAATGTGCTTCCTTCTGATGGGTCGAATTGTCCTTGTGGGCCCGGAAGACCCGGGCCCACAAGGCGTGATGCGGTTGCTAGCGGTTCGGCATGCCGTTTGGTGGGTTGCAGCCCACGTTGGAGGTGTCGCAGCGGAGCCAGTTGCCCGAGGCCATACCGGAGTTCAGGTGGTACCAGATACCGCTGGGGTTGTTGGAGGTCTTGTACCAAACCTGGTAGCGGTCGGACGTGGACGGGGCACCGGCATCGAGCCAGATACCACCACCGGTGCACTGGGACGGGTTGCCGGGGACGTAGCTGTCTGTTCCCTTGCGCGGCTCCGTGCAGCTGCGCACCGGGCTGGCCGTGACGTTCCACTCCGTGGGTGGCGGCGGGGTGTTGTCAGGGCCAGAAGTGGATGTGGTGGGTCCACCGATGGCACCGTCCACCACGGTCACGGCCTTTACCCTCAGTCGGTGGCTCTGATTCCATCCGCCGGCGTCACGGTCATAGCGATTGGCCTTATTCACGTTGATCCAGCCGCCACCGTCGTAGCTGACTTCGTAGTGATCGAGAGCCCTGCCGTTCGTCGCCGGATCATTCCAGGTCCAATGCACCTGGCCATCACCCTTCGCCGAGGTGCCGCCGTTGACGTTCGGCGCGTTGGCCGGCCCATACGGGTTGCCTGTGCCGATGGCTTTGGCGTCGCCGGACATGGTGTTCTTGGTGGACGTCGCGATGATGGTCACCGTGATGTCCCTGCCGTTGGTCATCCCGCTGATGGTTCCGCCACCGGCCGCGATCGCACCGCTCTTGCCGTCAGCGTTGTACGAGTAGGCGATCTCGCTCGCTGTGGACCCGTTCCGCTGCGCCTCTGACAGGGGGGCGAAGGTCACCTTGAGCTGCCCGCTGGTTCCGGTTTCCGCAACGGTTCCGCTGCTGACCTGGCCTGGCTTGCCTGCTGCCCGGATGGGGGCGGACTGGGCGCTCGTGCCGCTGGTTCCGGCCTTGTTGGTGGCCGACACCGTGAAGGTGTAGTTCGTTTCCGAGTTGTCCACGGTGACGTTCTGCGACGTGCCGGATACCTGCTGGCTGGCCACCGCCGCACCGCCACGGAGTGTGGTCAGGGTGTAGGAAGAAACGGCGTCACCATTGTTGTTGGGCGCGGACCAGACCACCCGCAGCTGGCTCTGCGAGCCCACCGGCGTTGCCTGCGACACGCTTGGCGCAGTGGGCGTCGCGGGGACCCCAGCGGGCACCTCCGCGGCCGAATACGGGCTCCATTCGGACGGTTCCTTGGCGTCGTTGCGCGCCAAGACCCGGACCTTGTAGGAAACCCCGTTCTGCAGCCCCTTCCAGACGTAGCTGACCGACGTGAGGTTCTGGATCTGCGCGTTCTGGCCGGCCGGCGCCGGCGAGATTTCCAGGTCATAGGACTTCACCGGTGACCCCTTGCTGGCCGGCTGCGTCCAGTTGACGGTCAACTGCTTGTCGCCGAACTTCAGCGACGGCGCCATGGGAGTGTCGGGCTTCACGTCCGGCCGGACATCGGCCGAAGCCGGCGAACGGTCGGACTCACCGAACTCATTCGTGGCCGTGACCTGGAAGTGGTACGTGGTGTTGTTGGTCAGGCCGTTGAGCGTGCAGGTGTTGGCCGGGCAGTCCTGGCGGAACCCGCCCTCGCCATACACCGTGTACTTGGTGATGGGCGAGCCCCGGTCCGCCGGGGCGGTCCAGTTCAGCAGTGCGGTGCGGTCCCCCACGCTCTGTGCCTGCGGCGTGGTGGGTGCTGCCGGTTTGTCCTTGACGGTGAGCCGGATGCGCGCCGTGGCGTGCCGGGACGCGTCACCGGTCTTGTCCTCAACCGTGTAGGCCACCACCATGGTTCCGGTGAAGCCAGGCGCCGGCGTGACGGTCACCGAGTCGCCGTTGACGCCCACGTTGCCACTGCCCGTTTCGGTGTTGGCGGCAATGATCTTCAGCGGGGTCTCGGGGAACGGGTTGGCGTCGTTGGCCAGCACGTTGATGCTGACGGGCTTGCCCGCGGCGGCGTTTGCTTCGACGTCGTCGTTGGCCACCGGCTTGGGCCGGTTGGAGGCGGTCACCGAAAGCTGGTACGTGGCCGTTGCCTCGAGCCCCCGCGGGTCCCTGGCCTTGACCTGGACGGCCGCCCTGGTGCCGGTAGCGGTGGAGTCCGCCGCCGAAGCCTTGAGGGTCTTGCCGTCGATGCTCACGTTGAAGCCGCCGGGCGATCCGCCCACCAGTTCATACTTCATCTTCTCGAGGTCGCCCTGGTCCGGATCGGAGGTCAGCTTGCCCAGGTCCGTGCTGGCCGTGTCCCCCTTGGGAACGTCCACGTCCGAGCCGAGCAGCTCGGGCGGGTTGTTCTTGTTGGGGTCCGGAAGCACCTTGGTGCGGATGCTGAGGGTGGACTTCAGGCCAGCAGGATCGTCCGGTCCGGTCCCGTCGGTCACCTCGAACGTGAGGGACCCGGGGCCCACATAGTCGGTTCCTGCGGTGTATTTCAGGCCCGTGCCGTCGCCGATCACGGGGTTGCCGTTGTCGGCGCCGATGAGTTTGATCCGGTCAGCCTGGGTCAGCCGCGGCGACCTGCCCTCGCGGACCTTCACCCATTCGTTGAGGTTCACGTCCACCGACTGGCCTGCCACCACCTCGAGGACCTCATCCTTGGCCAGGGTGGGAACCTGCTGGCCAAGGCCCGGCACCCAGATGACCGCGGTGGACTGCAGTCCGTCCACGTCTTCCACCGTATACGGGATGAGCTGGGGATCCTTGGTCAGGTCCACCAGGACGTTGCCGTTGCCGCCGGGCCGGGCGGTGGTGGCCTCCGTGCTGATCTTCAGGTTCTCCCCCACACCGTCCGGGTCCTCATCGTTCTTGAGGACCGGAACATCGACGGCGGTCTTGCCCATCGCTTGGGCGGACGTCACCCGGTCGTCACGGGCTATGGGCGCCTTGAGGGGCACGTTGTTGTCCACCACCAGCCGGATGGTCGCCTGCGCGGTGGCATCGCGGTCATCGGCGATGGTGTAGCGGACGTTTACGGTCCCGGCCTCGTTCGGTGCCAGCAGGATGATGCGGCCGCTGTTCTTGCTGACGTTCGCCTGGAGAGCGGGATCGGCCTCGATGCCGTCAGTGAGGATACGGATGCGGTCGCCGTCGGGATCGGTGTCGTTGGCGGTGGCGTCGACGGCGATCTGCCGGCCGGGCCGGACCCGGACTTCATCGTCCACGGGGGTGGGCTTCTGGTTCACCTCGCCGCGCGGGGCGATGCCCACCGTCACGGTGCCTGTGTTCACGGCGCCCTGGCGGTCAACCACCTTGTAGCGGAAAGTGTCCGTGCCCGCGCCGTCACCGGCGGCGGTGAAGTCGATGAAGTTGCTGCCCACGGTGGCGGTTCCCATGGCCGGGGTGCTGTCGATACCCGTCAGCTGGACGGAGTCGCCGTCGGGATCGATGCCGTCCAGCGGAACCGGGATGCGCACGGTGCCGGCGGCCACCACCCGGGCGGTGAGGTTCCGCGGCTGGGGCCGGGAGTTCTCGGCACCTTCCAGTGGAAGGATGTGGATGGTGACCGCGGCGGCACTCTTCTGGCCTTGTGGATCCACGGCGTTGTAGATGGCGCGGACCGTCTTGGGCTGGCTGCCCGCGATGAAGCGGAGGGTGTTCTCCGAGACGAAACTCTTGCCATCTGCAGGATCCACGGCCTGCGGCAGGACAGGATCGACGGTCAGTTCCTGCCCTTGCGGGTGCGTGTCGTTGTCAAGGACAGGGATGGTGACGACGTCGTTGACGCGGACGTTCACCTCGTCCGGCTTTGGCTGGGGTGCTTCCAGCACGGCGGGCGCCGGGACGGGCACCACGGAGACACTCCCAGTGGCGGACTTCTTGCCATTGGACATGGTGTATTCGAACAGCAGGGGATCCTTGCTTCCGAGGATGTCGGTGATCCGCAGGACGCTGTGGTTGATCACGCTGACGGACACCGGGGCGTTGTCCGGGATCTTGACTGACTGCAGCACCAGGACGCCGCCGGAAGGGTCGGAGTCGTTGGCCAGCGGGTCCAGCAGGACGCTGCCGCCCGTGGGCATCAAGGCGACGTCATGGACTGCCACGGGATCGCCGCCGTCGTTGCCGGATTCGACGTCGACGCGGATCAAGCCCTGGCTGCTCTGCGGCCCGTTGCTGGCGATATACGTCAGGTAGACCGGCCCAGGGGTGGTGCTGCGGAACGTGAAGGTGCCGCCGTCGGTGACGGGGCCGAGTTCGGCCGGACCGTTGGCCTCCACCTGGGCGAGGCGGAGGGCACCACCGTTCGGGTCGACGTCGTTCTTCAACGGTGAGATCACCAGGTCCTGGCCCACGACGGCGGTGACATGGTCGGCGTTGACCACCGGCGCCAAGGCTCCGGGCGGCTGGACGTTGACCACCACCTTGCCGGTGACGGTGGCGCGGCCGTCCCAGATGGTGACTTCGACGTTCTTCTTGCCGGCTGTCGCACCGGAGTCCTGGAAGGTGAGCAGGCCGTCCCGCCGGACCTTAACCTGGTCCTGGTCGTTGTCTGCCTTGGCGTCGAGCAGGACGAGGTCGTCGCCGTCGGGGTCGATCCAATCCGTCAGGATGTTTTGGCTGACCGTTTTCCCTTGTTCCACCAGCATGGTGGTGTCCTCGCCGCGCTTGAACTTCGGCGGCTTGTTTTCGTCGGGGCCGACAACGCTGAGCGTGACCTGCCCGGTGGCGGACAGCCCGCGGCCGTCGGAGGCGCTGTAGTTGAAGGTCTCCGTGCCGGGTTTGGCATCCGCCGGTACGGTGATTTGGAAGGCAGTGCCGCCATAGATGTTTTCGAGCGTGCCCGACTTCGGCCCTGCATCTCCCACGGATGCGGTCAGGACGTCGCCGTCAGGATCCGAGTCATTGTCCAGCACGCTGAGGATCGTGGTGCGGCCCGGGCGGACGCCGATGGCGTCGGGCTTGGTTTCCGGCGGCCGGTTCGGTTTGGTCCGGTCCGGAAGCACGTTGATGGTGTTGTTGTCCGCCGACTCCTGGTCCTGGTCATCGGACTGGTTCTTGGGCGGGACGACGTCGTCCCAGTTGTTGACCAGCTGCATGTTCTGGTTCACCAGCCACACATTGCCCGAGTTCACATCATTCAAGACCACCAGGTCCCGGTTCACCCGGAACACATACGACGGCGACGCACTCGCCTTCGGCACCGCAACATTCTTATCATCAGCATCATTGGTGCAATCACGAACATACTTATTCGCCCCCGACCACGCCGCATGCACACACCCGCCCAACTGGACCGGCGCAGCAGGCACACCCTCGCCATCAAACGACACCGTCTTCGCCGCCGCCCCATCAAGAGGCTGCTTCAACAACACCTTCCGCGTCGCAACAGCCACAAAATCACTGCCCGGCCCCGCCTGCTGCAACTTCGCATCCCGCGCATTCTCCAACACCAACCGCTTACCACCAGGCAAAAACAGGTTCCCCGCCGCAGCATCCAACACCACC
>NZ_JBFRDA010000025.1:0-48356 GCF_052113345.1 Pseudarthrobacter sp. YAF2 | reverse complement strand
CCCGGTCCCATTCCGAACCCGGAAGCTAAGACCCACAGCGCCGATGGTACTGCACCCGGGAGGGTGTGGGAGAGTAGGACACCGCCGGACAATCATTGGTCGAGGCCCCAACCACACGGTTGGGGCCTCCCACATTTAACACAACCACCACCAACGCAGACTGGGAAACGGCCCGCTCGAAATCCCGGGATTCCAGCGCCCTGCTAATTTAGGTCAGCGCCTGCTGCTCCACCTGTCTGGCGGCGACAGTGACCGGGTGGGACAATGTGGTCATCCGTCGAATAGGGGGGCCATCATGGCCGGCCTTGATGTTCTTCGACTTGGCCGCTACTCCTGGGCATCCATGCGCCGGTTCTTGGCGGTGTTAGTCGTACTCGCAATTGGTGTGCTGTTCGCTCCACCCGCCCGAGCAGTCGACTACGGATATGACGTTTCGTGGCCGCAGTGTCCGGGCGGTCTTCCGATGCCGCCGGAAGATACGGGGTTCGAGGTTGTGGGGCTGACGCACGGACTCGCCTTCACCGAGAACCCCTGCCTGGGCGGGCAGTTCCAGTGGGTGCTGGATCATGGAGTCCGGGCGCAGGCTTACACCATGGCTACGTTCCCTACCGGTGCGCAGTATGACACCTACGGGGACGACGGCCCCTATTCCACAAGCACCAGGCAGGACCGGCTGCGCAACGTCGGATATGCAGAGGGTCACGCGGCTCTCGCGTCTCTCGACAAGGTGGGATGGCGGCCGGAGAGAATCTGGGTGGACGTCGAGCCCCGCCCGCAACAGCCGTGGCCCAGCTCGACAGCAGCCGAGCGGCAGGAGAACCGGTACGTCATCTCCGGGCTCCTGGCTGCACTGGCTGACGCCGGGTACCCGCACGGGATCTACTCCTATTCGAGCGCCTGGGAAGCCATCACCGGGTCGTGGCAGCTTGCCGACGTGCCCGTCTGGTCACCCGCAGGGCGCCTCGACTTCGCCAGTGAAGCATCCGACCTCTGCGTGAACCGCAGCTTTTCCGGTGGGACCGTCCACATCGCGCAATGGACCGACGGCACCTACGACTACGACATGACGTGCATCGGGGTGTACCAGGCCCACGTCGCGACGATCGGCTGGCAGCCGAGCGTCTCCAATGGCGCCACCGCGGGCACGACCGGCCGGTCACTGCCGTTGGAGGCGTTGCGCCTGTCCGTGGCAGGAGACCGCCTGCCGGGCGACATTCTATGGAGGGGGCAGGTGCAAAACATTGGCTGGCAGCCATGGACGACGTCGGCAACCCCGATTGGGACGACCGGCCTCGGTCTGCGATTGGAGGCGTTCGAGCTGCGGTTGACCGGGGATCTGGCCTCGCATTACAGCATCAGGTATCGCGCCCACGTGCAGAACGTCGGCTGGCAGCCGTACGTGCTTGACGGAGCCACTGCCGGCACCGTCGGGCAAGGTCTGCGGGTGGAGGCAGTGACGATCGAGCTGGTTCCGAAGGTTGCGCCGGCATTCACTGCTGTGTACGCCGCCCACGTTCAGAACCTCGGCTGGATGGCTAACGTTTCGGACGGAACCGTCGCCGGGACTACGGGTATGGCCCTTCGGATGGAGGCGTTGCGCCTCAATGTGTCCAGCACCGCCTATAGCGGCGACATCCAGTGGCGGGGGCAGGTGCAGAACATTGGCTGGCAGCCCTGGACAACGTCGGCCAATCCCATCGGCACGGTGGGGCAAGGGCTGCGTTTGGAAGCGTTTGAAGTCAGGCTGACCGGTGAGATGGCCAACCACTACAGCATTTACTACCGGGCTCACGTACAAGATTTCGGCTGGCAGTCATGGGTAGCCGACGGAGGAACGGCAGGTACGGTGGGTATGGGCAAACGGATCGAAGCCGTGCAGATTCTCCTCGCGCCCAGGACCGGCGGCTAGTCCAGCGGCGATGACAGTGCAAGATTGTTGAACAATCTGAATTTTTAGGGCATTCTTGGAGTACCACCAATCCGAGACGGAGATCACATGCCCAGCATCGACCTGAACAGCGACGTCGGCGAATCGTTTGGAAACTGGTCCTTCGGCGATGACGCCGCCATTTTCGAGAGTGTTTCCAGCGCCAACGTAGCCTGCGGCTTCCACGCGGGCGACCCCGTGGGCATTATGGCCACCTGCCAGGCTGCCGCGAAGGCCGGCGTCACCGTCGGCGCACACCCCGGCTACCGGGACCTGGCCGGATTCGGCCGCCGCTTCGTGGACATGACCCCCGCCGAACTGACCGCAGACGTGGTCTACCAGATCGGCGCCGTCCAGGCCGTGGCCCTCGCGGCAGGCACCGCGGTCCGCTACGTCAAACCCCACGGCGCGCTCTATAACACCATTGTCAACCACCCACAGCAGGCCGCCGCCGTGGTGGCCGCCATCCTGGCCGTGGACCCCACCCTGCCCCTCATGGTCCTGCCGAATTCCGAGATCCAGCGCCAGGCCGACGCCGCGGGACTGCGCACGGTCCCGGAGGCTTTCGCCGACCGCGCCTACAACCCTGACGGCACCCTCGTCTCCCGGCGCGAACCCGGCGCCGTGCTGCACGAGGTGAAGGACGTCGTCGAGCACGTCCTGCGCTTGGCCAACGACGGCGTGGTCCGCGCTGTGGACGGCTCGCTGGTCCCGGTCAAAGCAGAAAGCATTTGCCTGCACGGCGACACAGCCGGCGCCGTGGCGATGGCCGCTGCCGTTCGCGCCGCCCTGGCGGATGCCGGCATTACCATCCAAAGCTTCGCCTAGCCATGGCCGCCACACAACAGCAGCCGGCCACGGCGGCATCGGCTGCGATGCTGACTGGGATCAGGGCCGCCGGCGACCGGGCAATCCTGGTTGAACTCTCCTCCCTGGACGCGGTGCTCAGCCTCCAGTCGCAGCTCACCGCACATCCGCAGCCGGGCCAGGTGGACGTCATTGCCGCCGCCGGAACCGTGCTGATCACCGCAGATTCGCCCCACGCCCTGCAGGCGCTGGCTGCGCACGTCCGCAGCCTTGACCTTGAAGCGCCCGTGGAGGCTGAGAGCACCTTGGTCACCATCGAGGTGGTGTACGACGGCGACGACCTCGACGAAGCCGCGGGGCTCACCGGCCTTGGCCGCGAAGGGGTGGTGGCAGCCCACACGGGCCAGTTGTGGACAGCTGCCTTCGCCGGGTTCGCGCCGGGCTTCGCGTACCTCACCGGCGAGAACTCCACCCTTGACGTCCCGCGCCGGCGTTCCCCGCGAACTGCCGTGCCGGCCGGGGCAGTGGCCCTGGGCGGACCCTACTCGGCAATCTATCCGCGGCAATCGCCCGGCGGCTGGCAACTGATCGGCCGGACCGAGGCCGCGCTCTGGGACCTGGGCCGGGAGAGTCCGGCCCTCATCCGCCCCGGCGACACCGTCCGTTTCGCTGCCGTCCGGGCCCAGGCCACAGTGACCCGGTTGCAGGAGGCGAGCGGAATTACCGCCGGCCTGGCGCCGGTGGAGGAACCTGCCACCGCGGGCCTGGCCGTGCGCAAGCCAGGCCTGCAGGCCACCATCCAGGATCTGGGCCGGCCAGGCTACGCGTCCTTGGGCGTGAGCAGCTCCGGGGCCATGGACCGCGGTGCCCTGCGGCGTGCCAACCGCCTGGTGGGCAACCCTGAAGGGGATGCGGGAATCGAAATCCTCTTTGGTGGCCTGGAACTCGAGGCCCTCACCGATCAGGTCCTGGCCCTCACCGGCGCCAATGTTCCGCTGGAGGTCACGCCATCAGAGGACACGAAACAGCGGACGACGGCGGTCCGGCACCCCGCGTGCGATGCCCCCTTCGCGCTGCTGGCAGGAGAGCGGCTCACCGTGGGAACTCCCACCGCAGGGCTCCGCGCCTACCTGGGTGTCCGCGGCGGCCTCGCCGGCCCGGCCGCACTGGGCAGCCGCTCCACCGACACCATGTCCGGACTGGGCCCCGAAGCACTTCAGGCAGGAACCATACTCCCTGTGGGAACCCCCAACCCGGGAAGTGTAGTGGGCAACCCCGAAATTTCACCCCTCCCGGACAAGGACCAGGCCACAGTGCTCCGGGTGGTTCCCGGGCCGCGGCAGGACTGGTTCAACGGCGAAACGCTGCACAACTTCCTGTCCCAGGAGTGGACCGTTAGTCCCAAGTCCAACCGGATCGGCCTGCGCCTGGACGGCCAGGCACTCAGCCGCAGCAGGGAGGGCGAACTGGCCAGCGAAGGCACTGTCCGCGGCGCCGTGCAGGTCCCCCCTGAAGGTAAGCCGGTCCTCTTCCTGTCCGATCATCCGGTGACGGGCGGATACCCGGTGATCGCCGTCGTCGTCCACGCCGACCTGGACAAAGCCGCCCAACTTCCCCCGGGGGCATCGGTGCGGTTCACCGCAGCATCCCCGGCAGAACAGCACGAAACACCTAAGGAAAGCTTCCATGCGTAAAGTCCTCATTGCCAACCGCGGCGAAATCGCCGTCCGGATCGCCAGGGCCTGCGACGATGCAGGGCTGGAAAGCGTGGCAGTCTACGCTGATCCGGACGCCGATGCGTTGCATGTCTCCGCCGCCACCGAAGCCTACTCGCTGGCGGGCTCCAGGCCGCAGGAAACCTACCTGGATATCGCGAAGATCCTGGCAGTTGCGGCCAAGAGCGGTGCCGACGCCGTCCACCCCGGATACGGCTTCCTGTCCGAGAATGCCGGGTTCGCCCAGGCCGTGATCGACGCCGGCCTGACCTGGATCGGGCCCTCGCCTGACACCATCCGGCTGCTGGGCGACAAGGTCAGTGCCCGCGAAGTGGCTGTCCGCGCCGGCGCCCCGCTGGCACCCGGCAGCGACGGCCCGGTGGCCAGCGCCGCCGAAGTCCGGGCCTTCGCCGAAGAGGTTGGCCTTCCGGTGGCCATCAAAGCTGCCTTCGGTGGTGGCGGACGCGGACTGAAAGTGGTCAGGAACCTGGCCGACATTGAGGAAAGCTTCGACTCCGCCGTGCGCGAATCGCAGGCAGCCTTCGGCCGCAGCGAGTGCTACGTGGAGAAGTTCCTGGACCGTCCCCGCCACGTCGAGGCCCAGGTCATCGCAGACACGCATGGCAATGTGGTGGTGGTTGGCACCCGCGACTGCTCGCTGCAGCGGCGCCACCAGAAACTCGTGGAGGAAGCCCCCGCGCCGTTCCTCACACCGGACCAGCGGGCGGCCATCCATGCCTCGGCGAAAGCCATTTGCCGGGAGGCCGGATACGTGGGCGCCGGCACCGTGGAATACCTGCTGGACGGCTCCGGTTTCCTGAGCTTCCTGGAGGTCAACACCCGGCTCCAGGTGGAGCACCCCATCACGGAGGAAACCTCCGGCGTGGACCTGGTGGCCGCCCAACTGTCCATCGCGGCCGGGGAGACGCTCCCCATCCTTGAAGACCCCGAGCCCCGCGGCCACGCGTTCGAATTCCGGATCAACGCCGAGGACCCGGGCCGCGGCTTCCTGCCATCGCCGGGCACTGTCGACTCGTTCGAGGTGCCCACCGGGCCGGGGATCCGGCTGGACACCGGCGTTCGTGCCGGGTCAACGGTGCCGGGCCAGTTCGATTCGCTGCTCGCCAAGCTGGTGGTGACCGGCGCAGACCGTCAGCAGGCCCTCCGGCGTGCCCGCCGCGCCCTGCGCGATTTCCACGTCGGCGGCCTGGCCACCGTCCTGCCGTTCCACCGCGCCGTTGTGGAGGCCCCCGACTTCACCGGCACCGATTCCCTGGACGTTTACACCACGTGGATCGAGAGCGGATTCGCCGCCGAACTGGAGGCGGACCCCGCGTTCAGTCCCGCCGCGCCCGAGGAACCGCGCCGGACCATCGGCATCGAGGTGGACGGCAAGCGGATGGAGCTGGGACTTCCCAAGGCGCTGCTGGATTCGCTGCTCGACGGCGGCGGCCGGGTCCGTTCCGACGCGCCGGAGGAGAGTGCGGAGGCTCCGGCGGAGAAGAACGACGGCGACCTGCTGGCCACGATGGCCGGCACCGTGGTCAAGTGGCTGGCTGAGCCCGGGGCCAGCGTCGCGGAAGGGGAGGCGGTGCTGGTGCTCGAAGCAATGAAGATGGAAACGGCCGTCGCCGCCCACCGTGGCGGCACCCTGGGGGAGCGGTTCGCGGCGGCGGGGGACGCCGTCGCGCCCGGCCAGGTGCTCGCCACCATTTCCTGAGCGCACCTCACGAGGGCATGCGCGCGAACACGCGGCACACTGCCAGGCTGAACCAGAGCTGGAGGTCGTGGAACCTGTCCCGGAGCAGGTGGCCGGTGAAGAGCCCGGATGGTTCCTGATGTGCGGCCAGCCAGTCGCGCGCCTGGTCGGTTTTTTCCGATCGAAGGCCGGGACGGATGATGCTGATGGCGTCGAGGGCGGAAACCAGGTCCGTCATCCAGAAGGGAAAGCTGAATTCGGTCCAGTCGGAGACACGGCCCTTGTCCGGATAGGCGTCCGGCTCGAAGAAGCGGCCCGCCAGCAATTCAGCAGCCTTCTGTGCGGGGGCGCCTGCGCGGTGCCTTGGATGGGCCGCATACGCCCTGAGCACCACCCCGGTGATCAAATGTGAGAACGGCTGCGCCGGATCGCCGGTGATGGTCTGCGGCTCCTCGAGTGCGTCGAGATTCCTCCCCCGGGTGCGGAGCGGAAGGGCCCAGCCGCCGTCGTCCTGCCGCGACGCGTCAAGCCAGCTGAACGCGCGTTCCACGCGGGGGTCGTCGCCGTACCCCGCTTTGACCAGCAGCCCGATGAGGGCCGCCGTGTAGTTGGGAGACACCTGGTTGCCGTAAATCCCTCGAAGATCACCTTGGGCCGACTGGTGTGAGAGCACATAGGCGGCGGCCGCGGCGAGAGCCGGGTGCCGGTGTGTCAGCCCGAACATCTCCACGAGGAACCCGAGTTGCCGGTAGGTCTCCAGCAGGTCGTAGTCCATGATGGCCCGTGGGCGTCTTCCCGGATACGCCCACGACCCGTCGGCCGCCTGGCGCCGCAGGATCCTGCGCGGGATCGGAAGGTCCCAGAGTGCCTCATCGGGTGCCCCCGGGGCGGGCGGCAGCGCTGCCGGACCGGGGAGGAGGTCCCGGACTGCCCAGGAGCGCACGGCAGGGTGCCCGCTGGACAGCAGCGGGGCGATCGGGTCGAACCGGAGGCCGTCCAGCCACGTCATGGTCACCATGATGGAGGAATTCGTCCGGTGCGGACAGGGTGCCGGTGTCAGGGCCGATATCGTGGTGGCATGACGTTTGACGAGGTACTGGCCGATCTCCAAGCCCAGGCCAGGACCACAAAGCACGCCGAAACCGGGCTCTGGGTCGCAGCCCAGCTCCGCAGCCGCATCGCAGCCGGCCAGCTGAAGCCCGGTTCCAAGCTCGCGGAGGAAGCCCTCCGTGAGGCCCTTGGCGTGTCCCGCAATACCCTGCGCGAGGCGTTCACTGCGCTGCACGCGGAGCACATCGTCACCCGGATCCCTAACCGCGGTGTGTTCGTGGCCCACCCCACGGCGGACGACATTCGCGAGATCTACCGTGTGCGCCGCTTCCTTGAGCCCTCGGCGGTGCTGTGGGCCGGCGCGGCCTCCACGGAACCCCTGGCGGCGATTGTCAAGGCGGCCCGGGCAGCCGCCGCGGACGGCGACATCCCCGGCATGGCCGGCGCCAACCAGGACTTCCACCGCGCCATCGTGGACCGCGCCGGCAGCGAACGCCTGAACAGCCTCATGGACCAGGTACTGGCCGAAATGCGGCTGGTGTTCCACTCGATGGCGGCCAATCCGGCCTTCCACGAACCCTACGTGGAGGACAACGCGAAGATCGTGGAGCTCCTGGAGGCCGGGGAACTGGCCGCGGCAGCGGACTTCCTGGCCGACTACCTGGACCGCGCCGAAACGCAGCTGCTGGCCGCCGTCGGCCGCTGAACCAAAACCCCCGCGAAGAAGGGGGTTGCGGGATTGTTGAACAAAAAGCTATGCTTTAGATCACACCGTTGTTCTGCAGCTCACTTAATCCTGCAGCGCCAACGTGACAGGGGCTCCCGCCCCTCGGCGCCGTCACCCCCAATTGACCAACCCATGGACGCGCCGGCCCCCACTTTCGCAGACCCGTCACGGGTCCCCTGGGAAGGGATAATCATGCTTGTACTCATCGGGGTGCTGCTGGTGATCGTTGGCTTCGCCATCCGGCTGAACCCCCTGATCGTCGTCACCGTCGCTGGCATCGTCACCGCACTGCTGGGCGGGATGAACCCCGCGCAGATCCTTGACTCGTTTGGCACCGGCTTCGCCAGCAGCCGCTCGGTCACCATCTTCGTGGCGGTGCTGCCCGTTGTGGGCATCATCGAGTTCTTCGGGCTGCAGGAGCAAGCCAAAGTGCTCATCGGCCGGCTGGCCAAGCTGACGGCAGGACGCGTCCTGATCGGCTACCTGGCCGTCCGCCAGATCACCGCCGCCGTGGGCCTGAACAGCATCGGCGGCCACGCCCAGACCGTCCGTCCGCTGGTATTCCCCATGGCTGAGGGTGCAGCGCTGCGCCGCTACGGGCACGTGCCGGAAAAGATCAGCGAGAAGATCAAGGGCCACTCCGCCGCTGCGGACAACGTGGGCGTGTTCTTCGGCGAAGACGTGTTCGTGGCCGTCGGCTCCATCCTGCTGATCACCACGTTCGTGGACACCACCTACCATCTGCACCTTGAACCGCTCCAGCTGGCCCTGTGGGCCATCCCCACCGCCATCGCGGCCTTCCTCATCCACGGCTTCCGGCTGCTGCGCCTGGATAAGCAGCTGGACAAGGAATACCGCGAGTTCGAGCTCACCGCCGAGAAGGAATCCGCAGGAGAAGCCAAATGATCAACGTTGAAGCCGTCTACTGGCTGATCGGCATTCTGTTCGTCGCCTGGGCATCGCTCATTGCCGCCGACACCAACCACCCCCGCCGTTGGGGCAGCTCCGCCTTCTGGGGCCTGCTGGGCCTGTGCTTCTTCTACAGCACCTGGGTCCAGGCCGGCACTGCACCGGGCTGGATCCTGGGCATCGCCGTCCTGGTCCTGGTGGTGCTGGCCTCCACGGGCCTCCTGGGCCACGGCAAGCACCGCACCTCCACGGGCCCGGAGCGGGAGTCCTACGCCAAGCGCTTCGGCAACAAGCTCTTCATCCCGGCCCTGACGCTGCCCCTGGTCACCGTGATCCTGGTGCTCGCAGCGCCCGTGCTGGTGATCGGCGGCGCCCCGCTGCTGGATCCGAAGAACACCACGCTGGTAGCCCTGGCCATCGGAGCCGTGGCCGCCGTCGTCGTCGCCCTGGTGATCCTCAAGCCGAAAAACCCGGCCACACCTATCTTCGAAAGCCGCCGGATCCTCGAATCCATCGGCTGGGCCGCGCTGCTGCCGCAGATGCTCACCACGCTGGGCATCCTCTTCACCAAGGCCGGCGTCGGCACCGCGGTGGGCACCCTGGCGTCCGGGCTGCTTCCGAAGGGCTCACTGATCGCCGGTGTGCTGGTGTACTGCATCGGCATGTTCCTCTTCACCGTGCTGATGGGCAATGGCTTCGCGGCGTTCCCCATCATGACGGCCGCGATCGGCTGGCCCGTGCTGGTGCAGGGATTCCACGGCGACCCTGCCATCATCTTCGCGATCGGCATGCTGGCCGGCTTCTGTGGCACGCTCTGCACGCCCATGGCCGCCAACTTCAACCTGGTGCCGTCCGCGCTGCTGGAAATGAAGAACAAGTACGGCGTGATCACGGCGCAGGTGGGCACAGCCATCCCGCTGCTGGCGGTCAACATTGTGCTGATGTACTTCCTGGCCTTCCACTAACCCCTTCCTTTCCGTGATTTTGGCTTTCAAAGGAGCATGATGGACAACGATCTCCGCGCGCAGGCGGCACCGGACTATGCGGCCGTGGTGCTGGGCAACCTTTCCGAGCCCTACCCGCACTCGGCCCACCACACCCAGGTCTCCGCCGACGACCGCCCCACCCCGGAACAGATCCACCCCGCGTTCTACACGTCCTTTGACTGGCACTCCTGCGTGCACATGCACTGGCTGGGGGCCAGTCTGCTGGGGGCTGCCTCCGGGTCACCTTCTGCCGGGGCTGCTCCGGAGGGGGCGTCCGACGGCGGGACGGCGGGTTGGGTGGACAGCTCCACTGCCGCGTCGCTGCGGGAAGCGCTGGGCGCCAACCTGACTCCGGCCAAGCTGGCGGTGGAACGGGACTACCTGCTGGCCAACCCGTCCTGGGAGCGGCCGTACGGCTGGGCCTGGCTGATGCGGCTCGCTGCCACATGTTCGGCGTCCTCCGATGCACAGATTCGTGAATGGGGTGCCGCCTTGGATCCACTGGTGGGTGCGGTGGCGGAGCTCAGCGTGGCGTGGATGGCCAAGGCCCAGTACCCCGTCCGGCACGGGCTGCACACCAACGCGGCGTTCGGCGTGGGCTACATGCTGGATGCTTTCCGGTCCTTGGGCCGCGATGACGCTGCGAAGGCGTGCGAGGAGGCGGCCCGCACCTGGTTCGGGAATGACCGCGGCTGGCCGGGCGACTGGGAGCTCAGCGGCCAGGACTTCCTCTCGGCCGGCCTCAGCGAGGCGGACCTGATGCGGCGTGTCCTGCCCGCCGACGAGTTTGCCACCTGGTTTTCCGGGTTCCTGCCGGGCCTTTCCACGGAGTCACGGATCCTGCAGCCGGTGAGCGTGACAGATGAGACCGACGGCTACCTGGTGCACCTGCACGGACTGAACCTGACCCGCGCGGGACAGGTGGCGCGGATCATCGCCACGCTTCGTGGATCCGACGGCGCCGAGGCGTCCGCCGCCGTGGCTGTGCTCTCCGAGGCGCTGGACCCGCTCCTGAAGGCCGGGCTCGCCGGGCTGGAAAGCGGCGACTTCATGTCCACGCACTGGTTGGCCAGCTTCGCGTGGGACTCGTTGGGGTCGGTCACTGCGCTGGATTGAGGGTTCACGGCTGCGCTGGTCAGTCACACTCCGTCCGGAGCCTCCGGGCTGTGCGTCCGGGCGTTACGCCGCGTTACTCTTGCTGCACCACGTGCTGAGCGCGTGACCTGGGAGCAGCGGGCAGGGTTGTAATGAGCTGACTGTCCGCCCGCGAGCCCGGAGGAATCCTATGCGTCAGCACGTCAGCACCTGCCTGTCAGACCCCGCAGTGGCGGGGGAAACCGCCATGATCAAGCCCAGGAGGAAACGGACCAGGCACCCCCGGCTTGCGGTGGGGGACCGGGTCAGTTTCGCCGAGGGAACCGTTGCCGGAACCGGAGTCGTGGACGCCGTGACGTCCGATTATTCGATCATCTGGGTGTGGACGGATGAAGGCCAGGGCCGCCGGATGTTCCTGCAGGGCTACGGAAGCATCGTCTCGGCGACTTAGGTTCGACGGCGGACATCGGGCCGCCGGGGACGGCCGGCCACGAGCCACGCAACTCCTCCGGCCACGCTTCCGAAGACGAGGAGCAGCAGCCAGGTGTCCCCGCTGAAGGTTCGTATGTCCCGTTCATCGGTCTGGCTGAAGTCGACCAGGCTGTAGCCCCAGATGGCCACGCACGGGATGAGGACCAGCCAAGGCAACCACCAGGCGGCGCCTGTCGTATTCATACTTCAGTATGCTCCGGATTTGCTGGCCCAGCGGCGGCCGCGGACCTTTACCGCGGGCGTAACCGCAGCCGGGGCTCCCGCAGGCCTTTGGTGGGACAATGAAGGCAGGACACCTGCCACGGCGCCGGCCCGGCGACGGCACGTCCCGCCACTCATAGGAGGGGATCCTGATGGACCCCACCACCATCATTGTCATCGTCCTCGTCGTCCTGTTGCTCATCGTCGCGAAGATGTCCATCCGGATCGTGCGCCAATACGAGAAGGGCGTGCTGTTTCGGCTCGGCCGGGTCATCGGTGTCAGGGACCCGGGCCTGCGGCTGATTATCCCGGTGATCGACCGGCTGCCGCTGGTCAGCCTCCGGATCGTGACCATGCCCATCCAGTCCCAAGGCATCATCACGCAGGACAACGTGAGCGTCGACGTCTCGGCGGTGGCCTATTACCGGGTGGTGGACGCCGTAAAGTCCGTCATTGCGATCGAGAACGTGGCCGCAGCCATCGACCAGATCGCCCAGACCACGTTGCGGAAAGTCGTGGGCCGCCACACCTTGGACCAGACCCTGTCCGAAACCGAGCGGATCAACGTGGATATCCGCGAAATTCTCGATGTCCTCACCGTCGAGTGGGGTGTGGAAGTCACCTTGGTGGAGCTGAAGGACATCCAATTGCCCGAAAGTATGAAACGGGCCATGGCCCGCCAGGCTGAAGCCGAACGTGAAAAGAGGGCGAAGATCATCGCCGCAGAAGGCGAGGCCATCGCGGCAACAGCGCTCGGCGACGCCTCCGACACCATGATGGCCCACCCGCTCGCGTTGCAGCTCCGCAACCTGCAGTCCCTGGTGGAAATCGGCGTCGACAAGAACACCACGGTGGTCTTCCCGGCCCCGCTCATGAGCACCATCGGCGAGCTCTCGGCATTCCTGGCCCGCGAGAACCAGGCAGCGTCCAGCGGCGGCAAGTCGCCCATTAAGGCGGCGTGACCGGGGCCGGGAGCCACAGCCGGCAACGGGCATCGCCCGTCCAGTCCTGGCCGGGCGATAAGGTCATATGCATGACCACTGCTGCTCAACGCCCTGTCTATTTCCTGTCGGACAGTACGGGCATCACCGCGGAAACGCTGGGCAATACGTTGCTGACCCAGTTCCCGGTGGCCGACTTTGACCGTGTCACCATCCCCTTCATCACCACGGCCGAGCAGGCCCGGGCCGTGGTGCGCACCATCGACGGCCTTGCCGCCACCGGGCCCCAGCCCCTGGTTTTCTCCACTGCGGTAAGCAGCGAAATCCGGCAGATCCTGGCCGGCTGCAAGGGCGTCATCGTGGACCTGATCGGCACGCACGTGGGCGTGCTGGAACAGGCACTTGGCGCGTCTGCCAGCGGCGAACCCGGCAGGGCGCACGGCCTGGGGAACGCTGCGCGGTACCAGTCCCGGATGGCGGCGGTTGAGTATGCGATGGAGCACGACGACGGCCAGAGCCTGCGTGCCCTGGAAAAGGCCCAGGTGATCCTGGTGGCACCCTCGCGGTGCGGCAAGACCCCCACCACCATGTACCTGGCCCTCCAGCACGGGATCTTCGCGGCCAACTTTCCGCTGGTGGACGAGGACTTCCAACGGGACGGCCTGCCCAAGCCGTTGCAGCCCTTCGTGTCCAAGTGTTTCGGCCTGTCCTCCAACCCGCTGCGCCTGAGCCAGATCCGGACCGAACGGCGGCCCAGCTCGCCCTACGCGTCCTTGCGGCAGTGCGGTTTTGAGCTGCGAAGCGCCGAGCAGCTGTATGTCTCGCACCGGATTCCGTACCTGAACTCTGCCACCGTTTCCGTGGAGGAAATGGCGGCCACCATCCTGCAGCGGATGAACCTCAAGCACTAGCCCCAATTCACAAACGTGGCGTGGCGCACATCATGTGGAAAGTGCGCGGCAGACCTGCCACTGTTGACAAGGTTTTTCTTCCGGCCGGCACTACCGTGGGCGGCCAGCAACGCCTAAGCCACCCTCTGCAAAGGAGCAGCAATCATGACCACAGACGTTCTTTGGTTCTCTGAACTTGGACTTAAGGACCTGGACAAGGTGGGCGGCAAGAACGCCTCCCTGGGCGAGATGGTGCAGAACCTGACGTCCGCCGGCGTCCAGGTTCCGGATGGATTCGCCACCACGGCGGACGCCTACCGCCGGTTCTTGTCCGATTCCGGCCTGGACCAGAAGATCGCCGACCGGCTCGTCGGCCTGGACACGGATGACGTGACGGCGCTGGCAGCCGCCGGCCAGGAGATCCGCTCGCTGGTCCGCGAAACGCCGTTCCTGGCGGATTTCGAGGCGCAGGTCCGCGAGGCGTACCAGCAGCTGGTGGACAAGCACGCCGGCTCCGAGGACCTGTCCTGGGCGGTGCGCTCCAGCGCCACGGCAGAAGACCTTCCCGATGCTTCCTTCGCCGGGCAGCAGGAGACCTTCCTGAACGTCCGCGGCATCGAGAACATCCTGCAGGCCATCAAGGACGTCTTCGCCTCGCTCTACAATGACCGCGCCATTGCGTACCGCGTGCACCACAAGTTCGAACACGCCGACGTGGCACTCTCGGCGGGCATTCAGCGCATGGTGCGTTCCGACGTCGGCGCTTCCGGCGTCATGTTCACCATGGACACCGAGTCCGGTTTCCAGGACGCCGTGTTCGTCACCTCCTCCTACGGGCTGGGTGAAGCGGTGGTGCAGGGGGCCGTGAACCCGGATGAGTTCTACGTGTACAAGCCCGCACTGGAAGCCGGCCGGCCCGCGATCCTCAAGCGGGGCCTCGGCGAGAAGGCCCTCCAGATGACCTACACCAACAACAGCGAGATCGGCCGCACCATCGACTTCGTGCCGGTGGAGGAGTCCCAGCGCTCGCGCTTCAGCCTCACGGACGACGACGTCGAGCAGCTCGCGCGGCACGCCGTCGCCATTGAGAAGCATTACGGCCGTCCGATGGACATTGAGTGGGGCAAGGACGGCATCGACGGCGGCCTGTACATCCTGCAAGCCCGCCCGGAAACCGTGCAGTCCCGCCGCGCCCCCGGCAGCCAGAGCCGCTTCCGCCTGAACGCCACCGGCCCGGTGCTGGTGGAAGGCCGCGCCATCGGCCAGCGGATCGGCGCCGGCAAGGTCCGGATCCTCACCGCGATCGACCAGATGGCATCGTTCCAGACCGGCGACGTGCTGGTGGCGGACATGACCGACCCCGACTGGGAACCGATCATGAAGCGTGCCTCCGCCATCGTCACCAACCGCGGCGGACGCACCTGCCACGCGGCCATCATCGCCCGCGAACTGGGGATTCCCGCCGTCGTCGGTACCGGCAACGCCACCGACGCGCTGTCCGACGGCCAGGAGGTCACCGTGTCCTGCGCCGACGGCGAGACCGGCACCATCTACCAGGGCTTGCTGGACTTCAGCGTCGAGGAAACCGGGGTCACCGAGCTGCCCGAGGCGCCGGTGAAGGTCATGATGAACGTGGGCACTCCGGAGCAGGCGTTCACCTTCGCGCAGCTGCCCAACCACGGCGTGGGCCTTGCCCGGCTGGAGTTCATCATCAACCGGCAGATCGGCATCCACCCCAAGGCGCTGCTGAACCTGGACAGCCAGCCGGAGGATGTGGCCGCCGAAATCCGCGGGCGGATCGCCGCCTACAGCAGCCCCCGGGACTACTACATCAAGCGCCTGGCCGAGGGCGTGGCCACCATCGCCGCCGCGTTTGCGCCGGAACCGGTGATCGTCCGGATGTCCGACTTCAAGTCCAACGAGTACGCCAACCTGATCGGCGGCCCGGCGTACGAGCCGCACGAGGAGAACCCGATGATCGGGTTCCGCGGGGCGTCCCGCTACCTTGAGCCGTCCTTCCGCGACTGCTTCGACCTCGAATGTGAGGCCCTGTCCTTCGTCCGCAACGAGATGGGCCTGACCAATGTCAAGCTCATGATCCCGTTCGTGCGGACCCTGGACGAGGCACGGGGCGTGATCGACCTGCTCGCCGAGAACGGCCTGCGCCGCGGCGAAAACGGGCTTGAAGTGATCATGATGTGCGAACTGCCCTCCAACGCGTTGCTCGCCGACGAGTTCCTGGAGTACTTCGACGGCTTCTCCATCGGCTCGAACGATATGACCCAGCTGACCCTGGGCCTGGACCGTGACTCGGCGATCGTGGCCAACAGCTTCGATGAGCGGGACGCGGCCGTGAAGAAGCTGCTCAGCATGGCCATCAAAGCCTGCCGGGCCCACGGCAAGTACGTGGGCATCTGCGGCCAGGGCCCCAGCGACCACCCGGACTTCGCTGAATGGCTGGTGAAGGAAGGCGTCAATTCCGTCTCCCTGAACCCGGACACCGTGGTGGACACCTGGCTGCGGCTCGCAGGGGCAGCCGGCGACGCGTCCACGGACGCAGTGGCTGCCGCCGTCGGCGCCTGACCAGGGGTCCGAAAAGTTCGGTGCGCGGTTCCGTCCCGGCGTCAATGCCGGGACGGAACCGCCAAGACCTGCTCGCGCAGGATGTCCGCGTGGCCGCAGTGCTGGGCCAGTTCCCGCAGCATGTGCAGGTAAACCCAGCGCAGTGGAAGCGGGCCCCGCCGGTTGCCGGTGACCACATCGTCCAGGCCCAGCCGGGAGGCGGCGGCCCGGGAGGCGGCGCACGCCTCGCGGTGGGCTGACCGGACGGAGGCGACCGTGTCGGCGTCGTCAAGGATGAACGATTCGTCCGGGGTGGCTGGGATGCCGATCTCACTGCGCGGGCGGCCCGTGACGGCTTCGTCGAACCAGACCTTCTCCACGAAGGTGGCGTGCTTCACCAGCCCCAGCAGGGTGGTGCGGGAAGGCACCAGCCGGCGCCTGGCCTGCTCCTCGGTCAGGCTGTCCAGGCAGTCGTTGAGGG
The DNA here is from genome assembly GCF_052113345.1 of Pseudarthrobacter sp. YAF2. Taxonomy (NCBI): domain Bacteria; kingdom Bacillati; phylum Actinomycetota; class Actinomycetes; order Micrococcales; family Micrococcaceae; genus Pseudarthrobacter; species Pseudarthrobacter sp. YAF2. The sequence continues at coordinate 31,874 of NZ_JBFRDA010000025.1, read as the reverse complement.
CTGCCCGGTGTTCGTCCAGGAAGAACTCGAACTGGACGCGAAAGGGCTCGTTGACGATGTCGTCCATGGAACGGGGGAGGATGGCCATACGCAGACCCTAGCAAGGCGGCGGGGGACGGAGCGGCTACAACGCCCGGGCCAGGGAACGCCCCACAGTTCTGCCGGTGAAGATGCAGCCGCCCAGGAAGGTGCCCTCGAGGGCGTTGTAGCCGTGGGCGCCGCCGCCGCCGAACCCGGCGGCCTCCCCGGCGGCGTAAAGGCCGGGGACAGGGAGGCCGTCCTGACCGAGTGCCTGTCCGGACAAATTGGTCTGGATGCCGCCAAGCGTTTTCCGGGTGACAACATGCAGCCGCACGGCTATCAACGGACCGGCCTTCGGGTCCAGGATCCGGTGCGGCTTGACCGTCCGGAAAAGCCTGTCACCCAGGTAGCGGCGGCTGTTGCGGATGCCCGTCACCTGGATGTCCTTGGAGTAGGGGTTCCTGACCTCGGCGTCGCGCTCCTCGATCTGCTGCCGCAGCAGCGCACCATCCAGCAGCGGCTCGGACGTGAGCCCGTTCATGCCGCGGACCAGGTCCGGAAGGTGGTCTGCCACCACAAAGTCCGCGCCGTGCTCCTTGAAGGCCTCGATGGGGCCGGAGGCGCCGCGCCCCAGCCGGGTCTTCAGCAGCAACTTGAGGTCCCGGTTGGTGATGTCAGGGTTCTGTTCGGACCCGGAAAGGGCGAACTCCTTTTCGATGATGCGCTGGTTGAGGATGAACCAGGAATGGTCGTACTGCTGAATGTCCGGGGTGGTCCGCAGCAGGCGGAGGGTGCCCAGCGTGTCGTAGCCGGGCAGGCCGGGGGAGGGGAGTCGCCGGCCCAGCGCATCGAACCACAGCGAGGAGGGGCCCGGCAGGATCCGGATGGCGTGGTCCGGCCAGATGGGGTTCCAGTTCTGGATCCCCTCGGTGTAGTGCCACATCCGGTCCCGGTTCACCAGCCGGACCCCGGACGCGTCAGCAATGTCCAGCATCCGCCCGTCCACGTGCTGCGGCACCCCGGTGACCATCTTCCGCGGCGGCGTTCCCAGCCGGTCCGGCCACCAGCGCCGCACCTGCTCATGGTTGCCGCCGATCCCGCCCGAGGCGATCACTACGGCCTGCGCCCGCAGCTCAAACTCCCCAACAACGTCCCGGTTGGAGGCCACTCCACGCGGCGACGCATCAGGTGCCAGCACGGCGCCCCGCACCCCGGTGACCGTGCCGCCGTCGTACGTTAAACCGTCCACCCGGTGCCGGAAGAACAACTTGACGCTCCCCGCCGCAGCTGCCTCCCGCGCCTTGTCCGCGAACGGTTCGGAGACCCCGGTGCCGGTGCCCCACGGGACGTGGAAGCGGGGGACCGAGTTGCCGTGGCCGCCCGCCCTCCCGTCGCCGCGCTCGGCCCAACCCACCAGCGGCGTGAACCGGATGCCCTGTTCCTGCAACCAGGCGCGTTTGTCGCCCGCAGCGAACTCCACGTAGGCGCGGCCCCACTGCCGGCCCCACTCGTCCTCCGGGTGCGGTCCGGAAAGCCGGTCCCACTGCGCCGAACCCTGCCAGTCCTGCCACGCCAGATCGACGGAATCCCTCACGCCCAGCCTGCGCTGCATCGGAGTGTCCACCAGGAAAAGCCCGCCCAGCGACCAGAACGCCTGGCCGCCCAGGTTGGCCTGGTTCTCCTGGTCCACGATGGCTACGCGCTTTCCCGCACGGACCAGCTCGTTGCCGGCCACCAGCCCGGCCAGCCCTCCGCCGATGATGATGACGTCCGCGTCCATGCGTCCCTGCCCAGCGGGTTGTTCGCTCATCGTCCCACTCTGCCATCCGGACAGGCCTGCGGAAACCAGAGGGCTGGAGGTTAGGCTGGAGCCACCCGCATCAGAATCTGGAGAACACGTACGCCATGGCCGCCGCCCCTTTTGACCGTGCCGTCCTGATCTTCAACCCGGGCCGGCCCGGGATGGGTCAACGGATCGAGGCGTTGCAGCGGGACCTGGCCACCGCCCTGCCGGGCCTGCCCGTTGACCTGTTGCCCACGGCCTTTGCGGGGCACGCGCGCGGGCTTGCCCGGACCGAAGCCGGTAGGGGCGTGCCCCTCATCGTGTCCGTCAGCGGCGACGGCGGCTACAACGAGGTGGTCAACGGCGTGATGGACGTTCCCGGCAGCAACGCCGTTTGCGCCGTCGTACCCGCAGGTAATGCCAACGACCACTACCGGAGCCTGCCGGTGCGAACCTTCGGAGATGCCGTGTCGGCCGGCGGGGTCCGGCGCATCGACCTGTTGCGGATCACGTTCAGCACCGGAACAGAGGAGCGAGTGCTGTACGCGCACTCCTACGTCGGGTTCGGGCTGACCCCGTTGATGGCCATCGGCATCGAACAGGGCGGCAAAGGGAAAGTCCTGGAGCTCATCTCCGTGGCCCGCACCCTCTCCGGGCTGAGGCCTTTCGCGCTTGTCCGGGACGACGGCGCCACGGCGAAGTTCGACAGCCTGATCCTGGCCAACATCTCACGCATGGCAAAGTACGGCACCGTCAGTGAGTCGCACTACCCGGACGACGGCCGGTTCGAGGTGGTGACGCTGCCCCACGCCGGCCTGATGAAGATGGCACTGATGACGCTCCGCGCAGTAACCCTGGGGCTGGGGCATCAACCAAGCGTCAGCAGCTATGCCTTCTCAACCCGCGACGCCGTTCCCTGCCAGATCGACGGTGAGGTCGTCTACGTCGAAGCGGGAACCCATGTCCTGGTGGAAAGCGCTACCGGCGCCCTTGCCACCCTCTGAAGTGGTGGGGCGCCCTGACGCTGCGCGCCGGCCGCGCTCATCCGGGCCCGCTTAGGGCTGCACGGAATCGAAGAATTTGTGATCCGGGTCCGCCAGGCCCGCTTCGGCCTCATGGGACTTCATTTGGATGAAGTCCACGTCCTCCTGGGACAGCGTGGTCTCGCCGTGGGGATCTCCGTTTGTGCCGTGGCCTGTGGCTGCGCTGATTTCCGCGGAGATTGTCCGTGGAAGGATCATGCAGCCGGGGTTTGCCAGCAACCATTGCGTGACCGGGGCGGGAAGCCGGTCCCACTGGTCTCGAATACTGATTTCAGTCATGGGGTGTGCCTTTCGTGGAAGATGCGGGACGCCGAGCCGCCCGGGATGCGCCGGTGCCGGCCGCGGTCCACGCAGCCGGCACATGAGGACGCAAGGCTTAATCGAAATGGATGTCGGCAGCAGCCTTGCGAAGGGACTCGACGCGTACTTCCTCCACCTGGCCCAACGCTTCCAGTTCGTCGGTACGGTCGGTGCGTTCCTGGGCCGCCTGGGCCGAGATGTCGCGGAGGATCATGCCCACGAGATGGGCCAGGCCCGCCTTGAGGTCCACCAGGTTGGTGTTGGTGATCAGGAGGCGGCGGTCGGAGACGTGGAGCTCCACATCGCTGTACCCGGCATCGGCCAAGCGCTGCCTGGTACCGGCTCCGTGCAGCAAATCGACCTCGCGGGGCTGGGGCCGCCGCGAAAAGACGGCCGGCACGGTGTACCGTGTGGGGCCCTGGGCTGTGCCCAGGTCATGCGGCAACGCGGATGCGAGGACTCCGCTGAGCGATAGCGCCGAGTCGGCGCGTACGGCAAAGTCTTGGATGGTGGTCATGGTGTCTACCAGCGATCTGAAGGGTGCACTGCCGGAGCCCGGGACGCGGGGCGGAGTGACTGGGGCAGGGGATCCGGGTCCGGATCGGCTGCAGTGGAGGTGAACAGAAGAATCCCGTTCCGGCCCGTGTTGCGATGCGGCCCCTCGTTGTACCGATTCCCTGCTGCGCCGGCGTCGAGATGACGTGGTGCCGCGTACGCCGGCCGCCGTGGAAGGCAACGGGGAATCGGGCTCATTTCCGGGGCAGGCGATGTCCTGTCACGATGTCCCGAGATACTTTGAGTCTACGCCCATTAGCGCGTCCTCAGGGTGCGGATGGGGAACCGGATCACCGAAGGACGGACGCCGGCCGGACCGGTAGGCGGAATCGATGACGGATTCGAGTTCGTCGAGCACTGTGTGGTTTCCGGGGAGGACCACATGGGCCAGGAATTCTGATTCAAGGGTGGCGATCCCCGCGGCCGCCGCTCCGAGTTTGGCATCGATGGCCAGGGCCAGGGCGTGCCAGGACTTGCGGTTGGCGCGTTCGAGGATTTTCGCGTTCGCTTCGTGCACCCGGCTGTCCGCGATGTCCCCGCGGATGGCCAGGGCGCCATCAGACTGCAGCAGCGGCATGACAATCCGGAATTGCCGTCCGGCACCCCTGAACGCCACGGCGCTTCGGTCCCCCCGCTGCGAAAACAGGATGTCCGTTGCCCCGTAGTCCGTGAGCGCCTGCTTGATGTGCTTCCGGGAAGCCTCGCTGCTGAAGGAGTCGCCTCGGGTGTAAGGGCTTGTCATCTTCTAACTATGCGCCCCGCCGCCACTCTTTCCTAACGTTGCCATATCGCATCGGCGGCAGAACGGCAATGGACGCGGCAAACGGGGCGCTGCAGTCCGTTTGCCGGGGTGCATTCAAGGGCCGGCGGTGGACCCCATGCCTCCGCTTGCCGTAAATTCCCTACCGGTCGGCGCGCCAACAGTATGTTTGCTGATGATCTGCATGATGATTGCCGAAGGCAACGGGCCGGCCCCTTCGCCTTAGGACACCGTCGTCTTCCACCGAGCAAGGGAATCATCATGGGCTTCCTGGACCGTGAACGAACCATCGCCCCGCCGGGCTTCAACCGCTGGCTTGTTCCGCCGGCCGCGCTCGCCGTCCACCTCTGTATCGGCCAGGCGTATGCCACCAGCGTGTACAAGACCGCACTGGTCAAGCATTTCGGTGCCAGCCTGACCGAGATCGGGGTGATCTTCTCCATCGCCATCGTGATGCTGGGCCTCTCCGCCGCGGTCATGGGGACCTGGGTTGACCGGAACGGTCCGAGGAAGGCGATGTTCACCTCGGCCATGTTCTGGGCAGGCGGCTTCCTGATCGGCTCACTGGGCATCTTCACGCACCAGCTCTGGCTGGTCTACCTGGGGTACGGCGTGGTGGGCGGCATTGGCCTGGGCATCGGCTACATCTCGCCGGTGTCCACGCTGATCAAGTGGTTCCCGGACCGTCCCGGCCTGGCCACCGGCATGGCGATCATGGGCTTCGGCGGCGGTGCGTTGATCGCCAGCCCGGTGTCCCAGGCCCTGCTCAAGGCGTACGATCCCAACTCCGGCGCGCAGGGCTGGGTGGCCAGCGGCGATGCCGTGGGGAAGCTCTTCCTGACCCTCGCCGTCGTCTACCTCGCGTACATGCTGTTCGGCGCGTTCACCATCAAAGTCCCGGCTGACGGCTGGCGGCCGGCCGGGTTCGACCCCGCCAAGGTCAAAGCCGCCAAGCTGGTCACTACCGAGAACGTCTCCGCGAAAAACGCCATCAAGACCCGGCAGTTCTGGCTGGTGTGGGTGGCGCTGTTCTGCAACGTCACCGCCGGCATCGGCATCCTGGAACAGGCCGCGCCCATGATCCAGGACTTCTTCCGGCAGTCCGACGGGAAATCCCTGGTGAGCGCCGGCGTCGCCGCGGGTTTCGTTGGTCTGCTGTCCATCGGCAACATGTCGGGCCGGTTCGCCTGGTCCGCCACCTCCGACGTCACGGGCCGCAAGCGGATCTACATGGTGTACCTGGGCGTGGGGGCCGTGCTGTACACGGTTCTGGCGCTTGCCGGTTCCAGTGCCACAGCCTTGTATGTGGTGCTCGCCTTCGTGATCATCTCGTTCTACGGTGGCGGATTTGCCACCGTACCGGCCTACCTGCGGGACCTGTTCGGGACCTTCCAGGTGGGCGCCATCCACGGCCGGTTGCTGACTGCCTGGTCAGCGGCCGGGGTGGCCGGCCCGCTGATCGTCAACGGCATCCTGGACGCGCAGGGCAAGCCCGGCCAGCTGAATGCCGTGTCCTACCAGCCGGCGCTGCTGACCATGGTGGGACTGCTGGTGATCGGCTTTGTCGCCAACCTGCTGGTCAAGCCCGTCGACGCACGGTTTCACGAACCCCGCCCCGAGCGGCACGAATCTTCCCAGGGAGGCCTGAAATGAGCAGCACTGCACACGCCCATGGCGCACACGAGCCGGTCCGCAAGTCCACGGGCAGGCTGGTCCTGGGCTGGGTTCTGGTGGGGATCCCGCTGGCGTACGGGGTCTTCCAGACGCTGACCCAGGTGGCCGCGCTGTTCGGATGACTTCTGCGGCCTGCGGTCCCACTGGCCCGGTTATTGCGGCCCACCCTCCGCGGAACCGCTTAGTTTTCGCTGTTTCGCCCTGAAAACTGGGCCAGTCCGTGCGCCGGACGTCACGCGGAGCACGGTTTGGCGGGAACGGACGACGGCGGCCCCCCGGATTTCCGGGGTTTCGTCGCCGAGCGTGGGGCCAAAGCGTGCCCTGCGTGACGGGGGTTCGGGGCCCTCAGGCAGTTGCGGCCCGTGCGAGCCGGCGCCTCAGCAGGGTGGCGGTAGCCCAGGTGACGATGCTGCAGGCCGCGGCGCCCCAGAGAATGTCGGTCACGGCCACCACGGCAGGGAAATCCTTCAGCACGGCCAGCCCGGTCAGCGCCCAGGTGGCGTAGGTGAAGAACCCGAACAGGGCTGCTCCCGTGACGCGCTGGCGTGGGGTGGCACCAGGGTCGTTGGGACGGACCCCGTAGTGCACCATCCCGGCCACGAAGATGACATAGAACAGGACGGCTCCGGCCAGGTTGGCCTTGGGTGCCAGCAGGTGGCCGATCTGGCTTTGGTACTGCGGGTTGGCCACCAGCAGGATCCACACCACGTCCAGCGCGGCGAAAATCACGGCACTGACAACGTAGGCGGTCAGCCAGTTCTTGGTGCGGGCGCTCATGCTGGGCTCCTGGGATCGGGGACGGCTGCAACAGCGGTTCGTTCCTGGCAGAGTGCGCGGACGGGCCCAACCGTCGAATTTCAGGCCGGGGCCCATACAACGCGGTTCCCGCTCCGAAGACTAAGTGGACGGCGCTACCGCGTTGTTGGATGTAGGTGTGCCCGAAAGTGCCCATGGGGGATCCTGCCGCTGGGTTGGGCGGGCCGTGAAAGGACCGGAACGCATGAAGGACCAGAGCCGCAAGGCGCTTATCAGTACCGTCATCGCCGTGGTGGTGGCGGTGCTCATCGCCCTCGCCGGCAGCCAGGGCGGTTCCCGGATTGGCGGCTTCCCGGTGTTTGCGCTGGGGGTTGCCGCGGCGTTCGTGATCCAGTGGCTGGTGTTCATTCCCAGCTTCAGGGCGCAGACCGAGAAGTTCTATGACCTCACCGGAGCCCTGACCTACATCTCCATCACCGTCTTCCTGGTGCTGGCCTCCCCGGGCGTGGATGCGCGCGGCATGCTGCTGGCGGCCATGGTGGTGTTGTGGGCCGCCAGGCTTGGCAGTTTCCTGTTCCTGCGGATCAGCAAGCACGGCAAGGACGACCGCTTCGATGAACTCAAGCCGGACTTCTTCCGTTTCCTGAACACCTGGACCATCCAAGGGCTGTGGGTGGTGCTCACCGCGGCGCTGGCGTGGGTGGCCATCACCTCGGACAAGAAGGTGGGCCTGGACGGGTTCTTCTGGGTGGGCCTGCTGGTCTGGGCCGCGGGCATCACCGTGGAGACCCTGGCGGATATCGAGAAGAACCGCTTCAAGGCAGATCCCGCCAACAAGGGCCGCTTCATCAACACCGGCCTGTGGTCCAAGTCCCGCCACCCGAACTACTTCGGCGAGATCACCCTGTGGGTGGGCGTGGCCATCATCGCGCTGCCCGTGCTGCAGGGCTGGCAATGGGCTGCGCTGATCTCCCCGGTGTTCGTGGCCCTGCTGCTCACCAAGGGCAGCGGCGTCCCGCCCCTGGAGAAGAAGGCGGACAAGAAGTGGGGCGGCCAGCCGGACTACGAGGCGTACAAGCAGAACACGCCCGTGCTGGTGCCAAAGCTTAAGTAGCGTTCAGTGCGGAACGTACGACGACGGCACCCGGCCCGGGTGCCGATCCGCAAGGAACAGGACGGGCCCCGCCAGGGGAGTTGTGCCCATGCCGCCGGCGGGCGGACGGCGAGGGACGCACCTAAGCTGTGGTCATGGAGATAACGCCGACAGGTTCCGCACAGCCGATGAAGTCCCTGCTCTACTGGCGCAAGAGCATGATCAATGGAGCCAAGACGGTACCTGTCATCGTGGCCATGGACGGCGCGGGCATCCTCAGCATGCAGGACGCCGCCGGGGTGCCGGTCTTCTCCCTGCCGGCACCACAGGCCGCAGTCCGGTTCACGAACATGGGGACCATGGTGGTCACGGCAAACGGCCGGAAGTACGACATCGTGGGCGTTGGCGCGTCCCTGTCGCCCAGCCCGTCACCCTGGCAGCTGGCGGACATGGCCACCGGCCCGGGCGGGCACACGGACCCTACCGGCCTGAGCCGCGCCGGTTCGGCCGGAGCTGCCATGAGCGGCGCAGGAGGGCTGGGCGCGGTGGCGGGCGCTGCCGGCGGCGCCGCAATGATGTTCGCCTACTACCAGGGACTGGATGCCATCAAGGCGTGGCAGGAGACGCTGCCCGGGGCCGGCACTGCGGTGCAGAAGAGTTCGATGAAGGCCGGTCTCTACATCTCGCTGGGGGTCGTCGCCGCTGTCGTCATCGGCCTTGTGGTGGCGCTGAGCCTCCGGTAGCCGCCCACCGGTAAACCCCTTCAGATTGGGTATCCCGGCATATTGACTGCCCCAACGGGCAGGAATACCGTCTGCCTTGACGGGGCCTTCCGCGTCCGGTGGCTTTCCAACGGCAGCGGACGCGGGTCCCATCAACATCCAGGTCTCCCATGGACTTCGTCCTGCATCGGATACGCCCCGGGCATTGGCTCCCGCAGCGACCAACAGGACGGGATATAGGGAAGGGAAAGACCATGCCGAAGTATCTGTTCGAAGCGACGTATGTGGGCCAGGGCATCAAGGGGCTCATGCAAGAGGGCGGCACCAAGCGGCGGGACGCCCTGACCGAGGCCCTGAAATCCGTGGGCGGAACGCTGGAGAGCTTCTACTACGCCTTTGGCTACTACGACGTCCTTGGTGTTTTTGACGCGCCGGACGACGCCAGTGCCGCAGCATTGTCGCTGCTGATCAACTCCACCGGGAACGTCAACGTCCGCCTCAAGCCGCTCCTCAGCGTGGAGGACCTGGACGAAGCGGCCAAGAAGACACCGTCCTACCGCGCCCCGGGGCAGTAGCCGGCCGGCCTGTCGCCGGCCCGTGGTAGTGTCCCCGCATGGCCGTGGACCCAGCACTGCTCAACTGGCTGCTCGATTCCGATCCTGCCCTGAGGTGGCAGGTGGAACGCGACGTGGCGGCCGCCCCGCCGGCGCAGTGGGAAGCTATCCGCGCGAGGGTCCGGACCGAGGGGTTCGGCGCCCGGCTGCTGGCACTGCAGGACCCGGACGGGCAGTGGGCCGGCGGCGCCTACTTCCCTGCGGACTTTGACTTCGAAGGGCCGGAGGCCGCTGAGGGTGCCGGGCAGCCGTATACCGCCACCACCTGGTCGCTGAACATGCTGCGGGAGTGGGGGCTGGATGCGGCCGCGCTGGCCGGCACCGCCGAAAAGCTCGGCGCGAACAGCCGGTGGGAGTACGAAAATCTGCCGTATTGGGGTGGCGAGGTGGATTGCTGCATCAACGCGTTCACCCTCGCCAACGGTGCATGGCTGGGGGCGGACGTCACCGGGATCGCGCAGTGGTTCCTGGACCATCAACAGGACGACGGCGGCTGGAACTGTGAGTGGGTGGAGGGGTCCACGCGGTCCTCGTTCCACTCCACCATCAACTCCCTCAAAGGCCTGCTGTACTACGAAGCAGCCACCGGTGGTTCGGCGGAACTCCGGGCGGCCAGGCACCGCGGTGAGGAGTATCTGCTGGAACGCAGGCTGCTGTACCGGCTGACCACGGGGGAGCCGGTGGCGCACTGGGCGTCGCGGTTCGTCTACCCGTTCCGGTGGTTCTACAGTGCCGTGAATGCACTGGACTATTTCCGGGCCGCGGCGTTGCACGACGACGCCGCACCTGATCCCCGGCTGGCTGAGGCCATCGAACTGGTCAGGTCAGCCCGGCAGCCGGACGGCACATGGGTCCAGGAGTGGCGGCACCCCGGCCGCGCGTGGTTCGAAACGGACGTTCCGCCGGGTGAGCCGTCCAAATGGCTGACGCTCCACGGCACGCGGGTGCTGGACTGGTGGGACGGGGCGCCCGGGCACCAATAGCCGAACAAGCGCGACGCCGAGGGTGAGCAGCGCCGTCAGCAGAACCCCAAGGCCCAGGTGGAGGTGTACGCAGCCCGCACCTACCGCCGCTCCAGCCATGATCAGGCCGGCGGGGCAAGCCGCCGGCCCCAGAACGGGCGCGTCCGGCCGCCAAAATGTGAATCGGCGGCCAGCCCGGTGATGGTGGACGTGACCACCACGGCGGGGACGTCCTTGACGTTGAGGTGCCGCGCGGTGGCGGCCTGCACGCCCATGGCCACTGCCAGCGTGCCGGTGATGGCCACGGTGGCGGCTTCGCCGCTCCTGGGGTTCGCGCCGCTGAGGAGGAGGATGGCCACCGCCGCCATGACGTCCGGTGCTCGGCGTTGGGGAGGGGTGGCAGACTTGAGGCTGCTCCCACCAACGAAAGCAGCTTCCCTTGATTACCTTGCACCAGGACGCCGACGGCTTTATCCGGATGAGCCGGCATTACCCGGCCAGCGTCCGCATCCGGATCACTTTCACCGATGGCAGCACCGGTGAGTTCTCCGGCCGGACCCTCAACAACGCCTACGATGCTGCGCTCGCGGAATTCCGGGCGAAGAATGGTCTCGATGCGCGGGGATTCAACCGTGCCCCGGCCGGCCGGACCAACTCCGGCAACACAGTGGATTACGTTCCCGTGCACCCGGGCATGGGGGACTAACTCAGGCCAGCTGCAGCACCCCGCCGTCGAGCGTCACGTCGGCGGCGTCCCCGCCCCAGGGGCGGACGTTGCGGAGAACCAGGGTCATGGGTGCGGTCCTGTCGTGCAGCAGCGGTAGTCGCCGGCACGCCGGGTCCCATCCAGTGTGCCGGCGGCAGGGTCGGTTTCCAGTCTATGGCGGGCGAGGATCCGGCCAGGGCCAGGGCCAGGGCCAGGGCCAGGGTGCAGTTGCGGGATAGGCCGAAGGTCTCTGCCGCACGCCGGAATTGTGCGCTGTAATCAGAGTGGAGCAGCTGCCGGAGTCCCGCGTTGGGGTTGAGGCATGCAGCTGGAAGGACCCCCTTGAAAGTCAGCGAAGCCAGGCAACTCGTACAGGTCAAGGCACCTGTATTCTCCAGGCAGCGCCGGGTGCTGGCCAACGCATTCAGTGTGGAGGAGTACCGCAAGGCGGCCCGGCGGGTCCTGCCCGGTGGGATCTTCGACTATCTCGACGGCGGCTCCGAGGACGAAGTGACCCTCCGCCGCAACCGTGCCGTCTTCGACTCGTGGGCGCTCATGCCCAGCTGGGGACCGGTATCCGGGCCGGACACCAGCACCACCCTGCTCGGGAAGGCCAGTGCGCTGCCCCTGACGCTGACCCCTACCGGTGCAACGCGCCTGTTCCACCCGGAGGGGGAGTCGGCCGTCGCAGCTGCGGCGGACCGTGCGGGCATTCCCTATGGACTTGCCGGGCTCAGCACCGTGCCCATGGAGACTATCGCGGCGGACAGCCCCGGGCTGGACCGCTGGTTCAACATTGGGCTGACCCGGGACGCCCAGGTGTTGAAGGACAAACTCTCCCGCTGCGATGCCGCCGGATTCACTACGCTGATTGTCGGCGTCGACACCCGTGCGCTCGGTGCCCGGGAACGGGACCTGCAAAACGGCTTCACCGCCCCTCCGGCGCTGACGCTTTCAACCATCGCGGATATCGCGCGCCGGCCGGCTTGGTGGATCAACTTCCTGAGGGCGGACGGCATCAGCTTCCCCAACCTGGATTCCCGCCGTGCCGCCGTGCCCTCCGTGGTCACTCCCGCCATGTGGCAACAGCTCCTGGGCCATTCGGATGCCACCAGCGGGTGGAAGGAACTGGAGGCGCTCCGCCAGGCCTGGCACGGCAAAATAGTGCTCAAAGGGTGTGTCAATCCCGGCGACGTTGCAAAGGCCGCAAGGATCGGCCTGGATGCCGTCCAGTTGAGCAACCACGGCGGCCGCCAGCTCGACCATATGCTCAGCCCCATGGATGTGTTGCAGGAATCGCGTCAAAAGGTGGGTGATTCCCTGGAGATCTACGTGGACTCGGGAATCCGGCGCGGCAGTGACATCTTGAAGGCGCTGGCGCTGGGAGCCGACGCCTGTTCGGTTGGCAGGGCTTATCTGTATGGGTTGGCGGCTGCCGGATCGCCCGGAGTGGAGCGCATCATCCAGATATTGGCGGATGAACTCAGGCGTACGATGACGTTGGTGGGCGTTTCCAGCATTCCTGAGCTGCAAGCTCGGGGCGGCGAGATACTCCGTGACATTCGCCGTTCCAGCGAAATCCTTGCAGCAACAGCATCAGGCACGAATCTCGAAGATCACTGAACAGCTAAGGAAACCCATGCGCACCCGATATATTTTCCCCGTCCTTACCATCGGTACGGCGCTCGCGCTCTCCGGATGCGTTGACAACAGCCAGCCGGCCGCCACCGGCTCGGCAGCGGCCAGCGCTTCCGCCGCCGCCGTCGATGTCAAGAAGGATGATGCCATTGCCGCGGCCCTGCCCGCGAAGATCAAGAATGCCGGGGTGCTCAACGTCGGCATGGCCAACAACTACCCGCCCAACGAGTTCAAGGACGACAATGGGGCGCCCGCTGGCTGGTCCGTGGACCTCACCAACGCGCTGGGCAAGGTGATGGGCCTCAAGGTCAACTTCGATATCGGCACGTTCGACAACATCCTGCCGGCCGTGCGCGGCGGCAAGGATGACATGGGCATGTCCTCCTTCAGCGACACCATCGAACGCGAGAAGCAGGTGGACTTCGTCAATTACTACTCAGCCGGTATCCAGTGGGCGGCGCCCAAAGGCAAGACCGTGGACCCCAACAACGCCTGCGGACTCAAGGTGGCCGTCCAGGCAACCACCTACGAGGACACCGATGAAGTGCCCAAGAAGTCGAAGACCTGCACCGACGCCGGGAAACCGGCCATCCAGATCTTCAAGTTCGATGCCCAGGACCAGGCCACCAACGCCCTGGTGGTGGGGCAGGTGGACGCCATGAGCGCCGACTCGCCCGTGACCCTGTATGCGATTTCCAAGACCAAGGACAAGCTGCAGACCGCCGGCGACGCATTCGAGGTGGCCCCGTACGGGATCCCCGTGGCCAAGGGCAGCGACTTCACTCCCGTCCTGCAGAAAGCGCTCCAGTCACTCATTGACGACGGCAGCTACACCAAAATCCTGTCCAAGTGGGGAGTGGAAGCCGGCGGAATCAAGAAGGCGGATCTCAACGTGGCAGCCAAGGGGTAACAGGACATGAGCAGGCCGGAAACCGACGGAATGACCGCGGCGGACCCCGGCAGAGGTTCCAGGACCGTCAGTGGCCCCGCGGCTGACGATTCTCCGGCCGAGGCCATCGTCGCCATTCCGCTGCGCCACCCCTGGCGGATCCTGATCGCCGTGCTCCTGGTGCTCGGTCTGGCGGTGTTTGTGCTGGACGCAGCCCAGCGCCCGGACTACGGCTGGGCGGACGTGGGCAAATACATCTTTGACCGCCGGATCAGCCAGGCAGCGTGGGTGACGTTGTCGCTGACCGTCTACGCGATGATTGGCGCTATCGTGATCGGTCTGCTGCTGGCCATCATGCGCCTTTCGCCCAACCCGGTACTGAAGAACATCGCGTGGCTCTACATCTGGATTTTCCGGGGCACCCCGGTGTACGTGCAGTTGGTCTTCTGGGGCCTGGTGTCCCTGATCTATCCGGTGTTCACGGTGGGTATCCCGTTCATGGATCCGTGGGTCACCATCCCCAACGCGATCTTCACGAACCTCTACATCACCGCCGTGATCGGGCTGGGACTGAACGAGGCCGCCTACATGTCCGAGATCGTGCGCGCGGGGCTGCTGTCCGTGGACCGGGGCCAGGAGGAAGCGGCCACGGCGCTGGCCCTGTCCTGGGGACAAACGATGCGGTTCGTGGTGGTGCCGCAGGCCATGAAGATCATCATTCCGCCAACCGGCAACGAGGTGATCTCGATGCTGAAGACCACGTCGCTGGTGGCGGCCATCCCCTTGAGCATTGACCTGTACGGCGTATCCCGTGGTATTTCCGCGGTGACCTTCACCCCCGTTCCGCTGCTGATTGTCGCGTCCCTGTGGTACCTGCTCTTCACGTCGGTCCTGATGGTGGGCCAGCACTTCATTGAAAAGCGGTTCTCCCGCGGCACCGGGCGGGCGGATACCGGCAGGCAGTCGCCGACGTCGGGAACGGCCCAGGCGGGCACGGCACCCGCGGCGATTCCCGGGACCCCGCTTCCGGGGGCGCCCGGCGCCCCGCTTGGCAATGACTTTGGAGGCAAAGGATGACGGGCGTGCCGATGGTGCTTGCCGAGAAAGTATCCAAGAACTTCGGCGCGAACAAGGTCCTGCGCGGGATCAGCCTGGAGGTGGGGCGCGGCCAGGTGCTGTGCATTGTGGGGCCGAGCGGCTCGGGCAAGTCGACATTCCTGCGCTGCATCAATCACCTGGAACGGGTGGACGGCGGCCGCCTGTCGATCGATGGTGAATTGGTGGGATACCGGCAAAAGGGGGGAAAGCTGTATGAACTGAAGCTCTCCGAAGCGGCCTTCCAGCGCAGGGAGATCGGGATGGTGTTCCAGCGGTTCAATCTCTTCCCCCACCTGACTGCACTGGAGAACATCACCCTGGCCCCCATGCGGGTCAAGGGCCTCTCCAAGGCCAAAGCCACTGCCCGGGCCACTGAGTTGCTGGAGCGTGTGGGGCTGGAGGACAAGGGTGGCGCCTACCCCGCGCACCTGTCCGGCGGCCAGCAGCAGCGGGTAGCCATCGCCCGCGCCCTGGCCATGGACCCCAAACTGATGCTCTTTGACGAGCCCACCAGCGCCCTGGACCCGGAGTTGGTGGGGGAGGTGCTGGAAGTCATGAAGGAACTGGCCGGGAGCGGCATGACCATGCTGGTGGTGACCCACGAGATGGGTTTTGCCCGCGAGGTGGCGGACACCCTCGTCTTCATGGACGAAGGCGTGGTGGTCGAGGCCGGGCCGCCCCGGCAGGTCCTGACGAACCCGCAGCACCAGAGGACCAAGGAGTTCCTCTCCAAAGTCCTCTGACGGCCGACGGTAGGATCGGAGGACTGCCGCGGGGGTCGGCAGGATTCTTGGGGGAACACCGTGATTCATCAGCCGCTCCGCCGTGCCGCAGGCGCGGTCTCTTCTGCCGGGATGGCACTGCTCGCCACCGCCGCGCTCGTCCTTGCGTCCGCCGCCGATTCCAAGGCGCTTGACGCCGTCGGCCAGCCGTTGGGCATTGCCACCGGGCCGGACGGCACCCTGTATGTCAGCGACGATGCCTATGCCGGGGCTGTCAACGCCTACGCACCGGGGGAGACCGCGCCGTCCCGCACCATCAAGACCGGGCGCGGTCCTACCTCGCTGGCGGTGACCCCGGACGGGACGCTGTACGTGGCGCAGAGCGAGGGCGCGCAGTCCCAGATCGGCGTGGTGGCCCCGGGCGCGGGCGAGGTGTCCCTGGTGATGAAGGTGTCTTACGGCACGCACTGGCTGGCCGTGGGGCCGGAAGGATCGCTGTACGTGGTGAACCCGGACGAGGATTCCGTGTCCGTGGTGAAGGCCGGCGATGCGTGGGTCCAGCGGACAATCCAGGCCGGCCCGGATCCGGTGAGGCTGGCGGTGGCCAAGGACGGGACGGCCTACGCCGCCAACGAACTCGCGGGCACCGTGACCGTGATTCCGGCCGGTGCGCCGTGGCCGTCGCACACCATTGACGTGGGCGCCAAGGCCCACCCGCATGGGATTGCCGCCGCGCCGGACGGGACCGTCTACGTGGCCAACATCATGACTAACGATGTGGCGGTGATCGAGCCTGGCGGAACCACGGTGGCGCGGCGGATTCCCGTGGGGCAGGCGCCCCAGGAGGTGCTGGCCGCTGCGGACGGGACGGTGTACGTGACCAACAGCCTGGACGATACTGTGTCGGTCATCCCGGCCGGGGCGGCATCCGCCACGCGCACGGTTGCCGCGGGCGATGATCCCGGCCGCATGGCCCAGCGGGGTGACGGGTCCGTGGTGGTGGTCAACAGGCACAGCAGGTCCCTGACAGTGCTCGACGGCGGACCGGCCGGCGCCGTTGCGGTGCCCGCCATAGGTGGGGAAGAGCCAGCTCCACCGGCCGACGGCGGCGCGTCAAATGGTGCCGCGATCGCCCAAGCGTCGTTCGACGTGCCGGTTGCGGCGGTCGCCGCGGGAGCGGGTCTTGGGCTCCTCGCCAGCGCCGCGATCCTTGTCCTGGTGCTGCGGCGGCGCAGGAAGATCAGCGGCGCGGACGCCGCCGAGGTGTGGGCGCTGGACTAAGCCACGCTCTCCGGCTGGGATGCCGGGCTGGCGGCCGGGGCGAACTACTGCGCGCACTGCCTCGATGCGAGGAGGGCGAGGTCGTGGATAAGTCGCCGGACTTCATGCTCCCGGTTCCTGGCCCTGGACGGCTGGCCTTGGATGGGCGTGAGTTTTGTGCGCGGGGGAGCAGGAACCGGCCGCCGGGACGTCACCGGTGCCGCGTGTTGCTGTTCTTGGGACGCAGGTGGATGACCGGGGCCGGCGTGCTCTGGTGCACTGGCCTCGTTGCAGCTGTGGCCTGAAGATTCATCCGCGATTGTCACGATGGTCCTCCTGAGCGGGCTTGTGTGAATACCCTAGGGAGCAGCACCGACGCGGGGAAGGGCATTTATCCAAAGATGGGATAAATTGCGCGAATCTTGAGAGTCATGTGGATCCGCCTCAACCCCGCAGCCCCGCCTAGAGGACCGTTTCTGAATTGCGGCTGCTTTCCCCGTAGTACGACCGAAGGCCGTGCTTTACGCCGAGTCGAATGATCCAGTACAACAGCGTTGCACCAATAGCCACCGGCACAACAAAGACGGCTGCGTTCAACAGCATCCAGGCAACGTCCACAATTCCCCCAAATGTGAGTTTCTCCAAGCCTCTCACAATGCCTCTCTGCGGGGTGGCCTCTCCGCTCAGGCGCGCGGTGAACGGCCCTTCTTTAGGAGCCGCACGGGTGCCTCGTCAGGTTCCGGACGGTCGCCGCCAGTCGTTGTTGGCGGCGCGGTAACGTCAGGATGGGCCAAGCGGCGGAGCAGGGATACTGCATCGTCCACGGGCACAGGCTCGAAGAACTTGGCGTCAGCGAGCTCGACGGCGGCGATGGCGCGCGGGGCCAGCTCGGCTCCTGCATTCGTGACGCGGAGTCGCTTGGCCCGGGTGTCCGCGGGATCGACTTCCCGTTCGATGAGTCCCTTGGCCTCCAGGGCGCGGAGGACCTGGGAAGCCATCTTGACGTCGGTGCCCGCCTGCCGTGCCAGGGCCAGCTGGTTCGGGTGCTCACCCTGGTTGTTGAGCCACCACGCGCAGGCGAGCAGCACGAATTGCACGTGGGTAAGATCGAGCGGCGCGAGGGCTGCGGCGATGTCCCGCTGCCAGCGCAGCGTCGCGTGCCAGAGAAGGAATCCGGGGCTCTCGCCGGGTTCGAGCGGCATCAGCTGCCCGCCATCCTGACCAGCGCAGCCATGGTCTCGGGCCAGTCGGCGGTGATGCCGGGCCCAATCTGGGGTCCGGCCTCGTCGGCGCCGTTGCCGGTGATCTCCATCCGGTACACCACACGGATCCGGCCTTGGCCGATCGGGTCGATGCGGTGGGTGGTACGAAGCAGCAGGTCACCGAAGCGGGCCTCGTCCACGAAGCGTTCGTTTTCGACGGCCTCGGCGATGACCAGGGGGATCGGATCCTCACCCGGGGGCGTCATCAGGATCTGCGTGCCTGCCGCGAAAGGGCCGTTGATCTCGATCTTCTCGATCTCCCCGTTCCAGGCGCCCCAGGTTTCGACGTCGGACCAGAGCCGCCAGATTGCCTCGGGTGCGGCGGTTGTTTCGATGCTGTTCTCGTATGCCCACATGGTGGCCTCCTCAGTAGATGATCTATACAAAGATTATCTACGCACAGACTATCTCTTGTCCAGAGGGAATCCGCGGCACTCCTGTACCCTGACATATAGGTTCAAGGGCTTCAGCGCCCCATCGACCAAGCCCGGGTTTGCTGCCGGATGACGGTCTGGAATCCTGGCCCGTCGCCTTGGACGTCGTCGAACCGCCGCTGCAATCGGCCCTATTCGATTGCCCCCAATATCTTGGAAGGGATCTTCATCCGTACTGGCACCCCAGCTCCGGCGGGCATCCCGCCCTCTGACCCCAAACCTTCGCGCACAGTCGATGGGCCTGAGCAGGTGAACTGGATTGAGGCCGGCGCCAGCATGGCCGCGCGGTGGCGCTCGGCGAACGGCAGGCCGGCGCCGGCACGCGTCGAAGTGGTCTCCGACTCCCTCACGGCCGATGATGCTTACAGGATGGCGTCACAAGGGATCGCGATGCTCTGGCACGGTGACTTCCACAATGTGCGGCAGATCCTCAACGCCATGGACCGTCGGATAGGCGACGGAAAGAAGGTCGCTGGAACTCCGGCCGAGAAGTTCTACCGGCACCGGCAATCCCGCTCGCACCGGGCACGCATTCTGGGCCTGCTGCTGATTCCCCTGGATCCGGGCCCGGTGGTGCCGCTGCGCCGCGCACCGGATATCCGGGAAGCCGCCGCGGAAGCGTACGGACACATCGGTGAAGCGTCCGTTGTGTCCCTGCACGAGCTTGTGGGGGCCATCGGCGCCCACGAATGGCGGCGGAACGGGGTCTACGTCGATGCCCTGCAGGGCCGCATCCACCCGCACTATGGCACGTTCTTCCCCACCCGCAGCGAGTATGTGGATCTCGTGGCGGCCGCTGCGCTGCCTTCTGACACGCTGGCGTTCGACGTCGGAACAGGCACCGGCGTGCTCGCCGCCGTCCTCGCGCGCCGGGGCGTCCGCCGCGTGGTCGCGACGGACAATGAACCGCGCGCAATCGCCTGCGCCGCAGAGAATTTCCGGAACCTCGGTGTGCAGGACCGCGCCGAGGCCGTCCTGACCGACATGTTCCCGCCCGGACGGGCACCGCTGATCGTGTGCAACCCGCCCTGGATTCCGGCCACGCCGCATTCCAGCCTGGACAGCGCCGTCTACGATCCCGGGAGCAGGATGCTGTTCCGGTTCCTGAACGAACTCCCCGGCCATCTGGAACCGGGCGGTGAGGGCTGGCTTGTCCTTTCCGACCTTGCCGAGCATCTCGGCCTGCGGTCGCGCGAGGACCTGCTGACCGCCATCACAGCGGCCGGGCTGAAGGTGGCGGAACGGCTCGACACCACGCCGACGCATCCGAAGGCCTCGGACCGCGATGATCCCCTGTTCGCGGCGCGCTCGGCCGAGGTCACGTCGTTATGGCGGCTTGTCAGCCAATAGTCCCAAGAGAAGTGCCCCACCAGGCGGGCGGGGACAGCCAGGGATGGGACCGCTAGTTGGGCCTGGTCCCGTGCTCGAGCAGGCCGTTCCTGACCGCGAACAATGTGGCACCCACGCGGTTGGTTGCACCGATCTTGGTATAGATGTGCTCCACATGATTGCGGACGGTCTTGCGCGCGAGAAACAGGCTGGCGGCGATCTCGGCCGGAGGCATTCCGCGGCACAGCATGCCGAGGATTTCCACTTCCCTGAGGGTGAGCCCGGCGGGAGGAGCAGGCCGGCGGTGGGGCTGCTGGCCGGCCGCTGTGAGCACGGCGTCGGCAGCTTCGCGGCTGATCCGGCCGGCTGAAACCTCCTGCCGCAGCCGGGCAGCTGCATCTACCGGCGGAAGCGCGGGCCGGTGCGGGCGCGGCTCCAGGGAGGCCTGGTAGGAGTCCGCCGCCGCCAGGATCCGCTGCTTGATCCCCAGCTCCATTCCGCCGATCCCGCGTGGGTAGCCGGACCCGTCCAGCCGCTCATGGTGCAGGCCGGTCAGGGCCGCCTCGCCCTTCAGTCCGGGTACGCGGCTGAGGATCCGTTCGCCCAGGTACGGATGCATATGTATACGTTCCAGGTCGGCCTGGGAGAGGGGCTCCTTTTTGTCCCACACCTGGTTGGACACCCCCAAACGGCCCAGGTCGTGAACCCATCCTGCACGGCGGAGCTCCTTGACGTCGTCCGCGGTCAGCCCGTGCTCCTCGCCTGCGGCGGCTGCGAGGGCCGCGACGGCGCGGGAGTGTCCGGCCGTGTAGGGAGATTTGAGGTCTGCGAAGTCGCCGATAGCGCGCAGCACCGTGTCCAGCTGGCTGCCGGACAGGGGAGCGTCAGTGGGTGCCAGGTCAAGGGCCGCCTGCCAGCAGTCGACGTCGAGGAGCCCTGCGGTGAGTGCCTGGGCCTGGTCGATGAACAGCCCGGCCAGGGCTGGATCAAACTGGCTGCCGCGCCGCGCCCGCACCATCGCCACGGCACCGGCCACGCCCTTCTGGCGCAGGAACACCTCTGCCGTATCCGCGAGATGCATGATCCGCATTTCCAGCGGGATGTCCGGCCCCGCTATGCCCTTCGGCAGGCCCTTGCCGTCCCAGCGCTCAAAGGTGTGGGCCAGCAGCCCTGCCACGCCGCCGTCGAGCCCTACGTTGCTGGCCAACACCCCGGCGGAGATGCAGTGCGAGGCAATCATGGTCCGCACCGCGGCGCTGCCCGTCGCCGCGAAACGCGTCCAGTTTGCAACGCGGGGGAGCGGCGGGAGGCCGGCGCCGGCATGGCTGAACATGCCGGCGTACATGGGCACGCCGTGCTGGTCGCGGTTGTAGTAGTCGGCGCGGAAGGCGATATCGTCCGTGAACAAGGCGGCGAGTTCAAAGGAATCCGCATGGCAGCCGATCCAGGCCAGCTGGTTGGCGTAGTAGATCCTGCCCTGGCCGGCGGCGTCGACGCCCGCTGCCCCGGCGATCCGCACCGCCAGCAGGCAGGAACGCAGCATGTGCTCCATCGGCTGCCCCAGTCCCAGGTCGATGGCGAGCGACAGCGCGGCCAGGACTTCGCTGCGGCGGGGCGCAGCCGATGACTGCTTCACACCTGCCATTCTAGGAAGCCGCCGGCCGAGGCAGTAGGGACCGCGCGTCGTCGGCCGTTATGCCGCCTGGTTCTTCCGGGTCCGTGCCTGGACAGATCCTGGTCCGGCGGGATGGGCGGTGGACGGGAACCTGACGCCCACCTGCGCTCCGAACAGTCCACGTTGCGGAAGCCAGAAGTCCGCCAGGTGGTCCTGGACCTTGAGCGGGCCGGGCCGTCCGGCGCCCTCGCCCAGGACCGTTGCCCTGGAATCGGTGACGAGCCACAGCTGCCGGGGCTGGGCCTGGAACGTCTGGCCGTTGGGCACGCGGCCGGACATTTTCATCCGGCCGGCGCCGAGCAGCGGCCCGGCGAACGCCCCCATGGCCCTGAGGACGGGCTCGCTGCGCCACAACCTTTCGGGCATCCGCACGGCCATGGCGGTCAGCATCTTCGTGGCCGCGGAGGTGCCCAGCTGCAGGTCCCAGTCCAGGACTCCGGGGACCGTGATCACGGCGCTGGACGGGCCGCTCCAGGTGATGTCGACGACGGTTTCCACCGTGCGGTGGAACGCCAGTCCGAAGTAGCGGGCGCAGCTGAATTGCGGCGGGACGTTGGCGTAGAGGGTCCATTCGCCGCCGGGCGTGCGGTGCCAGACGGAGCGGTAGCCGGGGCCGACGGAGCTTACCGGGAAATCCCGGAACGCCAGGTAGTGGCCGCTGGCGAAGGGCAGCCCGAAGACGGCGCTGCCGGCGAAGTGCTCGGCGGGGTCCTCGGGAAGGTCGGCAAGTTTGGGTGTTGCCTGTGCTGATGACTGCGGCTGGTAGATGGTCATGGCCGCCTCCTTGTCTCTATGACCTGAGACTAGGAGCGGGCCGCGGCAGGGGCATGGGGCAAGTGCCCCATTTAGGGTTGGCTTTTACGCGGCATCGATGGCGTCGAGCCACTCCTGGAACGTTTGGCGTCCGACGGCGGAGCCCGGTGCCGGGATCAGCGCGCCTGTGCGCATGGCCTTGCCCATGGCGCCTGGGACGCGGAGCGGAATGATCCGTTTCTTCTGCCTGGTCTTGGCCAGATAGGCCG
This sequence comes from Pseudarthrobacter sp. YAF2, assembly GCF_052113345.1. Lineage (NCBI taxonomy): Bacteria > Bacillati > Actinomycetota > Actinomycetes > Micrococcales > Micrococcaceae > Pseudarthrobacter > Pseudarthrobacter sp. YAF2. The sequence goes on along the minus strand of NZ_JBFRDA010000025.1, from coordinate 9,556 downwards.
AGACCAGGTCCTTGAGCTGTTCGGTCCGCGGGCCGCCGAGGTCCGGGAGCCGTCCCTTCGGCCCGGCCTCGGCCGCGTCAACCAGGGCCGCGGCCACCTCCTTCGCCGCCACCGGCTGGGTGACCATGGTGGGCACGAAGGCCAGCGGGCCCACGGAGGCGGCCTTGATGGACATCGGCACGAACTCGTGGAACTGTGTGGACCGGAGGATGGTCCAGGGAACGCCGCCGTGCCTGACTTCGTCCTCCTGCACCAGCTTCCCGGCGTACAGTCCCGAGTTGGCTTTATCGATGCCCACAATGGACAGCGCCACATGGTGCTTTACGCCGGCCTTTTTCCCGGCCGCCAGCAGGTTCTGCGTGGCGTTGGTGAAGAAATCCACGGCTTTCTTGGTGGACATGACCTGGATACCGGAGACGTCGATGACGGTGTCGACGTCCTGGAGTGCCTGGTCGAGGCCGCGCCCGGTGACCAGGTCCATCCCTTCGGTGCGGCTGAGGCTGACTACGTGGTGCCCGCGCTCCCTGGCGATGGCCACCACGTGGCGGCCCACTGTCCCGGTTCCCCCTGCAACGGCGATTCTCATGGAAGCAATCCTAGGCCGGACCTACGACAAGAAGCCGCCGCCTTCGCTGCCGGGGACGCTTCATCAGGTGCGCTCTTGGCTGTGACGATGTGCTTGGCGTCTTCGAGGCGCCGCCAAGCGTAGGCGCTGGCGACCGACCGTAGCCACGGTCGGGCAATACTTGATCAGCTTATCTGCGCGGAACTGGTGATGGCGCGTCTGGTCATTGCGTTCAGGGCGTGGTCGTTCGCTCGGTGATGGGACTTCGGCGTCGCGCCAGTTCGTCCGGTCCCTGTGCATCATGTTCCAGACGTTGGGTTCAGACCCTAACGTCGAAGAACGTCGGATAGTCTTGGGAACCCGTGGCAAACCCAAGCATTCGGGGGTGGTTTTTCGCGTCCCAGTCGAAACCGGCGTGAACATTGTCCCGGCTGATCCGGCGCCACCGATCTATCGAAGCGACCTCATGAGGGTGCAGCGTTACCGTTGCTGATATCAGCACGAACACTTCACCGCTTGCAAGTTTGAAGCCCCCCAGGAGTGAGAAGCCCCCGTCTTCACGCACGAACAGGCGCAGGTCCATTTCTCCTTTGCCCGGTTCCACAAGGAAACCTCGTATTTCCACTGCTCTACCCTTCGGCGGCGGGGGAACCCAAACAAGATCCTTCACATCCCTGGGACTCACTGGGCCACGCTCCAAGTCCTCGGCGGGGACAATAATGCTTAGGCAGTCAGTCCAGCCGTGTGCGTTAGCTTGTGGGCGACGCCACTGATGCAAGATCCGTCCTTCACCCTCACCGGAAGTGGAGAAGTACGCGAGGTCCGGCCGATTGAGCGTTTCTTGGGTCATCCCGACCAGTTGATACCTGAAATCACCAGATTCATGAAGGCTTATTTTGTGCAAACTTGCACTGCTTCGGATGCCAACATAGACGTCGCTGCTTGTTCGGTTGGCAAACGCGCTCCAAAATGAGGATCTGGCATCCGGTTGGCCAACGCAGAACCGGAGAGGCTTTTTCTTGTTTGCGAAAGGCAAAATGTGGGCGCTTAGAATTCTGCCATCTGTTTTGATCTGGATTCCCGCCTCTTTAAGCGCCTGCCCAGAATTTACGACCGCCGTTATGGAGGGGCGGCGGATAAGCGTTCTCTTTTTGGGCTGAGGGGTTGGACTCGATGTCACCGCACAAGCATATGTTGAGTGAGGGACGCGCTGCGGTGGGCTTCCGCCGCGACATAGGTCGTGACGGTGCGCCATCACGATCATGCGCACGTATACGCCGGCATCTCAGATGAGCAGAACCAGTTGTAAGGTGACCGTAGGGGACAATTCACTCTCCCTGTGACTGTGCGAGCTAACTGGTCACCCCAGCCTTCGGTGCCTGTGAGGCCGTCATCCACTCCGTTAGCCAAGGGGCACGGACTGAGGAAGTGATCCGGCAGTCGGCCACGAAGGTTCCCTTCGCGCCGGCGTCGATCCAGTCCTGCAACGCGGACAGGTCATCAAGCGACCGGATCACCGCGGACTCAGCACCCAACGCCCGCGCCACTCCGCTGAAGTCCACCTCCGGGATCAGCATCGGCTTCTCGGTCAGCCCCTGGGAGCCGTACTGGTGGATCTCGGCTCCGTAGGCGGCGTCGTTGTAGATCACCACGATCGCGCTGCGAGCCGCGCCAATGAGCGATTCGAGGTCGGACAGGCCCATCAGGAACCCGCCGTCGCCGGAGGCCAGGACCAGGGTGCGGCCGTCCTCCAGCGCGCGGGCTGCCCCGACGGCGCTTGCGAGTCCCAGCCCGATCGACTGGAAGGCGGTCCCCACCATCACCAGGTCCTGCGGCCGCGGGATGTTCCAGTACATGGGCGCCCAACCGATGAAGTGCCCGCCGTCCTGAACCACCGTGCGACGCTCCGGCAGCACGGCGTCCAGCGCATTGGCGAGGGCCCGCGGGTCCAGCCGGCCGTCAATGGTTTCCACAGAGCCAGGCTCATGCCCCGGTCCCGCAGCCAGACGCTGGGAAGCTTCGGCCAGCCAACCGGCCACAGCCGCCTCGCCGTCCAGCAGCTGGAGCAGGCGCGAAGCAGCGGCCTTCGCATCTGCTTGAACGAACAGGTCCACCCGCGGGTTGGTCAGCTGCAGGGCGGTGTCGATCTGGATGACGGTGCTGTCCGGGCCCAGTAGGTGCCCGAACCGCATGGTGAAGGGGCTCAGGCTGGCCCCGGCCACCAGGACCACGTCGGCCTCGCCCATGAGTCCGGCAGCGGTGTCGGTGCCGAAACCGCCGGCCACGCCCAGGTACCCCTCGCCTTTGAGGAGGTTGAGCGCCAGGGCGGTTCCGGCGGTCAGTGCTCCGAGCCGGTCGGCGAGTTCGCGCAGTTCCGGGCCCGCTCCGGCGAGGTGCGCGCCCCGGCCGGCCAGGATCAGCGGCCGCCTGGCGCCGGCGAGGAGGCGGGCAACCTGCCCAAGGCCGCCGTCGACGCCGTCCGTCACCTGTGGTGCCGCCGGTTCCGGAAGGTCGTCGTCCGCAGCCTCGAGTACGGCGAGATCGTAGGGGATGGCGAGCACGACGGCGGTGCGCCGGGTGAGTGCGTACTCCACTGCCTGCCGGGTGACGGCGCCCGCGGCGTCGCGTGTGACGGTGAAGGTGGCCGCGCCGAGGCCGGCGGCGATGGCGGCCTGGTCCACGTCCCAGGGCCGGGCGCCGCTGGTGGGGGCGTCCCCGGTGACCAGCACGACCGGGATCTGCGCTTGGACAGCCTCGGCCAGGGCGGTGAGCGCGTTGGTGTAGCCGGGACCGTAGGTGGTGGTGCCCACCGCGAGCCGGCCCGAGGTCCGGTAGTAGGCGTCGGCGGCGGCGATGGCGGCGCCCTCATGCCGGACGGGGGTGAAGCGGAGGCCCTGCTGCTCGGCGGCGTCCAGGAAATAGACGTTGCCGTTGCCCATGACGCCGTAGACGTCGCTGACATAGCTGCTGAGAACCTGCGCCACGCGGCCGGAGACGGTGAGAGTAGTCATGCAGGCATCGTGTGGCCTAGCCCACAGATCGGCAAGAGACGAGATTTCGGCTGGGACTTTTGGCAGCAGGAGAGCGAGGAAGTGACAAAACGCCCAGCTACGCCAATAACGTAAAGTGGCAATCACTCTCTTAGTTGAGGTGCTTCAGTAGACCGGGCTCACCCGTCGACATCCTAAATGTGAATGCCAAATCGCTGAGGGACCATCCGGTGGCGCCACAAAGGTATGGCTGCTGAGCTCACGAGCAGCAGCCATACCTTTGGAATCAGCGAAGCCGAGCAATTTCGTGCAGTCGTACCCTCACCTAGACAGCCAAGGTCACATACTCCGGGTATCAGTTCTTTTTGAGGTTTACCGTCGTGGTGGTTCCAAGTGCACTGACCTTATAGCTGATGCTGCCGCCTTCGTATTTGAATTCCTTTGTCGCGTCACTGGATGCGAGGAGGGCCGACTTGGTGGCGTCGACATCCCGTTGTGACGTCCAAGTGTAGGGTTCATTGGCGCCGGTGGGGCCAGCGAACGTTCCGACCCAGTAGATCGAGGTCGTATTGCCACCGTCGGAAACCCACTCGATGGTCATCTTGTCGGCGGTGATGCTTGCCTGCTGGTACGACTTCTCGCTGTTCGGGTTGCTCTGCTTCCAAGCGCCAGTCAGGTCGGGGACCTTCGGAGCCTCGGGCGTCGTCTTAGAGTCGGAAGCACCGCCTGTGGTGCTTCCTGCTCCGCCGCACGCCGTCAAGGCAAGAACGGCCACGAGAGCAAGAGATGCAAAGGACTTTTTCAAGGATTCCCCCAAATAGAAATAGGTAATTGATGCATCGAGAATCATATGCCGGGAGACCGCCGGTGGACGCACGCAGAACCATGAGCCGCGCGTGCCAAAAATTGGGATATTCTGTTGCGGCAAAATTGCAGACATTCACAGCGCCTCTGGTTGGGTCCCTCATGGATCGGCATGTCACCGCGTTTAAACTGGCGGGCGGGATTCCTGTTCCGAAAGCCGGCTGATGAGGCCGTCGTAGCGGGGCGGCATGAGTTCCAGGATGGAGATGGCCGTGCTGGTCCGCTCGATCCCGTCGATCTCCAGGATCTCGTTGGTGATGCGGTAGAGGTCGGCCGTGCCGCGCGCCACCACCTTGGCCATGAGGTCCGCGTCCCCGGTGGTGGCGTGCACCTCGATGACCTCCGGGATCGCGGCGAGCCCGTTCTCCACCGAGCCGGTCCGGGTCTGGCTGATCGAGAGGGACAGGAAGGCCATGAGTTCGTAGCCCAGGGCGGCGGGGTCCAGCCTGCGGCTGAAGGAGCGGAGCGCGCCGCTGCGCTCCAGCCGTGCCAGCCGGGCGTGGACGGTGTTGCGGGCGACGCCGAGTGTCCGGGAGAGTGCCAGGGCGCTGGCTTCGGGGTCCTTGTCCAGGGCGAGGATGATCCGGCCGTCGAGGGAATCGAGGGTGCGAGAGTTTGTGATGGTCATATTTTCACCCGAGGTACTAGAAGTTGAGCAGAAGTCCCAAGCACCGGAGCCTACCTTGCATTGTGGTCCGGGTCACTTCCATGATCAGACCTCATGACCAGTGATCAGCTTGTGGCCGTTCCCGAAACTGCGTTGCCCACCCTTCGCGGCGCGGTGACCGGGCTTCCGTCCTACGTCCCGGGCCGGCGCAGCGCCGGCGCGGACATCGCCGCCCTCGCCAGCAACGAAAGCCACTACGAGCCCCTTCCCGCAGCCATCGCTGCGGTGACTGACGCGGCCGGCAGGATGAACCGCTACCCGGACATGGCCGCCGTCGAACTCCGCGAACGGCTTGCCCGGCACCTGGGCGTCACCGTGGAGGAAGTGGCGGTTGGACCCGGCAGCGTGGGTGTCCTGCAGCAGATCATCACCGGACTGTGCGACGCCGGGGATGAGGTGGTGTTCGCATGGCGCTCCTTTGAGGCGTACCCCATCCTGGTGGAACTGGCGGGAGCCCGGCCGGTCCGCGTCCCGCTTGACGACTTGGAGGGACACGACCTGGACGCCATGGCCGCGGCCGTCACCGACCGGACCAAGGTGATCCTGCTCTGCACGCCCAACAACCCCACCGGCGTCCCGATCAGCCACGAGCGCCTCGAGGCCTTCCTGCAGGGTGTCCGTTCGGACGTTCTCGTGGTGATCGACGAGGCATACGTGGAGTACGCCGACACCGGCGGCGGCCCCGACTCCCTGGCGCTCTACCGCCAGTACCCGAACGTCTGCATCCTGCGCACCTTCTCCAAGGCCTACGGACTCGCCGGCCTGCGCGTGGGCTACGCGGTGGCGGCACCGGCCGTCGCCGAGGGACTGCGCCGGACCGCCCTGCCCTTCGGCGTGAGCGCGCTGGCCCAGAAGGCGGCCATAGCGTCGCTGGACGCGGGGGAGGAGATGGAAGCCCGGGTCTTCGCCGTGAAGCATGAGCGCGTACGGATGGCCGCTGAACTGGAAGTTCAGGGCTGGAAGCTGCAGCCGAGCCAGGGCAATTTCCTGTGGATCCGCGCCGATGCTGCGCTCCTGGCGACGCTGGTGGACGCGTTCAATGGCGCGGGCATCATGGTGCGGACGTACCCGGGCGACGGCGTGCGGATCACCGTTGCCGACGCCGTCTCCAACAACCGCGTGCTCCGGCTCCTCGCAGCCCACGCAGCCTGAACTCTTTATCCCCAACAGTTCCACCTACAACCAAGAGGAATCCCCATGGAACAACAGACAAAGACGTCTGCCCGCCCACTCGGCGCGGCCCTCAAACCCCGGCAGCTCACCATGATGGGCCTGGGCAGTGCCATCGGCGCGGGACTGTTCATCGGCTCCGGCGCGGGCATCCAGGCCGCCGGACCGGCGGTCCTGATCTCCTACCTCGTGGCTGGCACCCTCATCATCCTGGTGATGTGGGCGCTCGGCGAGATGGCCGCCGCCAACCCGGACAGCGGCGCATTCTCCGTCTACACCGCCAAGGCCTACGGCCCGGTGGCCGGTGCAACCGTCGGCTGGCTGTGGTGGCTGCAGCTCGTAGTGGTCATCGCAGCCGAGGCTCTCGGAGCGGCAGGCCTGCTGGCCACCATCTTCCCGGCGCTGCCGGTATGGCTGATGGCTTTCGTGTTCATCGTGGTGCTCACCGCCGTGAACCTGACCAGCGTGAAGAACTTCGGTGAGTTCGAGTTCTGGTTCGCCCTGCTCAAGGTGGCGGCGATCGTCGGGTTCCTCCTGGTGGGTGCCGCGCTGCTGTTCGGCTGGCTGCCGGGCGTGCAGTCGCCGGGCCTGGCCAACTTCACGGGTGCGGGCTTCGCGCCCAGTGGTTTCGCAGGGATTGCCACGGCGTTGTTTGTGGTGGCGTTCGCGTTCGGCGGCACCGAGATCGTGTCCGTGGCTGCAGCCGAGACCGCAGAGCCGGCCCGCAGCGTGAAGAAGGCAGTCCGGACGGTGCTGTGGCGCATCCTGGTGTTCTACATTGGCGCGATCTTCGTGATCGCAGCGGTGGTTCCCGTGGGTTCGGCGGGTCTGAAGAGCCCGTTCGCCGCGGTGCTGGACGCCGCCGGCATGCCCGGTGCGGCCACCGCCATCACACTGGTCGCCGTCGCAGCACTGCTCTCAGCACTCAACGCCAACCTTTACGGGGCTTCTCGGATGGCGTTCTCCCTGGCCGAGCGGGGTGAAGCGCCGCGTTGGCTCGCTTCCGTGTCTAAGGCCCGGGTGCCGGTGGTGTCGGTCCTGGCCAGCGTCGCCTTCGGCGTTGTCACGGTGGTGCTGGAGTTGGCCTTCCCGGAGAAGGTGCTTCCGGTCCTGCTGAACATCGTGGGCTCCACCTGCCTGCTCGTTTGGACGTCCGCGCTCCTGGCCCAGCTGGCGCTGCGCCTCCGGGCCGACCGCGACGGAACGGCGCTTCCCCTGCGGATGCCCGGCTTCCCGTGGCTGACAGTAGTTGGCCTGGTTATCTTGGCGGCGATCTTTACGGTGGGCTTCATCGGCGAAGATTCCCGTCCCCAGCTGCTCAGCACTTTCGGGCTTGTGGGACTCCTGACGGTGGTTAACTGGCTGAACCACCGGAGGCATGACGTTCGGCCGGATGCCGAATCTTCGAGCAGTGAAAAGGAACTGGTGCACATCGACTGACCCAGACACTCTGAACAATTCCAGAGGTACAGAATCAACCAAGGGCGCGTTCGGCTTGAGCCGAACGCGCCCTTGACGAATGCGAGAACCAATGGACGGCCCCTTAGGCAGCGACCATGAGTCCCTCGTCGTCATCATCATCATCGATGCTGCCAGATCTTGGTTCTTCAACAAATGGGGCGTCGTCGCCTCCATGGCAGTCGGCCTGGTCATTGTCAACCTCGAGCGTTCGGATATCAGGTTCGATCGCACCACCTCTCCGGACGTACTCCGCCGCCCTCAACAGTGAGCTGATGTTGTCGCGAAATAGGCCCAGACCACGATTACAGTCGGGGCAAAGAAGTCCTCGGATGCACTTCCCGCAGGAGAGTGTTCCGGGACAGCAAGCGTGGTCATGATCTATGGACAAGCGACGACCGTCCGGCCCTGCGGTTGCTGGGCAAATCGCACAAGTCCCTCCCTGGGCCTGTAAGAACGATTCGAACTCGACAAGGCTGATGCCGTACTTTGCCTTCTTTTGCGCCGACGCGTGGCAACGCCTGCATCTATGATTCAGTCCGTCGCTGGACTTGGAGTTCCTGCTGAAGTCAGCTTCGGGTTTCCACTCGCCGCACGATGGGCACAACTTGTTACCAGAAGCATCGCGTAAAAGTACTAGGCGACCGCGGTTCGGAGTTCCCCTAAGGGGGACCAGCTCCTGGCCTAGGTACTGCTGGCGCCAATGGTGGCGACAGTATCCATTGCCGTCCGGAGCATCAAGGTACCGGCATCCAGGAAATTTGCAGGGAGTAGACACACCCCTCTTCCTGCTCGTCTTCAATGGTGTCAGGTGATCCCCGCGCCGCTGCTGGGCGTAATGGCCACCACAGAGTTTCAGCGCCTTGTTCTTGATGGAGCGCCCGCACGCTGACCCTCCATCACCAGGAGCTATGCAAGGTCCGTCCGGAGTGTTGATGCGGCGGATTGCTTTAAGATTCCCGGTCTTGCGGTACTGCCGGTCGTGTGGGCCACAGTAGCCGGAGCCGTACTGTGCCTTACGGTCACAAATGGGGGAACCATCTTGCCCGGGTCCCTTGCAAAAGGAATCAGGAACCGGGGCAGGCTTCGGCGCTATGGCACTTAGCCACCCCCTGCGCTTTAGCTGGTCGTAGTGTGACTTGCAGACGCCATCATCCTGTCCGGGCTCCCGGAAGTAGACCCGACGGCCACAGACCTCATCGCTATGGCCGGGACCCACGCAAGGAGCCTTGCTTTTCCGCGTCCGCAAAGGAACTAACTCACCGTTCAAGCGCAATTGACGGTCGTGAGAGGCGCACAATCTGGCCGATCGCTTTACAACCGGGTTGCCGCACTTCGCCTCTCCGTTCCGACCGGGCCCAGCACAGGTCGGCCAAAGGTCATCTGACTTTATGCCGTCCAGGGCTGAGTTAGGGGAATTTAAAAATGATTGGGTGGCTCCATCGAAACCTAAGTGGTTTTGTGCAGATAGTTTACGTCGTTTCGGATGATCGTTATTACGTTCCGTGCTATTTGTTCCGGAAGCCATAGTAGTCCGCCTCTCTTTTCGTGGGCCAGCAACGCCTGATCTGCGATGCTGCGAATAAACGTATCAGCGATTTTCCAGAATGCAACCCTGTAGTTTTCTGCGGCTGCGCGCCGTGTATCCCGAGCAAATGTATTGATCGGCAAACCGCCCCACCTTCCGGTTGGGGTGTAGATATAAAACATGAYTTTGAGGAGGTGTTGAAGGTTGGGGTGTAGATATAAAACATGACTTTGAGGAGGTGTTGAAGGTTGGGGTGTAGATATAAAACATGACTTTGAGGAGGTGTTGAAGGTTGGGGTGTAGATATAAAACAT